>JAHDSC010000042.1 GCA_018432925.1 Desulfobacterales bacterium | reverse complement strand
GGGTCTCAAAAAAATATTCTTGAATTTTTGCGTCTGGGAGCGGTTGATTTTATTAACAAGCCGGTAAAAAATGAAGAGATGTCCAACCAGAAGCAGAAGATAATTGAAAAAATTCGCATCGCCGCCAATGCCAAGATCCATCATTTCAGAAGAGTGAAAGAACCGAAAATGGTCGTTAAAGAAGCAAAGGAAACCGGTTTTCAGACGCCATGTGAACGTTTGGTGGTTATAAGCTCGGGTATCGGCGGATATGCTGAATTGATCCGATTGATACCGCTTTTGCCTTCGGATCTGAAGGCATGCCTGTTGCTTCTTCAAACCATGCCTCAGGAGTTTGTAGCGCCATTATCCGATTACTTGGATAAGATCAGTAGAACCATTGTATCGCCTTTGCAAAGTGATGCTCCGCTTCTGTGCAACCGATGTTATCTGGGAACCCATGACTACTCTCTGGTTTTAAATTCGGGGCAAGGAATCTATTCGGTTTTATTGGAAGATCCTTTGTCTGAAATCGAACCGAGACGCGGCTGTCTCGATTCATTTCTCCATTCGATTGCGGATGTTTTTTCTGAAAATGCTCTCGTGGTTTTATTGTCCGGTGCAGAAGTGGGAAATATGGAAGGACTGCAAAGCATCAGGGAAAATAACGGTCGAGTTATTATCCAGGAACTTGCATCCTGCATGATTCCGTTTCCTCTGGAAGAAGCCATGAGGGAGCAATTCGTTGATTACCAGGCCAATCAGACTGAAATCGTTGAGCAGATCCTTCGAGGAGTCAGGTAGCGGATGAAAGCGAATAAAAAGATAAAAGTTCTGGTGGTGGACGATGCTGCATTCATGCGAAAAGCGCTTACGGAAATCCTGGAATCGGATTCCGGGATACAGGTTGTGGATTCCGCCCGCAATGGCATGGAAGGCCTGGATAAGATAAAAAGACTTCGTCCGGATGTTGTGACGCTGGATATCGACATGCCGGTGATGGACGGGTTGAGTGCCATTCGACATATTATGATTGAGTCGCCTGTCCCTATCGTGATTTTGAGTTCTCTTTTCAGTGATGGCGCGATCACCTTTGATGCCCTGCGGCTGGGGGTAGTGGATTTCATTCCAAAGCCTTCCGGCGCCATATCGGAAGACATCGATCGATCAAAAAAAAGGATAATTGATCGCATCAAAATCGCGTGTTCTGTGAATTTAGAAAATATTCGCAGGGTTCGCATTCCCAAGTGGGACCCGAAGGGGCGGCTCGGCGACCGTTACGGATTCCATCCCCTGGATTACATTGTCGCCCTGGGTACCACCTTAAGCGGACCCAATACCGTCATTCGCTTGCTCACGAAACTTCCTCCGACCCTTCCAACCGCTTTGGTTGTTGTTCAGGAGATTTCTCCGAAGATCATCTCTTCATTTGTAAAGCATTTCGACGAATATGTGCCATGGAAGATCGAAACTGCTCAAAACGGTTCCGTTCTGGAGCAGGGTGTTTGTTATATTAGCTCCAACGAAAATCTTTTAAGTCTGCATCTCGATGCCAAAGGAGAAGTTCGTGTGAAATTGGACAAAGGGGTCCATCGGCCCCTGAATCTGCTTTTTTCTTCGGCGGCCGAAATTTTTCAACAAAACACCATCGGGGTATTGTTGACCGGCCTGGGTGATGATGGCGCAGACGGCTTGGCCAGAATTAAAGAGAAATTCGGAATAACCATCGCTCAGGACACGAAATGTTGCGTATATCCGAATTTGACTCATAACGCCATCCAAAACGGCGTTGCGGATATGGTTCTGAATGAACGTGAAATTTCAAAAACCATCCAACGGATTATGCGATAATTACCACATGCATCCTGAAGGTAATTGAGAAGGGATTAACATGATTATAAGGTGTGAAAACTGCAAGACGGCGTTTAACCTGGACGAAAATCGGACGAACAAACCGAATTTCAAGGCAAGATGTTCCAAGTGCCAACATGTATTCAATGTGTGCAGGCCGTTTTGGACCCATGAAATTCCTTTTCTGAATTTGAGCGCCGCGATGGAAAACCGTGGATTGGACAACATCATTTCCGTCAGCAATCAAAAAGGAGGGGTGGCCAAAACTTCCACATGTCTGAATTTAGGACTTTCGCTCTCCCTGTTGAAAAAACGTGTTTTGTTGGTGGATTTTGATGTTCAATCAAACCTGACGGTATCTTTGGGATACCCGAATACTCATTCATTTTACGAGGTTTTACAGGGCAATCGAAACGATTTGTCAAAAATGATCATCGATACCCGGTATGAAAACTTGCGATTGTTACCTTCCAATGAGAACATGGTATTATTAAATAAAAAATACTTCGGGATGACAAATTTCGAATACATATTAAGAGATCGATTAAACCTGATTAAACAGGAATATGATTATATAATAATCGACACGCCCCCTTCCATTGAGTTTTTCACGCTCAACGCTTTGACGGCCTCGCATTTGGCAATTATTCCAAGTCAATGCGAATACTTGTCCGCACATGGGGTGAATCGGGTCGTAAAAATTATCGATTTGATTAAAGCAAAAACCAATCCGGGAATTGATTATCGAATACTGATCACCATGTATGATGGCGCAAGCCCTTCTTCAAAGCTGATCTATACAAAATTGAGCGATCGGTTCAAAGAAAAGACGTTCCGCACGAAAATCGATTTTGATGTAAAAGTAAAAGAATCACAGATCATGAACATGCCCGTCGCCTGTTATAACAGACAGAGTTCCGCGGCAGCACAGTATATGAACCTGGCCAGAGAAATTTTGAGCTACCGGAAAAATGAGAACATAGCCGGGTTATAAAGAACAGACGGATTTCTTTTTTGGAAGGAGCAAATAAATCATCCCGTGCCGCTGTTTTCCCGGGAGCAGGCAAACGATTCCGAATTGCCGGGGATAGAGGGTTTATTTCGAGCGGATCTCAAACATTCCAGGCAGACGAATAAAGCCGTGATATCGACTCATCTTCTCATCCATGACACCCCACAGAACATCGTAGAGGCCGTCCGGTGAATGAAGAGGGATATCAAAAGATCTGCTTTGGCTGTTTGTCCCGGGTTTTATAGTCAACCGGATATCATGCGCCTTATCATTTAACGGCGCGGATGAAGGTCGAATTATGGTGGCTCCCAGAATAATTTCCTGATCACGAGAACTGTAATTTCCGATTTCATATTCGAAGGCAATCCTGCCACCGGGTTCGGCGGTGTCTGTATTGAGTCCGATGTCAATCAGCCGGACAAATTCATTAATTTCCAGGGTTTCAAAAGGCGAAAAATTCATTTTTCCATTAATTCGCTCCCCGATTCCGGTTCCAGAAATAGATGGACCTCCGGGATCACCCCAGTAATTATGAGGAAGATCGATGACCGTTTCGACCTCACTGTAAACCGCGTAGTAACTGTTTTCCCTGAAATCGTTCCATTGTATGATGGGGTACGAACCACGCCCGATGGTTATTCCGCTGCCGTTGCGGTTCATGATCAGGCAATGAGAGACTTTCACGGCGGAAGAGCAAACTTGTAAGTTGAGATCCGTCAAAACGCACCCTGTTAAAATGCAGTCGCTTTCCGTATCCATTTTTAAATCTTCGTAATTATAAACATCTTTACATCCATCCAATGTGGCCCCGGAAGCTTTCAAACCTCCTTTAACGATCAAATCGCAATTTTTTAAAAACCGAACAAATACTCCGGGCATGATTGTCAGGGTCGCTTCTTTGGATATAATTGTGTCGGCTTGAATAACATAAGGGCTGTTCGCTGGTATCCATTGAACATGCTGGTTTATCATGCCACTGACATTTGTCTCGGCAAGGGATTGCACCGGACAGCAGAAAGCGCCGATCCACACCAGAGAAAGAAAAATCCCTGCAACAATTCTTGCCATTTTATGTCTCCCCGCATATCTTCGTTCGATATCAAATGAATGATCCGAAACCGAGTTCTGTTTCCCAAAAGGGCAGTTCGACGCATTGGAAATTTTCTATTTTTAAGGATTGCCCATCGAAATTTTTATTCATGTTTATTTTTCGTCCAAAATTTCCGAATCACCCGGCGACGGACACAAAATGCTTTTTAAATCGGAAATTCCTTGCAAATCCGCCTCTCGGGCAAACCGATCTTCAACCAGGCCGGCAATGTTGTTGCTTTTTAATAAATCGAAGCGCACCATCAGATCGGCAATCCGCTGAATCTCATCTTTTTTGGGCACAAAATGATCAAACACGATGCGATTTTTCGGTGTCGTGAGCGCATATTCAATCAGATCGACCGGTTGATTCCAGTAATCGGCCGCGATCCGGGCGGCCGCCTTGACGTTGTTTTTTGCCCATATACCCGCACGCCCAGTTCCCTGAACCAGAATTTTAACCAGTTCGGGATTGCTCTCAATAAATTCATGTTTTACCAATAAGAGGTTGCAGATAAAATTTTCCCAAATATTTTCTACATAAAACAAAACGCTTGCATTCCCGTTTTTAACCGTTTTGGCCGCGAAAGGTTCTCCCACAAAATAGGCGTCCAGCGATCCTGAAGCCAATGCGGATGCCATATCCGGAGGATTCATTTCAACCACTTGAATCGGTTCGTAGAGAGAATGTTTCTCAATCATCTGCCGGATGCCGATATAATGACCCGAATAACGCATCGGTACCGCAAGGGTTTTTCCCGCAAGATCGGCAAAGACCTTTGCATTCAAATCTTTTCTGACGACAAGCGTGCTTTCGTGACGATTGCCGATCGCAACAATTTTGACATCCTCGCCCTGATGCCGCAGGACAATTGCCAGCGGAGCAATCATAAAGGCTGCTTGTATATGATCGTTGCGTATCGCTTCGGCCAGTTCGGCAAAGGACGCGAACTTGGTGGAACAAAAGCGAACTCCTTTGCCCGTGCGGGTCGCATCGTCAAGAAGCGGACATGCCAGATTGGCGATTACCGGCATGTATCCGATATTCACGGTATCGCGTTTTTCATTCTCAAGGTTGAACCGATAATGAAGTCCGGAGATAAGAATCAACCATCCCAATGCCCCGACAACGATTCGCCAACCGAACGGTATCCTTGAAACACCACTTGAGAGCCGGTTGGCGCCGGACTTGACGATTTCTTTAAACGGCATAGGGAACACCCAGCATCAAGAACACTTCACTCCGAAGTTTACCAAGTTCAGGATATTTTTCGAAATCCCGAGGGCGGGGAAAATGAAGCGTACGCTCCATTTTCACACGGGAAGGTTTCCCGCCCAGAACGACGATTCGGTCTCCCATAATAAGGGCATCATCAATATCGTGGGTTACGAAAAGAATCGTCTTGCCGATATACTCATGCACATTGACGGTTTCTTCCCTTGATCTCATATGCGTCAGAAAATCTAACCCGGTGAAAGGCTCATCCATGAAGAGAACGTCCGGATTAGCGGCGATCGCGCGAGCCAGTTCGGCACGACGCTGCATTCCGCCGGAAAGTTGATAGGGATAGTGGTGTTCAAAGCCTCCCAGCTCAACCATCTCGATATATTCCTTTATTTTTTCTTCCATTCTTGCCTTATCTTCTATATTTCGAAGACCTAGTCCGACGTTTTGCCGGACGGTCATCCAGGGAAGAAGGGCGCTGTGCTGAAAAACAAAGATATGGTTCGGACTGGGCCCCTTAACCTCCTTCTGATCGATACGGATACTGCCGGAGGTTGCCTTGTCAAAGCCGGCGATGATTCGGAGCAGGGTCGATTTGCCGCAACCGGAAGGCCCGAGGATGCTGACCATTTCTCCATCTTCAAACTCGAGGTTGATATCGTCTAGAACTCGAATGATTTCCCTGTATTCGGCCGGATTGGAGCCCGGAGATCGTGAAAAATGCCTCCGATTTGAATATTCTTTTCGTAAGTTTTCAATTACGATATGACCCATGTTATCATCCGCTACCGGGTAGCCGAAGCCCAAAACACCGAATCGATTCGCCCCAGCCGCTTCATGAAAAAATCGATAAATAATCCGATGGCTCCGATAACGATCATTCCATCGATCACATAATCCATTCGAAGCGCATTTCTGGAGTCAAGGATCAGGTATCCCAGTCCGGATTTGACGGCGATCATTTCTGCCGCAACGACAACAAGCCATGCAATCCCGAGAGAAATGCGCAACGCGGTGAAAATAGAGGGAAGAATCGCCGGAATGATTATTTTTGTGATGACTTCCAATCGGTTGAAATTAAAGTTGGCAGCGACCTGGAAAAATACCGGATTGATGGAAATTACCGCTGCTGTGGTCGAAACTACAAGAGGAAAGAAGCTGGATAAAAAAATCAAAAAAACAGCCGGTTTGTCACCGATACCGAACCAAAGCATTGAAAGAGGAATCCAGGCAAGCGGCGATATGGGACGTAAAAATTGAATGACCGGGTTAAAAAGGTGCTTAACGATCTCCCGTCTGCCCAACAGCATACCCAGAGGGATTCCGAGTGCAATGGCCAGGTAGAAACCGATGGTGACTCGGAAAAGACTGGAAATTACATGCTTAAAAAGAGTGCCGTCGGAAATCAGTTCCCCCATGCTGATAATGACTCGTAACGGCTCCGGAAAAACATCGGTACTCCAACAGCCTACACGAACCATCAGTTCCCATATCATGAGAACCAGAGAAAAGGCTAAAACAGGGAGCAAAATCGGCAAGTTTTTGGAGTCTAAAGTGCTTTTCATTCATCTGCCGGCGCGACCAGAACCTACGCGTTATCATATAAGGATAATGAGTATAAGCTTATGCGTTCATCAACAAATAATAATATTAATATCGGCATGTAATGCCGAAATATTAATGTTGAAAAGGATTATTCTTCGAATCGGTTTTCTCAGATTCTCGAGGGTATAGAATCATGTTGAAGACAAAAATAATCGCATTTTCGAAAGGAAATGAAGTTGGACCGGAATCTTCTAATTTGGAATGAAGGTCGATCTCGTGGTCTATTTTGTTTCACACCTTAATCAGGCAGGGTGCGATAGGCCCGACCAGAAGATTTGTGCCATGATTCAATCGCCTCTGAGCGGGCCATCGCCTGAAATGATGACGGGGATGGGGCTGTTTTCCGGTCCCGTTTATTTAGGGAACTGAGATTCGATTCCCGTGATGGTGGGCAGGACCGGTTTGGAAGGTATCGAGCTGTTTTTTAACGGGCCTTTTCTTTTAATATATAATCGATGGTAATTTTATCCATCGATTCGGGTGCAATTTTAAATAATGTCGGATCAAGCGCCAGATTGACCGTGATTGGGCCGGTTTTTTCTTGAATCCCGTTGAGGCTTACTTTTTGCGTATAAATCGTTGTAGTGTTTTCCAAGGTTCGCTTTCTTGCGACCACTTGAACAGTCGCCGGATTAAGCTTTGCGTCCACGAGAATCAGGTTTGCAGGTAATTTCCCGACCCAGTCCACTTGTATGGGCAGCTCCTTTTTTGTCGGAACAAAAAGGTTCACATCCACGATCTGAGGTTTCACGCTTTTTAAACTCACCCCGGGCGGCAATGAAATATTTTCCGGTCGAATGGTAAAGGTGTTTTTTCCTGCCACCGCTCGGCCCAAGTCCAATCGCACCTTCACCTGCTCCGGTCGAATCGATTTGATGAGCGCCCCTGATCCGCTCAGGTTCACATTGACGGAATTTACAGAAGCATCTAAAATCTCCATTCCGGGATCTCGATTCATATATTCGATCGAAACATCCAGAGTTGTCAATGCTTCCAATCCACGCGAGAAGCTGAACCAAATACCGATAACGAATAGAAAGGAGGCAAAAGCAGCGATGCCGATCCGGACTCTTTCTTTTTTCAAGTATTCATCCTGTCGTGCGACGATGCCGGCGTGTTCCTGTAATATTTCCTTGAGTTGGTCTTTCCGGTTGATCGGAATGACCTTGGAACCCTTTGTTATCGTCACACTTCCTCTTTCTTCGGATACCACGAGCACCAGTGCGTCTGTGATTTCCGCCAGTCCGATCGCCGCCCGGTGACGAGTTCCGTAATAAGAAGGAAGGTCTTTTCGGATGGAAAGCGGAAGGATCACTCCGACCTCGGTAATCCTGTCGCCTTCAATCACAGCGGCGCCATCATGGACCGGGTTGTCCGGCCAGAAAATACTGGTGATCATTTCTTTAGATACCAGCCCGTGCCAAGGCACTCCGGTTTGGAGGATTTCTTTCAAATCTTCTTTGTCCGGAAGAACAATCAAGGCTCCGATGCGCCTACGAGCCATCTCAAATACACTTTCAACGATGATTCCGACAGGGGTATCCGCCGTTTTGCGGCGAAATCCCCAAAGTATGGTCTTCAACCTTTTGGCCTGAAGAACGCTGCGAATCTCATTTCCGAAGACTACAACGATGATGAGAGCGGCAATTGTGGTAATTCCCTGGATGGCCCAACTCGTCACAATCAGACCTACAGAAACGGAGAGTCTCTGAAAAAACCAAAGCAGGGCGATTCCAAAAAGCACATGAAATACTTTGGTTCCCCGGAAAAGAACATACAGACGAAACAGGATATAGCTGTTCAGAGAGATATCGACCACATCCTGCCAGCGGACGCCCGAAAAAAAGAGCCAAAAATGATTCATTGTCAATCAGTCCGTGATGCTGAATCTAAGGATACGAAGAACGTTTCCTTCCGAATCGGTGATTTCCACGCGCCATGGGCCTTTGTCTGTTTCTCGAAGTTGAATGCTGCTGAAAGTCGACCAACGAGGAGGTTGAAGGATCAATCGGATTCTTGTGCTGAGCTTATCTCTGTGAAACCAATTATGATAAATGAACATTTTTTCAGGCACGGAGTCAAAGGAAGTGAAACAGGAGACCTGACCGATTTCAACCGAAAAGACAATCGCCTGGCACTGCGGGCGATAGTCCTTTATTCCTTCGCACATAACCGCTTCCTTAATGATCAGGCCTCTGGAAATCGAAAGCGCCGGAGAAGCGGCTTCTTTTTGCGCCAATGCTTGAAACGGCGGGAAAAAAGCGGAGGCCAGAAACAATCCGATAATAAAGAACAGTTTGTATTTCATCGGGCACACTCGGAAAGACATATTTAAAAAGGCTTCCTTGAGAAACATGTAAAGCGGTAACACGGATCGGTTTGTTCCTTGACTGAATTCGGAAACAGGATCTCGAATGATTTCAGCCCGCATGGTTTTTGTTTATCATTGCAACGATTGGTTTTTATCATACTACAGATTTAACATACTTCAAAAAAAT
>JAHDSC010000008.1 GCA_018432925.1 Desulfobacterales bacterium | reverse complement strand
TTTTTCACGGTTCCAATCTTCGCGGGATACAGAAAATAATCAGTTGCTCATCCCATGGAATGGTGGCAAAGGTATCCTGTGCGCCTCCGCCTCATCAATGGATTACCGATCCCTTGAGAAGCAAATGGATAGCGGACCCCCTGGTTCTTGATTGCGCCTTTCAGATGGCGACTCTGTGGTGCTATGAAGAGATGGGAATGGTTTCGCTTCCGAGTTACAGCGCTTCATACCGCCAGTATTGCATCGACTTTCCTTCAGACGGAGTGACTGCCGTACTCAAGTTGACAAAAGCCACCGATTACAAAATGACAGGAGATTTTACTTTCCTGGGCTCGAATCATGAGGTGGTTGCCCGGTTAAACGGTTATGAAGCGGTCATGGATGCCTCACTTTTTAAAGCGTTTAAGCCTTGATTGCCGATCCCCGTGGCTATTGTATAATATATCCGGGCTACTCCAAATGATTCTTATCTGATAAATATTTTGAATGGAACCGGTCCAGGACGATTAAAAATTCATTCGGCAACCGTTTTCTTGTCTCAGAGACGATTTCTTTCGGCACCGTTTTATAAAATGCCTGGGCGATTCCACCCGCAATACAGGCAATTGTATCGCTGTCGCCTCCGATTGATATCGCTTTCCGAACCGCATCTTCAAAATTATCTGATTCCAGAAATGCGATGATGGCCTCGGGTACCGACCCCTGACAGGATATATCGAAACGATAACCGGGTCTGATTTCGTCTAAGGTGCGATGAAGATCGTAGGCAAATCGATCACCGATTTCGATTCGGATGTCTTCTTTACTTTTTCCGCTCCGAGCCAAAAAAATTGCCAATGCCGTTGCCTGAGCACCCTTTATCCCCTCCGGGTGATTATGCGTTACTTCTGCGCTTTTTTTCGCTTCTCCAAGTACGTTATCGATTGTTTTAAATGCAAAGCCAACCGGGCTGACCCTCATGGCAGATCCGTTTCCCCAGCTGTTGTAAGGCTGAGTTCCGGTGGAATGTATCCATCGAAAAAAAGCGCCCCCATATCCGGCATGGGGATATCTTTTCCCAAAATGCTTGAATGATGTTGCGTAATCGATTTTTCTTAAGATTGAATCGGCAACCGCTACCGTCAGAACCGTGTCATCGGTAAACCTTGAAAAGTTGCTGAAAAGAGGAAATGAAGTGGTCTTTATGTTGTGGTGTTCAAAAACAGAACCAATAATATCACCTGCAATCGCTCCGATCATATTTTTCTTTCCATCGCTTTGGATCGCGGGACACCGAGATGACGAAAAAATATATTCCCACCGCCAAAGGAATGCCAATCCGCGGTGCATTCCCGGGTAATAAATGTTCTGTAAGGCTTGATTCGGTTATTAATCGATCGGCAAAAGATATTATACGTTCTTTTTGGGATATCTGGCAATTAAGCGACTTATATTGACACGAGTCTGAATTATTCGATTCGTCTGACCGTAGTTTTGGTGGTTCCGGTGCCACTGCGAAATACGAGAATTGCAACTTCATTCAATTCCATTTCGTCGGACAAAATCTCTTTTCCATCACTATCAATCAGTTTTTCAGCAAACCAGTCCAAGGACATTTGATATAAGGTGCCGATGCTTGGAACATAATATTTTTTCATCGTTTTCTCCACCGATATGAAAATACCGTTCAATTTATTTACCATAAGATCTTGACAAAATACAGTCTTAAAAGTAGGTATATCGCCGTATAAAATTTAATCATTAGTGGATCTTATTCTTTTATTGAGGAGGGAATATTTTCCTATGACGATTACGAAAGCTGAGATAATCGATGTTGTTCATAGCCGCCTCGGTTTCCCCAAAAAAAAGAGTTCTGAACTGGTGGAAACACTTCTGGAAATCATCAAAAGGACGCTTGAAAATGGAGATGATGTCCTGATCAGCGGTTTTGGCAAATTGTGCGTAAATAAAAAAAAGGAACGAAAGGGTAGAAATCCCGCAACCGGCGAAGATATGATGCTCTCGGAAAGAAACGTGATCAGTTTCAAATGCTCACAGAGGTTGCGCGAAAAAGTAAATAATAAGGAAATAGGAAGGTGGCCCCACCGTATGAAATTTTTTTCACAAAACAGGCATATTCATTACATATTTTTTTTGCATATAATTGCCTTTTTTGTCATGGGCTCACGATAAGCATTTAAAATTTCAGCTAATATTTAGAAACAATTAACTGGCACACTTTTAGCAAGAATTAATTTCACTCTGATAAACTTCTGAATGCTTTCAAATTATTAGGGTAATCATTTTGTTCTCCAAAATGAATTCGGAATTCAATCGGTTGGGTATCGGACTTCTTTATACCAAGAAATCTCGAAGGTTCTTGGCGTGTCTATCAGGGGGAAAACGATATGAAAGAAATTGAAGAAATTATAAATAAAATACAAGTACTTGCCGACCAAAAAACCCATCCGGACCGGGTGGTCTGTTTAAACAATGTCCTGGAGGAAATAACCGAAGCAGTCAACTCTTTAATTCATGATTTGCAGGTGGAAAAACGATGTGAATTGGATCATCGTTTAAGTTTTTCCTGAATAACGATAAGCGATGAAAAAGATAAGTAAAAGGGAAAAAACATTTTTTGGCAAGAAACCGGACAAATATTGTCCGATTGCTTCGAGTCCGTCAAATTAAAACGATTCAAATTGTCTTACGAATCAATAACCACAATTTTAACCCGGTCAACCGAATCGGCATAGATTTCATGGAACCATGAACTATCCGATGTCACAATCCATTTTGAAAATTGTGAGCTGAACAGCCGTTTTTTAAGTTTGCCGAATGCTCCGTGAACAATTCGCGGCAAGGAATCGAGACCCTTGCAAGACCTTTTATTTTTCCATTTTCAAGAAAAACGTGTCAGGAACGCGGAATTATCCGCAGGAATACGTCAGGAACCTGTATTCCAATGAAATATTTGAACAAAAAAAGCATTTTTTATGTTCCGGATTGATACGTTTCTCTTTTGCATGAAGACGGCCTGAACTCGATTTGTTTATAGAAGCACGCCCTGGAAAAAACATTATGTAGCAGGTTGACTTTTTCAAATTTTAACCACCCGCATTCACAATTAAGGTGTTTATTATCATATCTATCCAGCCTAAAATAAAATACACTCTCGCCGATGAGTTTTTTAATAAACCATCCACCTTTTTTCTACACCCATTAAAAACAGGAGTAGATCGTTTATGAAAGGATTTCTTTATGCAATCAGTTTGCTTTGGATTATATCAGGATCATATTTTATACTTTACACAACAGAATCCAGAAACCTGCTCAAAAAACTACTGAGTTTAGAAGGGATATATGAGAAAATCCCCTCCGTCGTGATCATCATCGCTAGTCTTTTCATTCTATTGTCTGCTCCTCAGATTCGCCACCCCTGGTTTATGGTTGTTATCGGAATTATCGGCATCGGTAAAGGATTGCTATTTTTTTTCAATCCAAAAAAATGCTTTGAAAAAATGAGGGATTGGTACTTAAATAGAGCCTCAGATCAGACTTATCGGTTCTTTGGTATTGTTCTTCTTATAATCGGTACAGCCGTAATATCATGGGTTTAAAAAAGATATATGAAAGTTTTTGTTTAAATTTTCAGCAAAAAATGATTTTTATTACCGAACTTGAAATTTTCAAACAAACGAAGCGTCAACGCGTTAAGAAACCGCGGCTGATTTGCTGCCCGGCTGAAAAAAGCGATTAAGGAGGTTGTAATGAATGATTTTTCTAATAATTATCGAAGCGGCAAAGATAAGCGCTTTGAAAGAACTCGAAGACCTTACGGCATCAACCAATATAACGGTTTCGAAAGGCGAACCGGCAACGATAAAAAAAGACCCGTATCATGTAAAACATCCGTGACGCCCGGCTTATCGAGTTTTATCGAAGAAACGGTTGCAGGGATCAAAAGTCTGCTTGAAAACATCAATGAGAGTCAGAAACGTGTCGCAGCGGCCAAAGAGGAAGTAGCAGAAGCTGAAAAACGTAAAGCCGATATGCTGGAAAGTATCGCCGGCTCCATCAAACAAATGATGGGTACGGTCATTTCAGCACCGGCTGAAGAAATTGCTTCCGGGTTTTCATATGAATCGAAAACCTTTCCCCCTCAAAAAATAAACGCCTCTGATTCCGTCGCGGTTGATCGTCAAAAAGTGATAGACACGATCCGAGACTTGCGATCAAAGGAAATGAGCTACGAAAAAATCGCACAGCAATTGGAGTCTCTTGGTCTTCCGACATTTTCAGGCAAAGGCAAGTGGAGAGGACAGACGGTTCACAGATTGCTAAATGATTTCGTTATAGCGGAGGTGCAAGAAGGCGTCGATCAACCCACATAAACATTTTGCCTTGCTTGGCCAGCGGATCTCAGAACATCAACATTTATATCTACATAATCATAGACCCTTGCTTTTTCCTTTCCAGGGGCGGGCCTGAGGACTCTTCCCAGATATTGCAATACTCGCCCGCTGAATCTTACGGGAGTGGCAAGAAAAAGAGTTGATAACGACTTGCAATCAAACCCCTCTCCAATCAATTGCCCGGTGGCGATCAGAACGCTGGTCTGTCCGTTCTCCAATCGATTCACAACATTTCTCCGCTGACTGTCGGTAAGGTCGCCGGTTAGAAGTTCGGATGACACCTTAAACCGATACTGTAACAAAGCCTTTAATGTTTCGCAGTGAGTCTTCCTGTCTGACAAAACCAGATTGACACCGCCGTTCTTCCGTACCTCCTGTGCGACATCCGAAACAATGAGATGATTTCTCTTGTCGTCCGCGGTTAGCTCCGAAAGCATTTTGCTGTATTCTTTTATCGGGTCGCTGTAAGGCTTGAAATCGGTTTCTCGAAAAATAATCTCCGGAGAAAGTATGTCTCCGCTTTCGATCAGATCAGACTTTTTTATCTCATGATAGACACTTCCAAGATGCCAGAATATCAATCTGGACAGCCGGTCTCTTCGCCAAGGCGTTGCACTCAGACCCAGCATGTATTTGGAATTAAACATGGTTACAGCTTCCGTAAACGTTCGGCTGGGGGTCCGGTGGCACTCATCAACCACCAAATGGCCAATGTGCCGGGAGACCTCTTCGGCACAATTATAAATGCTTTGCACCAGGGCCACTGTGATCGCCTTCCCTAGTTCATATCTTCCGCTCCCGATAAAACCGACCTCATTTTCAGGGATTCTAAAAAAACTCTGAATCTGATGAATCCACTGGAACGCCAGATCTTTTGTGTGAACGATGATCATGGTCGGTTGATTTCTCTGAGCAATCATGTAAAGAGCCATCACGGTTTTTCCGGAACCCGTCGGTGCACTCAGGGTGCCGAAATCCTTTGAAAGCATGATATTGACACCTTCTTGCTGGAAAGGTTTCAATCGGCCCCAAAAAACAAAATCCACCGGCTTCAGGACATGGCGGTGATCTTCGATCTGATAAGGTATCCGATATCGCCTGCACAAATATATCAACTGCCGAATATAACCGCGAGGAATCATGAGGCATCCGTCCTTGGTGTTTTCATAGAACCGCAATAACTTGGGAGTGTTACGATTCCACCGGTTCATTCTTTCATTTTCAATCCAGCGAGGATTCCGAAATGTCAGCCTTTCAATGATTGTTTTCCGGAGATTCCGAGGAACATTCGAAAGCTTCAACCGATTGGAAAGGAAAATTGTGAAAATCATCTTTATAAACTCATGGGCTACAATTATTTCAGCGGTCGGGGAAACTTTCGTCCAGGCGCTTCATGAATTGTTTAATAATATTTGTAACAAGATTCAAGACCGGCCGGATTCAATTTTCAGTATGGTTCATTTCTTTCAGAATGAGATTTTCGGCCGAAACTCGGCGGGACCCCTGTTGTAATTTCTCACAACCTGCCGACTTCTACCGCGACGGGCTGCAATAAAGCAAGTCGAACTATCATCATCAAGGATTAAAGAGGGCTTGGACCATGAACGGCTGTGTCTCATATAGGAAATATCGGAAGGAAAAATTGGATCCGATCCTTGTTGTTTTTCGCCCCTTTCGTTTAATAAAAGGGGCGAAAAACAACTTCTTATCATGGATGATTTTCCAGTTTAGTGGATCCGGCAAGGATTGATGATTGTCGGGTTTTAATCTGTTTGATGCTGAATCGGAAGGTGGAAAACATGCGTTTTACGGTGCACGCGCAATCATTACCATTTCCAATTGCTCATTACATCTTGTCCCCTTCGCTTTACGATTTCATTTTCGAGCTGGTTGAACCGACCGCCAATAATCACTGCCAGATTAGTCATAATTATCCGCCCGAGTTTGAAATCATTTTCGAAAAGCTTGGTGAGCTTGGTTCTGTCAATTTTTATCATCTTGCACGTTCTGCTGGCGCAGTAAGCGGAAAGTCTGTACTTATAGGGTGGAACCAGGCTGGACCATCCAAGAAATTTTCCACCCGCAATGGAAGCAATGGTATTTTCCTCCGCCGTAGGACGTCTCGGCAAATCAAACCGAAGATCGACCTGGCCTTCCATAACGATCCACGGATAACGGGCTTCATCTCCAACCCCGAAAATTTTGTCTCCCCGTTGAAATTCTTTTTCTTCACAGCAATTCTGCACAGCAGTCATTTGTTCATCATTCAGGCCTTTGAAGGCCTCGACTTTTTCGATAAAATCGAGACGAACCATATATGCCTCCTTTTTTTCTCCAACCCATACCCCCTTTAAATGAATAATATATGGAAGGTGATACAAGTTGCGAAAAGCTTTTGTTTTTTTCGGGATGTGATCGGGTTAACTGGAATACTCTCTTTTTTCCGGGATCACAACCGGTTTACAGTATCATTCCCCTGTCTTTTGTGACCCTATCCTGGAGCTTGTGAAATCGTTTTCCGATAATCGCTACGATGTTGGACATAACCCGATATCCGAACTCGTCATCTTTTTTAATTAGGTGGGCAAGACTTTCCTTCTCGGCTTTGATCAGTTTGCATGATCCCTTGACACAGTAAGCCGAAAGCGTGTATTTGTGGGGTGGCACCATGCTGGACCATCCGAAGGTTTGTCCCTCTGAAATGGAAGAAATGGTGTTTTCTTCTGAAGTGGAACGTTTAGGTAGATCGAAACGCAAATCGACCTGGCCGTTGATCACGACGAATAAATTATCCGCATTGTCTCCCTCAGCAAAGATTTTGTCTCCGGGATTGAATTCCACTTCTTCACAACAATCCCGCGCTGCAGCCAGTTGATCTTGATTAAGGCCTTTGAAAACTTCAGCCTTTTCGAGAAAATCGAGACGAACCATGAGCACCTCCTTTTTTCCCTCCAATCGTTTTCATCAGATCCAAGGCAAGTTACGACATCAGACAAGAGACATCCCATTGATCGAAACAGGTTTCCAGCCAACGTTCTAAAAATGTTCCTGTTAACTTTTTTTAACATTATAATGCGCCGATGGGCAACAAAAATCCTAAAAATTCAAGAAGAATTTTAATCGTAGGACTCCGCCCATTTCTCTTTCGGGAAAATTCCCCGGACCGAAAAGAAACAACATATCAGCCCGAATTTAATTGAGAAGGAGACTGCCCGGATATTTCACGATCTGATTTGATCGAAAACCGGATACGTCGCTATGAATTGTCGGCGATTCAACATGAAGAGTCCCGGTGTAGCGGAAATGCCGGAGTCGGATCGCCGAAAAGGTAAATTTCGGGATGATTTCATCGATAGAATTCAGGCAACAAACGAGAACCGCACTTTTTGCGGAATTCTGCCTCATTGACCAAAAGGATGGAAGCCCTGCGGCAAGCTGCATGGAATCTTCGACCGTAAAGACTTTTTATCTGATTTTTGATTCGCTCGCTGTTGCGCTTCAAAATAAACGGAGTTGTCTAAAATTTAATGGAATATCCAAACAGCGATTCGTCAAGGAAAGCTTTTATTCTCACTTGCCATTAAGAATTTTGTTAGATATAGAAATTTGACGATTCAGCCGAAGCCATCGATTCAAAGCTTTCAGCGAGACCATTGAAAAATATTCAATTTTTTAAAGTCAAAGGCACCACTGTTTGAGCGGAACTAATCACATGAAAAACAGAACACCGATCGCTGTGGTCGGAATGGGTGGGGTGTTTCCCGGCGCAGTCGACCTTGAAACGTTTTGGCAAAATATTATCAATAAAGTCGACTCGACCTGCGAGGTTCCCGAAGACAGGTGGCTTGTCGAACCGGATCGGATGTATGATGCCCGACTAGTTCCGGATAAAGCCATTTCAAAACGCGCCTGTCTCATACGCGCCGACATTCTGCGATCCATTCAAGCCGGCTTGAAAAATATCCGGATTGACGCGGGCCTTCTGACCGAACTGGATCCGCTTTATCACCTGATTCTCCACGCAGGCAAACAGGCGTTCTCCAGTTGTGTGACTTCAACGTTGGACAGAGAACGCATCGGTGTTGTCCTCGCATCCATTTCCCTTCCAACCGATTCATCATCCCTGATAACGAGAAAGATTCTGGAAAGATGTATCGAAGAAAAATTTATTGGCGATTCCGAAAAATACTTCTATAAAAATCAGCATGATCTTATAGGTTTTGAAAAATGCATGGCTGGAAGAGTAACCGGACTCCCTGCTGCGATTCTATCCGAAGCGCTGGAGCTCGGGGGCGGCGCTTACACCCTTGATGCTGCATGTGCATCCGCGATCTATGCAGTAAAACTCGCCTGCGATGAGCTTCAATCCCATCGGGCGGATGCCATGCTTGCCGGCGGCGCTTCCAGACCTGAATGCCTGTACACCCAGGTAGGTTTCAGTCAGCTTCTGGCACTCTCCCCCTCGGGTCGCTGCGCCCCGTTTGATGAAAGCGCCGACGGCCTGGTGGTCGGGGAGGGCGCCGGGATTCTCGTTTTAAAACGTCTGGATGATGCGATACGAAATGAAGATACCATCCATGGCGTCATCCGAGGGATCGGACTGTCCAATGACATGAGAGGCAACCTTCTCGCGCCGGATAGCGAGGGTCAAATTCGGGCCATGACAAACGCGTACGAATCCGCCCGCTGGTCTCCTGCGGATATCGATCTTATTGAATGCCATGGGACGGGAACCCCTGTCGGAGACAATACGGAAATCCACAGCTTGAAAGAGTTATGGAATCAATCCGGATCCGATGGGAAACGATGCGCGATCGGATCCGTCAAATCAATGATCGGTCACCTTTTAACCGGCGCTGGAGCTGCGGGGATGATCAAAACCCTGCTTGCAATGAAGCATAAAATCCTTCCGCCTTCTCTAAACTTCAAACAACCGCCGAAATCGAGTCCTCTGAATCTCAGTCCTTTCAGAGTTCAAACAGATACGGAGGAGTGGCTCACAAAATACGCCGACCAACCCCGCCGCGCAGCGGTCAGTGCCTTTGGATTCGGGGGCATCAACGGTCATGTGTTAATCGAAGAATGGAATCCTGAGAAGTTTCGGGTTACCGATACAATATGCCACAGAACTAATCCATTATCCGGTTCTCGACACTCGGCAACCGTTACTCCAATACCGCCATGCAACATCCGGCGCGACAATCATCAAATGCCCATCGCAATTGTGGGTATGGAAGCTGTTTTCGGAAGTCTGTCTTCATTGAGAGATTTTCAGGAAACGATTTTCAAAGGAACCAGCATTATCGGAAAACGACCGCATAATCGATGGAAAGGATGTGAACACATTGCAAAGGAGTATCTTGGGGAACCCGATTTGTGGGGCGGATATATGGATGAGCTTTCCATCGGTATCGGAGAATTTCATATACCACCCAGTGAAATCCCGGATATACTCCCCCAACACCTGCTGATGCTGAAAGTCGCGTCCATGGCCATAAAGGATGCGGGGCTTCCCCTCAGACAATATCGTCCTCGAATGAGTGCGATCATCGGCATAGACTATGATTTCGAGGCAAACAATTTTCACCTGCGATGGAACCTGAACAATTCGATCAGAAGATGGCAAGAAAAATTCCGCATCGATCAATCTCCCGATGAAACCGAAATCTGGCTGCAATCCCTGAAAGAATCATGCAGTCCTCCCCTTACCGCCAGTCGCACTCTTGGCGCACTTGGAGGTGTGATTGCCAGTCGAATCGCAAAAGAATTTCGTTTCGGGGGTCCGAGTTTTTCGGTTTCCGCGGAAGAAACCTCCGGTCTCAGGGCGCTTGAAATCGGAGTCAGGTCTCTTCAACAAAAAGAAACGGACGCCGTGCTGATCGGTGCAATCGATCTTGTTGGGGACATCCGCAGCATTATAACGAAAAACCAGGTAACACCTTTTTCAAAAAAAAATAAAATCCGTCCGTTTGACCCATCGGCTGACGGAACCCTTCCGGGAGAGGGTGCCGCTGCGCTGGTTTTAAAACCTCTTGAACAGGCAAAAACGGACGGAGATCGGATTTATGCCGTTATAAGAGGAATCGGAAAGGCAAGCGGAGGCGGTATCAACAAAAAACCCCTCTCCCCAAACGCATATATTCTTTCGTTAAAACGGGCCTTTGAAGATTCGGACGTCCCGCCTTCCTCAATCGGATACATCGAAACACATGGCAGCGGAAACCCAATGGAAGACCGCATGGAATCGGCGGCCGTCAGCAGATTTTTCGGCGATCTCACCGACGGCACAACGAGTCCCTGCGCCGTCGGTTCCATTAAGCCGAACATCGGGCATACGGGGGCGGCTTCCGGAATGGCCGCTGTCGTCAAAACCAGCCTCTGCCTGTATCAGGAAATCATTCCTCCACTAAAAAACGACGCTGAACCGGCAAATGATTCATGGAACAAGCAACGGTTCTATGTACCTCATTATCCGCGATATTGGCTGAAAGACGGAAAAATAGGCCCTCGCAGAGCATGTATCGGAGCCATGACCACGAGTGGAAATTATTCTCATGTGATTCTCGAAAGCTTCGAGTATGAGGCCCCGAACCAGATACCGGAAAAGGTTGCAAGGGAGAGAAAAAAACCGCTTGGATTTAACTCGTCCGGCCTTTTTTGCATTGAAGGAAACAGTAAAACTTCTTTAATCGAAGGGCTTGACAGCCTTTGTCGTCATATTAAAAAACCAACCGATATTCGACCGGGATCCCCGGATAAGCAGCACGAATGTTCCGATTCCAAAATGGATATTTTGCCGCGAAATCAAAAAAGTCCGGGAACGGAGCAAAAATTCCCGAATCTTGCACCGTCCGCATCCTCTCAAAGATTCTCTCAGGAATTCGGATTAGAAACCGTTCCCGGGGGAGAGATTGAACTGGCCGCACATACCTGGTATCTAAAATGTAAACCGAATACCCGAAAGCGCTATGCGGTCTCGATCGTTGCAAATAATTCTTCACAGCTTGAGGGATACATAGCGGACGCCAAGAATGCGGTTCTGGCGGATGTACCTCAAAGGATGAACAGTTCGGGCGGCATCGCTTATTCACCGGTCCCTCTGCACAATTATGGGGATACGGCATTTATCTTTCCCGGCTCCGGAAATCATTTTACGGGGATGGGGAAAGAGATCGGTGTTCAATGGCCGGAAATTTTACGGAAGATGGATTCCGATACTCAGCAGCTGAAAGCCCTGTTTTTCCCGAACCGTCCGATTCCGAGGGAAACTTCAGCGGTACCGGTTTGGGATCAAAACATAAATGAAAACAACGATTCGGATCTTTTGAATCGGATTCTCGGTCAAATGGCCTTTGGCGATCTGGTTTCCAACCTCATGATGGATTTGAACATCCGGCCTTCGGCTGTCATTGGATACAGTCTGGGTGAATCAATCGGCCTCTTTGCCATGAATGCATGGCACCGGGTTGAAGTACTGAAAAGAATGCGGGAAACCGGTCTTTTTAGAACGGAGCTATGCGGTCCCTGCAATGCCGCACGAACAGCCTGGCAGGTACCGCCTGGGGAAACGGTCGATTGGTGTGTCGCAGCGATCAATCGTCCGGCGGATATCGTAAAAGAGGCAATCAGGCGGTGGCCTACCACTCGGCTTTTGATAATCAATACCCCGGATGAGTGTGTAATCGGCGGAAGAAAGGAACATGTGAAAGCAGCCATACAGACGCTGGCGTGCAAAGCGATTTATCTCGATGGGGTCGCAACGGTCCACTGCGACGCAGTGGCTCCGGTTGCGGATGCTTACCGAAATCTGCATATATTCCCGACAACTCCTCCTGAAGGTGTCCGCTTTTACAGCTGTGCGTTTGAAAAGTCGTATCCCATCACCAGCGAAAATGCGGCGGAATCGATTTTAAAACAAGCCGTTTCCGGCTTTGATTTTACATCCACGATAAAACGCGCTTATGAGGACGGCATCCGTGTTTTCCTGGAAATCGGACCAAATAATTCCTGCACCCGGATGATCCGGAAAATTCTTGGCACAGATCCTCACCTGGCGGTTTCCGCCAGTGTTCCCGGTGAAGACGGTTACCTGAGCATTCTCAAGCTGTTGGGATCCTTGATCGCCGAACGGGTTCCGGTTTCCCTTGACAGGTTATATGAATCGCAGGCATATCCACCGGCACTGGTTCGGCCGCGAAACGAAAGAGCGGGCAAAGCGATAACGTTGAGCATCGGAGGAAAAGCATTTACTCCTGCCCTGCCCCCGGTATCCGATAACGTTTCGATTTCCGACTTATGCTCAAACTTGAATAATGACCCCGGAACGGATCACACACAACCGGCAACGCGCAACCTGAAACATCATCCCATTTCGAATTTGATTAACTGCATGACAAAGAATATCCTTGCAACTTCCGAAGCCCACGCGGCGTTTTTGAAGTTTTCCGAGGATACAATGCGATCCTTCGCTCAAACGTTTGCTTTTCAAACGCAGCTTCTTGAAGGCATCGTTGCCGGCCAGGGCCGTCACGCTAAAATTTCAGAAGCAAAAACAACGCCTTCTGCGCCGGATCAACCTTTCAAGAAGAGCTTTTTGCCTTCAACCGATTCCCCTTTGACCCGCGACCCGGCCTTTTCTCGTGATATGTGCATGGAATTTGCGGTGGGTTCCGTTGCCAACGTGCTGGGATCCGAATTTTCAGAGGCGGATACTTACCAGACAAGGGTACGTCTTCCGGATGAGCCGTTGATGCTTGTGGACAGAATCATTTCCGTGGAAGGCGAAAAAAGATCACTGGGTGCGGGTCGCGTGATTACGGAACACGATGTTCTGCCCGGAGCCTGGTATTTGGATGGCGGCCGCGCTCCCGTATGCATATCGGTGGAAGCGGGCCAGGCGGACCTTTTTCTGTGCGCCTACCTGGGTATCGATTTCCAGGTGAAAGGCAGGCGAACTTACCGACTTCTCGACGCCACGGTTCAATTCCACCGAGGTCTACCGCGCCCCGGGGACACGATTCGCTATAAAATCGAAATTGAAAAGTTTGTCCGTCAAGCCGATACTTACCTTTTTTTCTTTCATTTTGAAGGCCTCATCGGCAACACCCCACTGATTACCATGACGGATGGATGCGCAGGATTCTTTACCGTAGAAGAGGTAAAAAATTCAGGCGGCATCATTCTAACCGACGATGAAACACAGTCTCAGCAGGGCAAAAAAATTTTTGATCGGAAAGATCTTCCTCCCGTTTCTGTAGAAAATTATAATGACGATGCATTGGAGGCGCTTCGATACGGAGACCTGTCGAAGTGTTTCGGAAAATCTTTTGACGGAATCACGCTTGCGGAATCGCTGAGGCTTCCGGGAGACCGGATGAAGCTCATCGATCGAATTCTGGAACTCGATCCGACCGGTGGTCGTTACGGAATCGGCCGAATTCGCGCGGAAGCCGATATCCAACCGGATGACTGGTTTCTTGTCTGCCATTTCAAGGATGACCGGGTGATGCCGGGAACCCTGATGTACGAATGCTGCAACCATACGTTACGAGTATTTATTCAGCGCATGGGATGGGTTACGGAAAAACCCGGTGTCTGTTATGAACCGGTTGTTGGCGTGAAAGCCGTATTAAAGTGCCGCGGACCGGTGACACCGGACACCCGGCATGTCGTCTATGAAGTGGAAATAAAAGAAATCGGTTACGATCCCGAACCCTATGCGATTGCCGATGCGATGATGTATGCCGACGGCCACCGGATTGTATCGTTTAAAAGCATGTCTATCAAAATGACCGGGATCAGCCGGGAGGAGATTGAATCGTTCTGGAGGCTGAAAAAATCCGGGCAAAACGCGAGTCTTGAAACTCAACGGTTGCTATCGCCTTCCTCCGAAATAACGCCCGCATTCGACAAAAACAAGCTGCTGGCGTTTTCCACTGGAAAACCCTCCGAGGCATTCGGGCCTCCATACAGCGTATTCGATGAAGGCCGGTTTGTCGCCAGGCTTCCGGGACCGCCCTATCTGTTTGTTGACAGGATCACCCGCATTGAGCCCGAACCTTGGGTTTTAAAGCCGGATGGATGGATTGAAGCGCAGTACGATGTGGTGCCCGATGCATGGTACTTTCGAGCCAACCGGACGCCTTCCATGCCGTTGTGCGTTCTTCTGGAAATCGCATTTCAGCCCTGCGGATGGCTTGCCGCTTACCTGGGGTCTTCATTAAAAAGTAGACAAGATTTAAGGTTCAGAAATCTAGGCGGAAATTCGATTATTTATAATGAGGTCCTCCCGGATTCAAAAACCCTGACCATGCGGGCCCGCTTGAAACGCGTTTCGGAAGCAGCGAACATGATCATCGAACAGTTCGACATGCAGGTTCTGCAAGCCGATGAGATGATCTATGAAGGGGATACCGCCTTCGGCTTTTTCACGAATGATGCGATGGCTCGGCAGATCGGGATTCCAAGCGCCTCGAAAACCGCCTATTCTCCTACGGATGGCGAACTGAAAAGAAAACGTACCTGCATTTTCAAGACAGAGCCCCCTTTTACGCCGGAAGACCCGTTTTCTCCATCCGGTCCGGATCGGGCGATTCCTTTATCAATGCCTGCAAAGGCCCTTCTCATGATCGACCGTATTGAAACGTACGTACCGGACGGGGGGCCATTTGGACTGGGCTTTATCCGTGGAATCAAGAAAGTGAACCCGGAAGAATGGTTTTTTAAGGCCCACTTTTATCAAGATCCCGTATGCCCTGGTTCACTCGGAATCGAATCGTTTATCCAACTGTTGAAGTTTATCGCGCGGGATCGATGGAAACATCTCGCCGACAGCCACCGGTTTGCAGTGCTGAACCAGAAACCGCATCTCTGGACATTCCGCGGTCAGATTGTTCCGGAAAACAGAAAAATCGAGGTCGAAGCGATCGTAACCAAAATTTGGAATACCCCGGTACCGGCGATTCAGGCAAACGGATTCCTAAAAGTCGACGGGCTCTATATATATAAAATGGAGAACTTCGGAATTCAATTGATACCAGTGGATCAGCCGCGCGTATCAGGGAGCTGATGCTTTGAGTGAACCGGCTTATACGGTTCCTCCGATTCGGATGCGGAGATGAAATAAAAACGGTTCACCGTTAATTCTCGCCGTATTTTCAAGGCAACCGGTTTTCCGATGCCTTGCTTCCGCCTCATTAATTTTTAGGATAATTTATAATAAGGTAATTTATCTATGCTTTATTCCAGGGCTTATATTGAATCATTCGGTTATGAACTTGCCCCGAACGTGGTAACATCCGATGACCTTGAATCCAGGTTGGAACCGCTTTACAAAGCACTCCGCCTTCAAAAAGGGCAACTGGAAGCGCTTACCGGAATTCGGGAACGGAGGTTCTGGGATCCCGGTTACAAAATGTCTGAAGGTGCGATTTGCGCAGGCAGAAAGGCCATTGAAAATTCCGGTATCTCACCTGAAAAGATCGATACCCTCATTTATTGCGGAATTTGTAAAGATTATCTGGAACCGGCCACAGCCTGTGCCGTTTGCGACGGCCTGGGTCTGAGTCGCAAAACCCAGGTTTATGATGTTTCAAATGCATGTCTCGGCGTTCTGAACGGAATGGTTCAGGTGGCAAACGCGATCGAGTTGGGTCAGATCCAAGCGGGCCTTCTGGTTTCCTGCGAATCGGCCCACCAGGTCATCAATCGAACCATCGACCGTCTCAATGAAACAAAAGACATGACCGTATTCAAAAATACGATCGCGACATTGACCGGCGGCTCGGGCGCCGTCGCCGTCCTGTTAACCGATCCATCCCTCTCCGCCGGGGGCCACCGGTTACTCGGCGGCATGCTGAAAAATGCAACGCAACATCATAACCTGTGCACCTGGGGGCTGAACCCGGATATATGCGCACATGAAGCCCGCCTGATAGAAACCGAATCCGTCGGCATACTCCGAAACGGCGTAACGCTCGGTATGGAAACATTCAAAGGTTTTAGAAAAGAACTCTCCTGGGCCGATGATAAACCCGACAAGATCATATGCCACCAGGTAGGCGCAACTCATCAGAAAAGCATTCTGAACGCGATTGGAATCCCGGCGAATAAAGACTTTACAACTTTTCAATATCTCGGAAATATCGGATCGGTATCCCTTCCGATTACGGCGGCCATCGCATCCGAACGCGAATTTCTCCAGCCGGAGGATTGGGACGGTTTTCTCGGCATCGGCAGTGGTTTGAACTGTCTGATGCTGGGGATCAGGTGGTAGAAATTGTTATGCGGGCTCTCAACGCCGAAATCTCAAGGCTCCCGAGTCATCCCCGCATGCGGTTTGTTTTTTTCCATGGAGATCATTTTGAAAGAATTTACAGGAAACCGTGAACACTCCTAAAAAAGCATCTCAAGACATTGATATTTCCGGATTTCGTAATCTTTATCCTTTCCAATCTCATTATTTCATGCGAAACGGCTTCGCCTTTCATTATGTCGACGAAGGCTCGGGGGAACCGGTTTTGATGATTCACGGAAATCCCACCTGGTCTTTTTATTTCCGGTCCCTGATCCGATCGCTTTCCCCACAATTCCGCGTCGTCGCGCCGGACCACCTCGGCTGCGGCCTGTCCGACAAGCCGGAAACCACCCGGTATGACTACCGTCTCAGAAGCCGCATAAACGATCTGGAGGCCTTTATCGATCATCTCGGGTTCAACAAAAAAATCACCCTGGTGGTTCACGACTGGGGAGGCGTCATCGGCTTGGCCTATGCCGTTAAGCATCCGGAGAAAACAAGCCGGATCGTAATAATGAACACCGCTGCCTTTTTTCCTCCCGGCGGCAAAAAACTTCCTTTCCGGCTGCGGCTGGTACGCAATGTTTGGCCCCTTGCCATCCCGGCAGTTCTTGGTTTCAATCTTTTTGCCTTCGGAGCTGCTTTTATGGCATCGCATAAAGGACTCTCCAGAAAGGCCCGGTTGGGCCTGACCGCCCCATACAACTGTTGGAAGAACCGAATCGCAACCCTGAAGTTCGTTCAGGATATTCCTTTGAGCCCGACAGATGAAAGCTACGGATTGGTAAGGAATGTGGATGAAAACCTGCACAAGCTGAAACGTATCCCCATGCTCATATGCTGGGGAAAACACGATTTTGTCTTTGACACCTCGTATCTTGCCGAATGGCAGCGTCGCTTTCCGAATGCCGAAGTTCATTTGTTTTCAGATGCGGGTCATTACGTTCTCGAGGACGAACCGGAAACGATTCAAATCCGGATTATGGATTTTTTGAATAGAAACCCTGCCTAACCCGGTCCGATTTTAAATCGGATGATTCTCCCCTTCCCCTTGCACACGAGTCGAGAGAGCTGAAAATGAATCGAATGAAGCGTCTGAGGATTCTATTGTTTGACGAATTGATCAAAGCGCGTTATTGGATTACTAATGGAAGATTCAGGATATACCAATCATAATGACATGATCAATGTTTCATTCCATCTGAAACGGATGGCAAGAATCCAGCCGTATAAAAAAGCGGTGATCTGCCCCGCGGGACGGGATCAAAGCGGCCGGGTGGCTTATACTCATCTTACTTTTCAACAACTTGACCAGGAATCGGACTGCATCGCGCACGGACTGAAAAATGCCGGAATCAGCCGCGGGGTTCGTACCATTTTGATGGTCAAGCCGGGTCTGACATTTTTTTCGCTGACATTCGCCCTCTTTAAAACCGGCGCCATTTCGGTTGTCGTTGATCCCGGCATGGGGATCCAACGAATGCTCCGGTGTTTCCGCGAAAGCGGACCAACGGCTTTCATCGGTATTCCAAAGGCCCATTTGCTCCGAACCGTCTATCCGAAATTTTTTAAAACGGTAAAGATATGGGTAACGGTCGGCAAGCGCTGGTTCTGGAGAGGGCTGACGATGAAAGATATCCGTCCGTTACCCTGGAAACCATACCCGGTGGCTGAAACCAGCCAAGACGAAACAGCAGCGATTCTTTTTACTACGGGGAGTACCGGGCCGGCGAAAGGGGTTATTTATACACACGGTATTTTTAACGCGCAGATTCACCACATCCAGTCTCACTTTGGAATCAGTTCCGATGAAATTGATCTGCCCACATTTCCGCTTTTTGCGCTTTTCGATCCGGCTCTGGGGATGACTGCTGTAATTCCGGACATGGACCCGACAAAGCCTGCGCAAGTAAACCCTGCAAAAATCGTTGAGGCAATTACCGACCATGGGGTAACGAACATGTTTGCATCACCGGCTTTATTGAACCGGGTCGGGACTTACGGAAGCCAAAGGGGCATCCGGCTTCCGTCATTGAAAAGGGTCATCTCAGCCGGTGCACCCGTATCGCCGCGGATTGTCGAACGGTTTGTCTCCATGTTGCCCGAGGGCGCGGAGGTTCACACTCCGTACGGGGCGACCGAGGCAATGCCTGTCCTGTCCATCGGCAGCACCGAAATTCTTTCGGAAACCGGAAAACTCAGCGAGCGGGGTTCGGGTAATTGCGTTGGTTATCCGCTGAGCGGAATCGATGTTCGCATTATTGGAATTGACGATCATCCGATCGAAAAGTGGTCTGAAAATCTTATCCTCCCGAAAGGTGAAGTCGGTGAAATCGTAGTAAAGGGAGACATCGTGACCCGGCGATATTTTGGAAGACCCGGTGCCAACGCCCTGGCCAAGATTCATGACGGTCATGAGGTTTGGCACCGAATGGGAGACCTTGGCTGGATGGATGAAAAGGGGAGAATATGGTTTTGCGGCCGCAAGAACCACCGCGTCATCACGGAAGACGGGACCCTCTTTACCGTTCCCTGCGAGGCGATTTTTAATTCGCATCCAGCCGTGTATCGAAGCGCTCTTATCGGAGTTCAAGCCGGTATCAAACAAAGGGCGGTAATCTGCATTGAGCCGAAAAATGGCTGTACCGAAAAAAACAGGGAAAAGCTCAGGGAAGAACTGCTGGATATTGCAAAAAGCAATGAATTGACAAAACGTATTCAAACCATTCTTTTTCATAACGCCTTTCCCGTTGACATCCGGCACAATTCAAAAATATTCCGTGAACAGCTGGCTGTATGGGCCGAAAAACAGATGAAATCCGCACACGAAAAGAATCGATTTCCGATCGAATAGGCTGAAAAAAACTCATGGGCCGGTCCTTGCATGCCGCGGTTTAGCCGATGACACCTTTAGAGTCTGTAACTCTTCGACCCTTGCTCGATTCGACTCGGCGATTGCAACATGGAAGAAGAATTTAACAATAAGGAAAAACCGGTAAAGAAAAAAACTCCATCAAATGTCCTTGTCACCGGCGGAGGCGGCTTCCTTGGCGGCGCAATCAGCAGAATTCTCGCCGAAAGGGGGGATCGCGTCCGAAGTTTCTCGCGCGGTTTTTATCCGCGTCTCGAACGCTTTGGGATTGAACAAATGAACGGCAATCTCAGTGACACGGAAGCGGTTCACAGAGCATGTAAAGGGATGGATCTTGTTTTCCATGTCGCGGCCAAAGCCGGCGTCTGGGGCAATTACGCCGACTATTTCCAAACAAACGTGATAGGAACCCAGAATGTAATTACAGCCTGCCGGAATCATCGGATTTCAAGGCTTGTTTATACCAGTTCTCCCAGTGTGGTCTTCAATGGAACCGACATGGAGGGGATTGACGAATCGGCACCCTATCCTTCCCGATTTCATGCCTTCTATCCGGAGACCAAAGCCATTGCCGAGCGCTGCGTGATCCAAGCCGCGGAAAAAGGACTCCATACCATTATACTGAGACCGCATTTGATATGGGGACCTCGGGATAATCATCTGGTCCCGAGAATCATTCAGCGATCCGGGCAGCTGATCCGAGTCGGGAACGGCAGGAACCGCGTGGATACCATTTATATTGAAAACGCCGCGGAAGCCCATATTCTCGCTGCGGACTGTTTGGAAAAAAATCCGGGGCTGTCGGGGAATATTTATTTCATCAGCCAGGGCGAACCCGTTTTCCTGTGGGAAATGGTGAACAATATTTTAAAGGCGGCAGGGCTCGACCCCGTTACTCGATCCATGCCGCGTTTCATGGCATGGATGATAGGAGCCGTCCTTGAATGGATCTATAAAAAATTCCACATTGACCGTGAGCCGCCGATAACACGTTTTGTCGCCAATGAACTTGCAACCTCTCACTGGTTTGATATCCGCGCCGTCCGAAGAGATTTGGGATATGATCCCAGGGTTTCAATCCCGCAGGGTCTGAAACTACTTGAAGAATGGCTGCGCTGCAGGTAGATCCTGCCCCTGGATCCGGTATTGTCTGAAGATAGAGGAACAACCCGATCGAATTCCGCTAATTTAAAAAAGGGGGGATATTATGAAGGTTGTATTTCACGAGGACTTTTATCAGGTCTATACATCCGATCCCGCTTCAGCGGGTGGACGAATGGAGGCAATTGTCGATGCCATAAAGTCTCATGTAGTTTTTATTATCGCCGAACCGGCCTCGGAGGCCGATGTAGGGATTGCCCACACCAAAGCGCATATAAACCATGTTCGACAAATCGGCCTTTATCCGATTTCCGCTCTGGCTGCCGGTGGAGCAGTCCAGGCCGCCACCATCGCCCTTTCAGAACCGAGTTTCGCGCTGATCCGTCCTCCCGGCCACCACGCCTCCGCCGCTTCCTCCTGGGGTTTCTGCTATTTCAACAACATGGCCATCGCCCTGGAAGTTCTGAAAGCACAAAAAAAAATCAACTCCGCTTATGTGCTGGATATCGACCTTCATTACGGAGACGTAACCGTCAACATTCTGGGGCATAAAGACTGGGTGACCATCCACAACATCAAAGCCTATGATCGCTATGCCTATCTCGATGAAATTACAAAAGAAATGGATCGTTGCCGGTCCGATATCATCGGCATTTCCGCCGGCTTCGACAATCATGAAGATGATTGGGGCGGAGTCCTCAAAACCGAAGATTATCTGGAAACCGGCCGGAAGGTTCGAGACGCCGCCATTCGAAATGGCGGCGGATGCTTCGGCATCCTGGAAGGGGGATATAACCACAGGGTGTTGGGCAGCAATGTAATGGCCCTGATCGATGGTTTGTCCGGAAAATAACATTATCTCCCGGATTCGCGTCGAAGTCTTTCCATTTTCCGGCCGGAAGAGTCAAGAGAGGGGGGTAATATAAAAAATCCGGAAAACAAGCCTTTCTGAGGAGGCAACCAGATGAACCTCGCATCCATAAAACCCTATCGACAAGCCCTTTATGACTTTTATAACGGAGACACATCGGCAAAGATCGTTATACACAGGGAAGACGGGCTGAAAGAGTACCATCCGATAAGCACCTACTTCCTGCACCCTTCAAATTTCTCGGAGCTGGATCAAACGGCCATCGATCTCTGCCGTGGCAGCGTTCTGGATATCGGGGCCGGTGCCGGACGTCACAGCCTGGCGCTTCAAGCGCTCGGTTTTAAAGTGTGCGCAATCGACATTTCTCCTGAAGCGGTTGATATCATGATAAAACGCGGGGTGAAAGATGCCCGCCGAGCCGACATTTTCAACTTCGACGAGAAGCCCTTCGATACGCTTTTAATGCTGATGCACGGGGTTGGGATTGCCGAAAACCTGGCAGGTCTGGATCGTTTATTAAACCGTACCCGCCGCCTGGTAAAACCGGAAGGCCGAATCTTGCTGGACTCCTTTGATCTTCACAGGACGAATAACCCGGTAAATCAGGCATATCAAAATTTCATCTGCCGAACCGGCCGCTACCGCGGTGAAATCCGTTTTCAATTTGAATATAATGGGGAAAAAGGACCATGGATGGAATGGCTTCAAATCGATCCGCAAACACTCGCCAGCCATGCCATGAAAGCACGGTTTTGCTGTAAAATTGTATACAAAGAAAAAAAAGGCGACTACCTGGCGCAGCTCCTTCCCTCGGCGCAGTAAGCCCGATAATCTTTTTTCCGGGAGCAAATCGCTTGGGGTCGAAACGAGGACCGGAGACCCCCCTATCTTTTCAATCTTCCTGAAAACATGAGCAAGCGGCGGAAAAAACGGGTACTAGGGCCGATACGATTATACCCTCATGGAAAATCGGGATTGGCCCCATTCGGCTTGTCCGGCGGACCGGAAGTATTCTTCTGATCGGAACCGGCAATCGGCTCCGTATTTTTTTCCTCCCGGTTGTATTCCAACTGAAGAGGGCCTTTTTTATATTCAAGTAGTTCAAGTTGAATCCGGTGTTTCTCGACTTCCGCATGGCTTTCTATCGTTTTTTTGGCCAGAAGATAGCGGAGATAAATGATCCAGGCAATTATGACTAAAGCCATCAGAGCTACGGACAGAAAGATCCATTTGTATCTTGTTAAGGTTTCTATCCCGATCCTTCCGACATAAACAATCATGTTCGGTACCACCCAGTAGGCGAATACCGCCATAAATACCAGAAGTCCGATAATAAAAATATTCAGTTTGCCTACCCATGCCAAAGCCCCGTCAAAGCGCGTTTTCGGCTCGGTTGTCCTCGATCCGGATTCATCCTCTTTCTTTTCCTCGCCATAGAAAAGAGCAACATAGGCCTTGACGATAAGGCTGAACAGGAGAATCATACCAATGGGCACGCCCACTGCGGCAGCGAACCACGCCCGGAATGGGAACGGAACTTCTCTGGTGATGTTTCTGACCTGATATTGTTCAAGAGGACCGAAAATCTTTTCGAAGAAATATCTGTCAAAATCGTTCAGGTTCTTACCGTCGACTTCGTAAATGATGTTTTTCTTATCATCGAGAACCTGCAACAGGGATTTCCGACCGGAATGAAGCACCGCTACAGCGAGAATTTGCAATTCAATCATAAAAAGACCGATGGCGATAATAACGAACAGTGTCTTGTTTTCGGAAACGATGGATGAAATATTTCTTTTCTGCGGCATTGCAATTTCCTTTTAGCGCTGTATAATCTCAGCTTAATCACGAGACGATTTTTTAACACAAAGAAGATAGCATGTACAAGGTTAAAAAAATATTCGAAATTGAAGGTGAAAGATTAGACTCCGAAACCAATGTCGAACAAATTCAAGAACATTTTGCTCCTTTATACGGATAAATACTACCTGGTCAAGCAGGTTTATCCTTTTGGTTTGGACATTATTGCCAATCATCTGCGCCGTTTCGGCCATGAAGTAACGATTGAATATCCGTTTTTGACCGAATCGAATCCGGAAACAAACCTGAGGGAGATATTGAACCTTTCGAATCCGGATTTCATAGGTCTCGGAATCCGGAATCTCGACACAACCATGTCATGCGAGAAATACGGGAATCAAAAAGGATTCGGATACCAAACATTTTACTTTCTGAATGATATTATAAACATAACAAATATCATAAAAAAACTTCGACCCGATATCCCGATAATTGCAGGAGGCGGCGCTTTTACCATATCCCCATCCGCTATTTTAAAAATCCTGGGGATTCGATACGGAATCGCCGGGGAAGGCGAAGAGCCTTTGAGGCAATTTCTCGAAGCCTTTCCGGATGAAGAAAAAATTTCCGTCATTCCCAATCTCGTAATCAATTGTGAAAAGGAAGTCAGGATAAACCCGAAACTGCCTTTCACCTTCAGGAAAGGAGCCGACCCCATTCATCGGGAGGGTAAATTCAACTATGCTTATGAAACCACAGGCCTGCCTGTCCGGGTAAAGCGGGGATGCAATCAAAATTGTTCCTACTGTGTCGAGCCGATCATTGAGGGAAGAAATTTTTCCTACAGAAATCCGGATGATGTCGTCACGGAGCTGAAAACCATCGCCGCGCAACATGACGGCATCCGTTCCATTTTTTTCACGGACACGGAGTTTAATGTACCGAACCTGGAATACGGTTCGGCCCTGGTTCGAAAGATAATCCAAACGGGCCTGAATGATTTTTTTCGTTTTTCATCCCAATTTCTTCCGAAACCGTTTCATGAGGAATTTGCCGGCTTGCTGTCGGATGCAGGCTTTTCCGTCATTCTTACCTGTGACAGTTTTGCGGACGAGGTTCTCAAGATGAATCGATCTTCCTACCGCCGTCGGGATATCATCAAGACGTTGGAGATGTGCTCACGGTTTGGCATCGATTGCACGGTGAACCTGATCTTCGGGTTGCCGGGGGAGACGCATGAAACGATTGATGTTTCCCTGAAAGGGATGATGCAATACCCTCCCGATGCACGGAGACGGTATGAATATACTTTCGGAGGCAGAATTTACCATGGAACGCCCCTGGCCCGTTTTGTTGAAAGCCGGGGAGATCCCTCTCATATTTATGGAAATATATCCCAGGGATATCTCGAGCCCTGTTTTTACTGCTCGCCTGAAAATCCCTTTAAGCTGAAAACTTATATTGAAAGCATTTTGCCATTCAAGCTGGATTTTCAAAACAATTATGACCGGAAAACGCATCAAACCCTGGCAATAAGCTACCTGGTTGACCAGGGGAAATGGGAGCATGCGGCGGAGAAATTCTTGAAAAGCGATCTGGCCGCGCAGTCAGCCATCTATGATTATCTGTTCCGGAAAATGGCCGATTGCGGAAAAACGGAACTGGCGGAGACCGTATCCAGGCACCTGATTCAATCCATACTACAGAGTGGAGAAGCCGATCGATACGGCGAACAAATCAGCCTCATTCATTACTACATCGGAGTCCTTCACACCGCCGGATAACCCGGATATTTCATCTCAATAGCAAATTCGATTCCTGGTGATTACGAATCCCGATCTTTATTTGTTTTTTAACTCACCGACCATTTCTTTCATGATGGAAACCACGTTCTTCCCTCTTTCCCGTGCAATTCGGTGAGCCTCATCGACAATATTGCCGGCCAGCTGTTTTAATTCGCACATATCGGGAACCGGTTGATTGATTTTTTTATACTTCCACTCGAGCAGCCGGATCGCCAGGCGCTCTTCCTGTTTTCTAATAAAGCCCATGGATTTTTCTTCATACCTCCTGATTTGCCCGATGAAAGATTGCCAACGATGAGTCGAGCCAAAACGCGCCACGGAAAAACACTTCTATTTGTTTTCACCCTTCCTTGGATGCCTCTTTTCCCGGCAAATAGAAAAAATCGCCGCCTCCAATACCAGTTTCGGATTCTGCCCGGTGGACTTCAACTGCATGTCGGCCCGGCTCAGGTATTCCATGGCCGTACAGAGGTCATCCTTTGTAAACATTTCAGACTTCAGCAGCATCTGGTAAATCGGGTAAAGGTTTCTCGGATTTTTAGCAATTAAAAGATCGGTTGCTGTTTGCGTTTTTCCTGTCTCTCTTTTTTTTAACTTTTTTTCCTCCGCGTCCATCTTCTCTGAGAGCATGCTTTCCCAGTCATCCATCTGGTCCAGAAGAATCCGGTCGTAGGACTGAATTGCAGGCAAAATACGGCTTTTAAAATGTCCATAGGGAATATCCGGTCGCCACACGCTACCGTGAGGGCTTTCCGTGAAATCCTTGATGAGCAAAAGTTTCCGAATCTGGTTCGTGATTGCGGCAAGAATTTGAAGCGGGTGGAGTCCGGCGGATACAAGAGAGTTCAAAAAAAACAGGGCGCTTTCGGCATCTCGGCTGGAAATTGCGTTTGTCAATTCGTATACGGGGTCCTTTTTCGTGCGCTTCAGTGCGGATTCAACATCATCGGTTGTGATTTTCTTTCGATCCCCGACATAAATCGCGAGCTTTTCCAGATTATTGCAAAATGTCCGCAGGTCAAAACCCGTCATTTCACACAGAGCCTGAAAGGCGCTCCTTTCCATCACTTTTTTACTCTTCTCAAGGATGGTTTTCATCTTTTCACCCAGAACCGCCTCCTGGGCGATCCTGTCGGCATGCCGGTCTCCTTTCGGAACCGTGCAGTCAACAATCATTCCGTTTTTTGCTATGGTCTGAAAAAGGCTCCGCCTTTTATCGACATCTTCTGCGGTGATGATCAGATGATTTCCTGTTGGGAATCCTTTTTTTATGGCTTCATTTAATATTCCCGCATCGTCTCCGCCGGCGGGTATGGATAGATTGTTTTCCATACAATATACCATCACCGAATCGAGCCAATTTCTTTCGCCGGATGCGTCGCTGTCAAGTTTCAGCTTCTTCTTTCCTTCCGCTTCGCCGATATCGTCATATGTCAGATCCATAAGTCCCAGCAGGCTTACCAGACATTTTGCAGCCGTTTGGATGTCATTGCAACCGGATGCTTCCTTCATCTTTTCCACGAGCGTGTCCGCGCTCTTTTGGGAATCAAATATCCGTGATCCCAGGACGGCCACAACCTTCCTCTTCTGTAACAGGGAATAAGTGTTTATCCGCTCGATCACTTCATGAATATTCATATCGATACCGTCAACCGGCTCGAAGTTCAGGTCCCGGGATGAATCGGTAAGGATCGCATTCAGCAGTTCATCCAATGCGGCCTTGCAGAGAAACTCTTCCCCGTGGATCAGATATACCGGTTCAAATGGTCCGGCTTGATTCCCTTTTCTCAAACCTTCCAGATGATTTTTCAACTCTCTGTGGCTAATCTCAGGCACTTGTACGCAGCTTATGATAAAATATTTTTTGGTGTTCTTGTCTTATTTTCCGGATTCGATAAAAAAACACACAGGGACTGAGGAAAAGCATAAGACTTCTTTTCCCTCGCCTCTCACTTTATGCCTTTTTCGGTATCGAAGCGGCATGCCTTCCTAGAATCACGAGCATGACAATGCCGACGACAGCCATTGTGATTCCGATGACCTGGGAAACGGACAGCAATGCCCAGAACGCTGGTCCCCTGAAATCGCCACGGAACATTTCAATGAAAAAACGGATGATCCCGTAAAGCAGCACATAAAGCCAGAACAGTTGACCGTCGAATTTCTTCTTTCCACGAAAAAACCAAAGAAACCCAAAAATCATGAGATTGGCTGCGGCAGAATAAAGTTGGGTAGGATGAATCGGTATTCCGATCGGTGCGAGTGTTTCGGGGTGTGTAAAGGTAACCGCCCAGGGAAGATCACAGGTACTGCCGTAACAGCATCCGGCGGAGAAACAACCCAACCTGCCGAAAAAATGGCCGGCTGCAAGAGCGGGGGCAAAATTATCAGCGGTTTTCCACAGGAAAATCTTCCTCCGCTTTAAATAGATGATGGAAGTTATCATTGCAGCAATAAATCCACCGTAATAAACAAGCCCCCCTTTCCATATCTTAAAAATTTCAAGGGGCGTTTCAAAAAACTCCGCGGGATTGATTATGACATAAAACAGGCGTGACCCGATAACAGCGGCAATCAGGATATAAAAACAAAGATCCATGATTGTCTCGGGATCCTGCCCGGTTCGTTTGGCCTCATATTTTGCCAGAAAAATCCCCGCAAGAAAACCAACGGCGACAAAAAAACCATAGGTATAGATCGTCAACTTTCCGAATTGAAAAAGGACGGGATACATAGGATCCGACTTACTTCGGCAACTTTTTAAAGAGTAAATGAAAGATAAAAATCAAGATTCCAGCCGAGATTGCACTGTCGGCGACATTAAAAGCGGGCCAGTGCAGATTCTTTATATAAAAATCTAAAAAATCGACTACTTTTCCGATACGAATTCGATCGATCATGTTTCCGAGGGCACCGCCGAAAATCAAGGCGAAACCGGTCGCAAGGAAACGATGGGTCCCGGGTGTATTCATATATAAGTAGAAAATCACACCGATGGCCAGAATCGAAACAAAAATAAAAACCAGGCTGCGCAGAATCGGGCTCTGATTTGCCAGAAATCCGAAAGCCCCGCCGGTGTTATGTATATGGGTGATCCTGAAAAATCCGGGTATCACGGAAATGAAGCTGTAAAGCGGCAGGCTGTATAAGATCACGGCCTTGGTCAGCTGGTCAAAGAACACGACAAAGCCGGTAACGATAAAAAGCTTTCGGTACTTTTTATTTTCCGCAAATCGGAACATGTTCACCACCGGGCAAGAATTGAGCATGCCGGTTTTTTCCCCGGATCCTCATTTATAACTTTTTTAATGCGTCCCCGCACCGTTTGCAAATGGTCGGCTGCTCGGGATCGGACCCGACCGAAAGGTCATGTATCCAGCATCGCTCGCACTTTTCGCCCGGGGCCGATTCAACCAGAATCGACAATCCGCCGATATCACGGCTTTCATAGGCTCCGTCGAACTTTTTTTCTTTTGTCAAAGAGGCCTTGGAAACGATAAAAACGGCTCGCAGGTCATCGGAATATGGAACGAGAAAATCATAAAGATCCTTATCCGCCGACAAGGTAATCGCGGCATCCAGCGAATGACCGATCCGCTTGTTCATCCTGCCTTCCTCCAACGCTTTTGTCACCTCTCCACGAACGGCCAGAATCCTTTCCCATTTGCCTGTCAGGTCCGGATCTTTCCATGATTCCTTTACGACCGGCATAGTCGCAAGATGAATGCTCTCTTCCTTGTTTTTCCGATTCGGCATGAATTTCCAGATCTCCTCCGCTGTAAACGGAAGAATCGGCGCCATCAGTCTCACCATCGCATCCAGTATCATATGCATCACCGTCTGGGCGCTTCTCCGATCGACGGATTCGGGAGGCGAAGTATACAGACGATCCTTGAGAATATCCAGGTAAAAGGCGGAAAGATCAAGGGTGCAATAATTATAAAGCATATGATAGATCAGGTGAAATTCAAAGGTATCATATGACTTCAAGGTCTTTTCGATCAGGTCCTGCAGCCTGGAGAGGGAGTATTTGTCGATTTCCGTCATGTACTCATAGGAAACGGTATTTTTTTCAGGGTCAAAATCAAATAAGTTGCCGATCATGAACCGACAGGTATTCCGGATTCTTCGATAAGCGTCCGTCAGTTGTTTCAGTATCTTTTCAGAAATTCGAATATCGTCCTTGTAATCCGAGGCAGAAACCCAGAGACGAAGAATTTCGGCTCCGTATCGATTGATCACCTGCTCCGGCGCCACAATATTGCCGACCGACTTGGACATCTTTTTCCCCTCGGCATCAACAACAAATCCATGGGTCAATACCGATCGAAAGGGTGCTTTGTCTCTCGTTCCGACTGCAGTCAACAGGGAACTGTGAAACCACCCCCGATGCTGGTCGCTTCCTTCCAGGTAGAGATCGGCGGGCCATCTCATGTACGGCCGCTGTTCGAGAACGGCCACATGACTGACACCGGAATCGAACCACACATCCAGGATGTCTGTTTCCTTTATGAATGAATTTCCGCCGCATTGCTCGCAAACGATACCTTCAGGGATAAGATCCGCCACATCTTTTTCAAACCAGATATCCGCGCCATGCTCTTCAAAAAGAGCATGGATGCGATCCATGACTTCCGCGTTCAGAAGGATCGATCCGCATTTTTCACAATAAAACACGGAAATCGGGACTCCCCAGGCTCGCTGTCTGGAAACGCACCAGTCCGGCCGATTCTCAATCATCCCGTATATCCGGTCTCTTCCCCAGTGAGGGATCCACTTTACCCGGTCGATCTCGGCAAGCGCCTTCTGCCTTAAATTCGTCTTGCTCATGGAAATAAACCACTGGGGGGTTGCTCTGAAAATAACGGGCTTTTTGCAGCGCCAGCAATGGGGATAGGAATGGGTAATATTTTCTTCCGCTAGCAGTACGCCCTCGCTTTTCAATTTAGCGGTAACCTCTCGATTGGCATCAAAAACGAATTTCCCTTCAAAAAAGTCGACTTCTTTTGTGAAACATCCGTTATCATCGACCGGCGAATAAACATCCAGATCGTACGCAAGCCCAACCTCATAGTCCTCGCGTCCATGCCCGGGTGCCGTATGAACACAACCCGTACCTGCCTCCAGAGTGACATGCTCGCCCAGGACAATCCGGGAGTCTCGATTGTATAATGGATGCCCGCATCGTTTGTTTTCCAGAGCGCGGGCCGGAATTTCAGCGATGACCGTAAAATCGGAAATGCCGAAGGTTCCCATACAGCTTTCCACCAGATCTCTGGCAAGGATTAATACTTCTCCGCCACCCGTATCGACAGCGGCATAAATAAAATCCGGATGCAATGCCACGGCAAGGTTTGCCGGAATGGTCCATGGA
>JAHDSC010000027.1 GCA_018432925.1 Desulfobacterales bacterium | reverse complement strand
CTCTATTGGCGAAAACTTATCCAGGAAGAGGGGTGCCGAAGGGAGAGCGCAACAAGACGATTGCCTCCGTTGCAGGTCATCTGCTTTGGTATGGTGTTGATCCGGATGTGACGCTGGAATTGTTTTTGTGCCGGAATGAGGTGCGTTGCCGCCCTCTTATGCCGGATGACGAGGTTGTTCGAATGGTTGAGAGCATGACGCGTCTGAACAGACGACATGAGGGGCCCTTCTGGTGTTGGTTGAGCGTGGGCGTTAAGCAATGCGAGAGCTTGGGGCGGTGTATCGAACCTGGGGAACCGGATTCCTCGGTACGGCACGGCTATAGGGTTAAAACGCGCTTTCCTTGAACTCAAAAATTCTATTTGAATCGCTGAATTCCGGAGCGTATAAGCCGTAGTTTAATTCACGGATAAGATCGGACCGCGATAAAATCGACGTCGAAAACCGGGTGGTTACCGTACCCAGTTCATCCAGTGAGTGGGCGTCGCTTCCTCCACAATAGTTTAAGGAATATTTTCTGCGCCAGTTTTCCACCTGTTGGTTTTCGATAGCGACGTTTCGGCCGTTAACACTTTCGACGATCCGACAAAAACCTTCCCGGACAAGATGTTCGCTAACTCGCCGGTTGCTTCTGAAGGGGTGCGCTGCAATTGCGGCACCGCCGGACCGGTTGACTTCTTCTAAAAGTTGCGTTGCCAAAAGGTCGTTCGAGATATTTTCAAAGGGTCCGAACAACAGAAAATCGCCGTCCGCCGTCGAGTATTCAAGCCCGAAAATGACACACAGGCCATCGTTCTGCAGCCCTTCTCGAAGGTGCTTGCGGATTTCCATTGAATGATGATCGGTAATGCAAACCCCGTCGAGACCGCGGGCTTTTGCATGTTTCAGGACATCATCGATTTCCAGCTCGCTGCAAAGGGAGATCTTGGTATGGACATGAAGATCGAAAAGCATGTGGCTATATTAACAGTTACTTCCCTTAAATCAAATTTTTTCTTTTGATGCGTTTACCTTAAAAAATAGAAAAAATCTATACTTTATATCGAAGTTAAAAATTGTTTTCAATACTTAAAAGGCCGTGCTATATTGCAAATCAGTTCACAGGTTGAATGTCAGGTTTTTTCGATTTCATTTAAAGGTGATACCGGTGATTCATGCCAAGAAAATGCGTTCTGATCCTCCTGGACGGTCTGGGTGACCGCTGCTATGAGCAGCTCATGAACCAAACTCCGTTACAGGCTGCATATACACCTGCCCTGGATCACTTGGCCGAATTGGGGGCCAGCGGGCTTTATCATGCTTCCTGGGCAGGTCAGGCGTTGCCGAGTGAAAATGCCCATTTTGCGATGTTTGGTTACGAAATGGAGGAATTTCCCGGCCGGGGCGCCCTGGAAGCTTTAGGTGCCCGAATTGATTTGGGACCCAGGGATGTCGCCGTACTTGCCCATTTCGTGAGTGTGCGAGAGTCCGATGGATGTCTGGTCCTGGAGAAAGACCGGCCGAGCGCATCCCAGGACGAAACTGCCGCTCTGATCCATGCAGTGGAAGAATATGAAGAAGGCGGGGTGGAGGTACGTTTCACTCAAACAAAAAAACTTGACGGAATTTTAACTCTTCGGGGGAATGTTGCACCATTTGTGACCGATACGGATTCCATGAGAGAAGGCCATCCGCTTGTGGAAATAAAGCCCTGGAGAGGCTACCAGCAGGACATCGCAGCGCGCAATACGGCCAAGGCCTTAAAGGCATATCTGCTCGGAAGTTATGATAAATTAAAAAATCATCCCGTCAATGAATTGCGGACTCAAACGGGACAGCCGCCTATCAACGGGATAGCCACTCAACGCGCCGGACGCTTGAAAACCGTTATGCCTTTTTCTCGAAAATACGGTCTTCGTGGACTCTCCATCGCATCTGCATTCGTCTATTGGGGTCTCGCGGAATATATCGGGCTTTATTGTGAGAAAGTGGCTGATACCGCAGATCCGGGTAGAGATTTTGCCGAGCGTTTGGATATCGCACGTAAGGCCCTTGATATGTATGACTTCATACACGTTCATACAAAAGCGACCGATGAGGCGGCACACAAAAAGGATCCGATGGCAAAAAAGTCGGTCATTGAATCCCTTGACAGAGGGATCGGAGAGAAAATCGGACCGCTGATGGATGACCCCGAAGTGCTTATCGTCGTTACAGCCGATCATTGTACTCCGAGCGGAGGACCGCTTATTCACTCCGGCGAGACGGTACCCCTGACATTTTTCGGACAGGGCATTCGGCGGGATGGTGTAAAACAATTTGATGAAATCAGCGTTGCTACCGGTGCTTTGGGAAATCTTCGCGGAAAGGAACTGATTTATCTGATCCTTAATCATCTGGATCGGGCAAAACTCAAAGGCATTATGGACACGCCCGTTGATCAACCATTCTGGCCCGGCAACTATGAGGCCTTCAAAATCGGATCGGATGAGACATGGAAGTGTTAATGCCGGCAAGTGAAACCGGCGTGATTCACGGCCGCTTTCAGATAGTTCACAACGACCACCTGAAATATCTTCTGGCAGGGAAGAAGCTTTGCAGACATCTGGTCGTGGGGATTACCAACCCCGATCCCATGTTGACCCGCAAGGAAAGTTCCGATCCAAAAAGAAGCGATCCTTTGGCCAATCCATTGACCTATTACGAACGTTATATTCTGATCGGATCCGTGCTGGCTGAATCCGGTCTGAAGCCGCAACAATTCTCTGTGGTTCCTTTGCCGATCAACCTTCCGGACCTTTATAAATACTATGTTCCCATGGATGCCGTTTTTTTTCTTTCTATTTACGATGAATGGGGGAGACAAAAACTCAGATACTTTCAATCGCTGGGGCTCAAGACCCATATCTTGCGGGAAGTATCATCTGAGGAAAAAGGCATCAGCGGCAGTGATATCCGGAGCCGTATGCTTTGCGGTCAACCATGGGAGCACTTGATTCCGCCGGTTGTCGTTACGCTTTTGAAAAAGTGGGATATTCCGACCCGGCTCAAAAAAATCCGGGAGAATCCGCTTCTCCAGCATTAGCCCGCCGTTGACCTGGTTTCCGAGATTTAAAATTCGACTTGATGATCAAGAGAAATCTTTCCCTTCCGAAACCCGATGAAATCGAGCTGTTTCATATCAAAAAAATTGACAATTTTATCAAAAAAATGATTTTTGCGTTTTGCTGTATTCGTCGTCCGCCCATACGCTGCCGGCAAACAGCGCGTTTCGGTGTAATTTTGTTTACCCACTGATTTCCATGACCGGGGCTTTTTGAGTTTGGAGTTTTTCACTTTTCCATAATCTATCGCTATTTTCTATATGTTGCCTTTAAAGTATAGATAAAATCGAATTGTAATGTCCATGCTCTTTATTTATAAATAACTTTTACCGAAGGATCACCATGACGGATGTAATATATTTTGATAACGCCGCAACATCGTGGCCGAAACCTGAAGCGACTCTTCTTGCCATGGAACGATACTTTCGTTGTATCGGAGCCAGCCCGGGCCGATCCGGACATCGGCTGGCTATTGAAGCGGGTCGCCAAATGATTGAGACCCGGGAGGCTCTTGCCGAGCTTTTCGGGATATCGGATCCTTTGCGCATTGTTTTTACAAAAAATGCGACGGAAGCATTGAATTTAGCAATTTTCGGCCTGCTCAAACCCGGAGATCATGTCATCACATCGAGCATGGAACATAACTCGATGATGCGACCGCTCAGAGAAATGGAGGCATACGGCGTTGAAATTTCTGTGATCAAATGCGATCCTTCCGGTGAATTGGACCCAAATGATATGGCCGTTGCCTTAAAGCCGAATACCCGGGCTATTTTTCTTACCCATGCATCCAATGTCACCGGGACAATTATGCCGCTTGTTGAGGTCGGCAAAATTGCCGGAGACCATGGGCTTGTTTTTTGTGTGGATTCCGCTCAATCCGCCGGAGCGCTTCCAATCGATATCAATGATATGTCCATTGATCTCCTGGCTTTCACAGGGCATAAATCTCTATGGGGTCCTCAGGGTACAGGTGGCTTATATGTGAGGGAAGGCCTCGAAAAAGATATCAAGCCCCTTATAATGGGCGGCACCGGCAGCAAATCGGAATTCGAGGTTCAACCGATTTTCCTGCCGGATAAATATGAATCCGGCACACCCAATACGATCGGACTCATCGGCCTGGGCGCTGGGGTTCGCTCCGTGCTGGAGCGGGGCGTTGAAAATATCAGGGAAAAAGAAATGGAACTGACGAGGAGATTCATTGACGGCCTTGGATCGATTCCCGGCGTGACGCTCTATGGTTGCGGCGATCCTTTAAAACAGATTGCGGTGGTTTCATTCACTATTGAGGACATCAGTCCTTCGGATTTGGCCCTTGCATTTGACGAAAAATATAACATTATGTGCCGGCCCGGTCTTCATTGCGCCCCTTCGGCGCACCGGACAATCGGAACTTTTTCAGAAGGAACCGTACGGTTCGGTTTCGGATATTTTAATACCTTTGATGAGGTAAATATTGCACTGGAAGCGATCAGTGAGGTCGTATCTTTAAAAATGAGGAACCTAATATGTCGAAACTAGTGGATGCACGCGGACTTGCCTGCCCGCAACCGGTAATCCAGACGAAAAAGGCTCTTGAGACAGATGACCGCGTGGTTGTGATTGTCGACAACCCCGTAGCCCTGGAGAATGTCAGTCGATTGGCGAAAAGTCTGGGATGTGAGTTGGATGTTGAAAATAAAGCCGATGGTACCTATATCACCATTGTTTCTGTCGAAAAGGAAACCAATAAAGCTGTTGGTGCGAAAAACCTTTCTTGCAAACTTGGGGATGCGGATACGGCTCAAAAATCAGGACCGGTGGTTGTAACCATTCAACAGGATCGGATGGGAAGGGGCGATGATGAATTGGGTTACGTTCTGATTAAAAGTTTTATCCACACATTGGGCGAGATTTCCCCTGCACCGGACATCATTATTTTGTTCAACACGGGTGTCAAGCTCTCCGTAAGAGGATCGGATGTGATTGAAGATTTAAAAAATCTTCAAGAAAAAGGGATTCAAATACTCGTATGCGGAACCTGCCTGAATTTTTTCGGTCTGACGGATCAACTGGAGGCAGGGATCATATCCAATATGTACGATATCAGTGATACCTTGCTTTCAGCCGGGAAGATCGTGACGGTATGAACGATTCACAAAGATATTACGTGGTTTTGTTCGGGTCCGTCAGTCATACGTTGCTGGCCGAGAAGATCTTGAAGCAGGAAGGAATTCCCCATAAGTTGATTCCCGTACCGAGGCATATCAGCTCTGATTGCGGGGTCTGCATACGGTTTATGCCAGGGGTCAGGGATGAGATTGAAAAAGCGATTGCCGGTCGAGTAACTTTCGATTCGATCTGTGCGGTATAGCTTTGTCAATACCTGCCATCCGGTTTTTTCCCTCGGAAAAGCATTCTCTTCTGGCTGATTGAAAACACGGGTGAAGATAAAAGGGGCTGGTTTCCCATCCTCAGTCTCACGGTTTGATATTGGAGAGAATATGTTACAAAAAAATCCGGGCAAAAAGAAGACGGCTGTCTGTTGGAAACCGGTTAGATTTTAAAAGGAAAAAATCGCATGAATGAGTTGAAAAAGTTACGGCTCACCGAAACCGTTACGGGTGCCGGCTGAGCCTCGAAACTGCCTCCAGGGGACCTGGAGAAGGCATTATGCGGTCTCGAGTATCCAACGGATTCAAACCTGATTGTCGGATTGGAACGGGCGGATGATGCGGGTGTTTATAAGGTATCCGATGATCTGGCGATTATCCAGACCTTGGATTTTTTTACGCCGATTGTCGATGATCCATACTGGTTTGGGCAAATCGCCGCTGCCAATGCCATGAGTGATGTCTATGCGATGGGGGGGGCCCCCAAAACCGCCATGAACATCGTGTGTTTCCCGTTGAAGCAGATGGATATTTCAATCCTTCGGTCCATTATAAAAGGTGGGTTGGACAAGATGAAAGAAGCCGGCGTTGTGCTGGTAGGCGGGCATAGCGTTGAAGACAAGGAACTGAAATACGGTTTGTCGGTGACTGGGTTTATTCACCCGGATCGCATACTGACGAAGAAAAAATTGGCGGCGGGAGACAAATTGATTCTAACCAAGCCGCTTGGCACCGGAATTATCAATACCGCTATAAAAGGAGGCCTTGCTTCCGGGCCAATCATTGAATTTGTCACGCGGCTGATGGCCTCTTTGAACAAGGATGCGGCTGAAAGCATGCGTGATTTTCCGGTCCACGCATGTACCGATATTACGGGTTTCGGGCTTCTGGGACATATGGCGGAGATGGTTGTTGATTCCGGACTCGGAATTAAAATCGAGGCAAACAGGCTACCCGTTATTGCTGAGGCATTTGAGTATGCGGGAATGGGGTTGGTCCCGGGAGGTTCATATAAGAACCGTGAGTTCCGGGAATCGATCATAGAGTTTCCCTCTTCTCTGGACCCTCTTTATATGGATATCATGTTCGATCCTCAGACTTCCGGTGGGCTGCTGATTTGCACGGACCGAAAATGCGCCGACGAACTGCTGGAACGATTGATGAAAAAAGGAATGGATCGGGCAGCTGTCATTGGAGAGGTGATATCTGAGCCAAAAGAAAAAATATTAATAGAATAAGAATT
>JAHDSC010000183.1 GCA_018432925.1 Desulfobacterales bacterium | reverse complement strand
TGGAGCCCACGCTCGGCAAGCCCTGGCACGATTGGGTTCAATCCCAGTGCGGTATTGATTCAGAAATCCTTGTCGAAATCGAGAAGCGTCTCATTGCCCTGAACAGCGAGATTTCAGCCGACACCGGTCTCGGGCCTCAGTTTCGAGTGGGGCACAGCTATGTCACACCTCCGTTCGGTATTCCCATCAGTGATGCCCGGGAATGGTTCCGTCAGGTGGTTGATACCGAGATCGGTCCGTTGCTCGATGAATATTGGTTCGATGCGCTCGAGAAATCCCAGAAGGCGAGAGAACGCTTGCTGGAAGGATACTGATCGTGACACCTGCTGCGGCCAACTTGATATCAGACGCCCATGAAGGGATTGGCCGAATAGGCCGCATCCCGGTGCGCAACCTTTGGCTGCTCATGCTGTACGCATCGGATTTGTTCAGGGATCTCGAAAAGGCGAAGGTCGCCGTGGAGGATAACCCTGATGACATACCAGACCTAGTCGCAGAGATGCTTTGCCGTCGCGTCGAGCGTCGTATTCAGCGCAACTTGAGTTATGGCTACCAATCGCGTGAGGCTGTTCTTGGCCGCGTGCGCGGGCGCATCGACCTACTGAAAACAGAGAGGCATCGATTACTGGATCGTGGAAAGGTTGCCTGTCGATTCCATGAATTGACCATCGATACAGCCCGAAACCGCTATGTACGGACGGCCCTGGAGGAAATATCCAAAATCGTTCTCCGTGGGGGGCTGGCACACCGATGTCGGTCTTTGGCAGCAAGCTTGAGGCGCATGGGCGTAATCGGGGAGCGTCCGAATCGTGGCGAGGTCTCCATCGACCGCTTCGGGAGGCACGATGCAGATGATCAACCGATGGTTGCTGCGGCCCATCTGGCCTTCAGTCTTGCCCTACCTACAGAGGCCGCAGGCTCAAAACAATTGTCGTTACCGGATAGAGAAATTACCTGGATTCGGAAGCTTTACGAGAAAGGGATCGCTGGCTTCTATGATGTCGTGCTTTCCCAAAAAGGGTGGCGCGTCGATGCAGGCAAAACAATTGGCTGGCAGATTGAAAGTAAGAGTCTGGGCATAGATAAGATTCTCCCCTCGATGCGAACCGATATCATCCTCGACCACCCGGTCGCGGAACGCCGTATCGTCATTGATACGAAGTTCAACTCAGTGGTGACACGTGGCTGGTATCGGGAAGAATCACTGCGCAGCGGATACGTCTATCAGATTTACGCCTACTTGAGGTCCCAGGAAGGTAAAGGTGATCTCCTCGCTGAAAACGCCTCGGGTCTGCTCCTTCACCCATCGGTGGGCGATATGGTTAACGAGGCCGTCGTGATCCAGAACCATGAGATCCAATTTGCCACCGTTGATCTAGGTGCTACGGCGAAGGAAATCCGGGAACAGCTTTTACAGGTTCTGGAATGACATCGGCAGCGCCCCAATGCGTATGGCTATGAATGTAATCACTTCACTGCTGCTCGAATTTAGAAGAGAGATATGTAACCCTGGAAACGGATTGTAAATGCCCTGGACTTCAGATCATACAAAATGGCTCGTCGACACCGGTGAGCGACTAAAGACCGCCGACGGCAAGGAGGTCGAGGTCTGGGAGTTTCATCATGAGAAAGACGAGGCAGTGCTCTCGGGCTGGGCGAAACACTTCCGGAATCATTACTGCCTGGATACCGAGATCGATTTCCTCCGGGGCAAACGCCCGCGTCCGGATTATCTGACCAATATCAAGTTCCCGTGCAAAACATCAAAACTCGGCCCAGGAATCAGAGCGGGAGATTTTGGCGAAATCCTGGTTTCCGATTACCTGCAATGGCTTCTCGGTTACTGGGTACCCAGAGTACGGTGGTCATCGAAGGTTGTTCGAGATGAATCGCCCAAGGGCAGCGATGTCATTGGATTTCGATTTCATAAAAAAGACGGCGAAGCCTCCACCAAGGATGTGTTGTTTGTCTTTGAATCCAAAACAAAGTTTTCCGCCTCCAAGGTCAACCGCCTGCAGGATGCCATCAACGATTCTGCCAAGGATCACATTCGAATCGATGAATCGCTGAACTTCATCAAGCAAAAGCTTTTTGAAAAAAAGGACATCGAACAGGCTCAAAGGATCGAGAGATTTCAAAGCCCCGTAGATATGCCTTATAAGGAAACCTACGGCGCTGCGGCTATCATTTCTGATGAGTGTTTCGACGCCGATGAATTGGCTTCGGCAGACTGCCAAAAAATTCCCAAGTCAGCGAAATCCAAGGAGGTCTTTCCTCATCCTAATGGTGATAGCCTTGTCCTCTTGGTTATCAAGGGACCCGGCATGATGGACCTTGTCCACGAGCTCTACAGGAGGGCTGCGGATGAGGCCTGAAAAGAAGTCCCAACTCCTGCTGGGCGTCACTCGGTCAAAGGCAAAGATGATCGAGTACGGCGTTCCGGAAGAGCATCACATCAAAATCATCCAAGATCCGGCCAAGCTCTTCACCATCACGATTGGCCTGCTTGGTGACCTCGCCGCCACCACCAACCGGGAGGAGCCAAATCCCGATTCTCTCGCAGAGCTGAAAACCAATCTTCTATTTTCCGCCCGTTTTTTCGACTCCTACCTACAGTCAAAGCTGAACGAGACACTTGATCCATACCTCGTGCTTCTGGGCTCCGCCTCCTATTACCTGTGCGATCTTCCTGGAAGCGCGTCGGTATTGGCGAAGCGCATCGATGGCGACTGCCCGGGTCTGGATGGCGATGGTTTAGAAGACCTGTTGCTCTGGTTGCTGCAGGCCGATCTGGGGACCTATTTTGATGGAGCCGAGGGACCATTCGGCGAATTCATCGACGGGATTTCAAAATGGATTCTCCAGTTTTTCGAGAATGGGAATGGCGAAGATAATCTTCTCGATTTGGCCACGAAGCTGAGGGACGCCGTCTATGAGTTCGGCACCCCAAGGCAGCTTCTATTTGGTGATGTGATCGCGGCCGTTCTGAGGAAAAAGCTGGAGAATTCCGCCTGGAAGGCTTTGCCGTCATATTCCGGGTTGCCCCGCGACAAATGGCTCCATGCGCTGCAAAAGGATTCGTTCATCAAGGAACTCTGGCCTGCGCAACACCTTTTGGGCAAGGCTGATGTTCTCAAAGGTGAGTCTGCCATCGTTCAAATGCCCACCAGCGCTGGCAAAACGAAGGCAACAGAGCTGATTCTTCGAAGCGCGTTTCTGGCCGAGCGCGTATCACTGGCCATCATCATCGCCCCGTTTAGGGCGCTGTGTCATGAGATAAAGAACAGTCTTGTCGAGGCATTCCACAACGAACCCACCAAGGTGGATGAATTATCCGATGCCCTACAGACCGACTTCGAGATTGCCGAACTCTTGGGGCACCAACAAATTCTGGTGGTAACCCCCGAGAAGCTGCTCTACGTCCTTCGACACGCTCCGGAGCTGGCTGCCCACGTTGGCCTGCTGGTCTTTGATGAAGGCCACCAGTTCGACAGCGGCACCCGAGGCATCACATACGAGCTGCTCCTGACGTCGCTGCGCTCCATGATTCCCGAAGGAACTCAGAAGGTGCTGATCTCAGCGGTCATTAGCAACGCCGAGGCTGTTGGAGAATGGCTCAACGGGGAGCCCAATGTCGTCGAAGGCACAACCCTGATTCCGACTTTCAGGTCGGTCGGATTCGCGAGCTGGCTCGATCAGTTGGGAAGAATCGAGTACGTCGACAGCCGTGATGCTGAACAAGGTGAGTTTTTCGTTCCGAGGGTGATTGAAAGATTCAATCTCGGGAGGAAGAAGCGGGAAAGGACGGACCGTTTTTTTCCTGAAAAGATCGATGGGCAGGCTATCGCACTTTACCTTGGTCTGAAATTGGTCCCGAATGGCAGTATCGCTCTTTTCTGCGGAAGGAAGTCAACAGCGGCCAGCGTCTGCGAAAAGGCCGTTGATATTATCGAGCGAGGCGCACCCGTGGCCTTACCATCAGATTTTTCTGACGCTCAGGAAGTTGAGCGGCTGACCCATCTGCACGTCGAGAATCTCGGTGCTGACGCTCCGGCGTCCCAGAGCGCGGCACATGGCATTTTCTCCCATCATGGCAATACTCCGCATGGTATCCGGCTGGCGGTGGAGCATGCCATGCGTGACGACCTTGTGCGATTCGTTGTTTGCACCTCTACCTTGGCGCAGGGCGTAAACCTTCCGATTCGATACCTCATCGTGACCAGTGTCTACCAGGGCATGGAGCGCATCAAGGTTCGCGATTTCCACAACCTCATTGGCCGAGCGGGTCGAGCCGGGATGCATACCGAAGGCAGCATCCTGTTTGCCGATCCGGTGATCTATGACAAGCGAAAGGCGCGTAACGATAAATGGCGCTGGGATCAGGTGAAAGAACTTCTGGAGCCGCGCAATTCTGAGCCATGCATCAGCAATCTTCTATCGATATTCGACCCCATCAAGAGCGATGACGAGAAATACACCATCACCATGGAGGCTCTGGATTTTGCCAAGGCCTATATCGACGATCCTGCTGAAGTTGCCAAATTGGCTGCTGGGATAGCCGCACAACATGGAGACAAAAATTTCTCACGAGACGGTGTCGAGCGGCAAGTCGCCTGGAGAATCAGCCTCATCTGTGCAGTCGAGAGCTTCCTGTTATCCCATTGGGATGAATCGGAGGATGGTCTTTCGGAAGCTGATGTGACCCGCCTGGCCGAAGGGACGCTGGCTTTCTTCCTGGCTGATGATCAGAAAAAGGAGCATATCCGCGAGTTGTTTCAGCTTCTCGCTGGGAACATCTCCGCAAACATCACAGATCCGGCTCGCCGCAAAATCTACGGCAGGACGCTTTACGGAATTCAGGATGCCCAAGCCATTGAGGGATGGGTTCAGTCCAACGCTGACAGCCTGCTTTCGATTGTTGATGAAACAGAAGCTCTCGATCTTGCCTGGCCATTGCTTACCCGGCATATCAACGGTGGCGTATTCACCAAGTTCGATAAGCCGGAGGTGCTAAAAGAAATCGCGCATGGGTGGATCAGTGGAAAGCCCTTCAGCGATCTCCTGAAAATCATCCTTAAGCGAAAAGCCAAGATGATATGGGGCACCCGCCGGAGGGAGTTCAAGATCGATCATGTCGTCGACGTCTGCGAAGGGACGCTCGCTTATGACGGTGCGCTGGTTGTAGGTGCTGTGACTGAATTCATCGAAACCCTCGACCAAGACGGCACCGGAGACCTGATCAATCATCTGCAGCTTTTTCAAAAGCGCCTGAAATATGGTCTGCCCACCGAAACCACCATTGCCCTTTATGAACTTGGCTTTTCGGACCGCGTCATCGCTCAGGACCTCGCCGCATCCTTGAACCTGGCTGCGACCCAGAAGAAGGATCTCGTGAAGGCGCTGAAACGAGACCGGGACGGAGCCAATGCGGTGATGGAAAAATACCCAAGGTATTTCCAGGAGCGAATGAATGAACTCCTGCAGTAGAAATCCAGATCATCGATCCGAAGTATCTCGCGCCCTGCTGTTGGCCCGGTTGCTGGGGGAGCGCGGAGCCTACGATAGTTCTCGGGGAAAGCTCGCATTTCCCCAGGAGGGTAAATGAATCAGCAGGCGCAGCCATCACCAAGAGAGCATCATTTCTACGTTGCAATAGCCAAGTTCCTTTTCCACCATCCAGAGCATGGCATCGTATCAGTGCGGGACCCGATCAAGATCAAGGCCGCAGAGCGATACGGGCTCAGCCCGCTCATACTCTATGGATTGACCGTTGCCGGGTTGCCCATTCGGTGGATGACCTTTACCCCAGTCGATCAGCCCAGGCCCTTCCGGGATGTTCTTTTGGATGCATGGCGTAACGCCGAGGGCTTGCGTGGCCGACCGGACATCCTGCGGATCAACCGCCACATCGCGACGGCCAGCCCTGAACTAGTAGGGGAAATGGCAAAAATCGGAGTCCAGATCGAGGTTGCCGATGCCAAGGAGAAATCCCTTCCAGCTTCCCTGCGCTCAGCCCAGGACTCCAGCCGGTGGCTGCTGAGGAAGCACGACGGAAATGACCGGTCTCTTACCGGGTCCATCCAGGCCATTTGCCGGTACGCTCAAGTTGACCATGATTTCCGTGTCAGGGATGGCCGCAGAGGCGTCAATAGCCGCGAGGTTGAAGACAGAATCCAGCAGTGGCTGACCTTACCGGCGCAAGCGCCGATGCCAACAGTGGCAGGTGGACTCGACTGGGAGCCTGGCCCATGGCTGTCATCCTGGGAGACATCTCTGCCGCCCGATCAGCCCCGATATTTCAATTACGATGGGTTTGATGGCTGTACCTGGCTACTGACAGGTGAGAAGGCACCGGAGGATATCGTCGAGGATGATGATTTCTGGGCCGACAGTGACTATGACAACGCAGCCGAAATCGCCAAGAACCTCGTGGCGTGCTGGCCCAATTCACCTGCAGAGATTGCCAAGTCTGCCGGGATCACCCTGCGGGAACTTCAATGGTTCACTTCGGGGAAGGCGTCCCTTGACCGGCATGCGCGTTTTGACCTGGAAGCCTTGCTCGGCATCGAATACGACGAAAGCATGGGCAGATATGTAGAGGCCGGACCTTATGTCCTGGTGGCCCACAAACCACTGGCCCTCAAGGAAGTCTATGAAGGCATTTCCGGCGGTGGAGATGCATGTCCCTGTGAGATTGTCCCTCGTCAGGGGGCCGCCGATCCAAGCTGGCGATACGTGTTGATCAACACTTATGGAGAGCCCCCGAGCATTGTGATGGCACCTCGCGGAGCAAAAATCACGGAGCGCCTTCCTGAGTTGCTTATGAATTATGGGGGCATCAAGACTGTCGCTCCGGAGTTCTACCGGGATGTCGTTTCTACCTGCGCCCGGGCCTGCCGCGAACCTGCCTCCAACATCCTGGAGATGAAAGACTTTGTGAAACGCTACGAAGCGCACTGGGCAGATTGCGCCTGGCAGCCGGAGTGAACCTGTCTGGTTGAATCAAAGCGCTGGGGTTGATCAATGGAAACGGCAGATACGCCATTCGAGCAGAAAAAATTGGGTCGCAAGCATATCAAGAGCTTCGCCAGCGGCATCGCTCATATGTTTGCCTGCTCGGCTCAGCATTATGCCTGGCTGGCGTATCGGCACCGGTTGCCGACGGTGGCAATTGACCTCCTGAAACTACGAATCGAACCATCG
>JAHDSC010000098.1 GCA_018432925.1 Desulfobacterales bacterium | reverse complement strand
TGTTCAATTTTTAACCTTGACTTTACGGATCAATATTTTAATATTTGTATCTCAAACCGGATCAATTCAATTCTGCTTAAAGATTCATTTAAAACTTAGCCAACCAGGTTTTCAACCGTGGAGAAAAAGTACAGAAATCCACTTCTTACAGTCGATATAATCATCGAGATTAATAATGGCATTATTCTGATTGAAAGAGCCAATCCCCCTTATGGATGGGCTCTGCCCGGAGGTTTTGTCAATTACGGAGAATCAATAGAATCAGCTGCAATCAGGGAGGCGAAAGAAGAAACCTCTCTTGAAATTAAACTGAAAGAACAATTTCAAACCTATTCGGAACCCGATCGAGACCCGAGACATCACAGTGTAACGACGGTTTTTATTGCCAGTGGGATCGGTGTCCCAAGGGCGGAGGATGACGCCAAGCGGTTAGGCATTTTTACAAAAAACACCCTTCCCCGGCCTATCGCGTTTGATCACGAAAAAATTATACGTGATTATTTCCGTTACAAAAATGGAGAACTGAAAAAAAACTTGTTTCGATATTCTTGAACTTGACAAACTGAGTAAATGGCTATACGGCTCTCTTTTTTCGCCGCACTTTTTTTAAAATCGTGTAAACAGCCCAACGGCAAAGTGCTATGTCCCCGAAATGATGTTGTTTGACCGGTTCGAGCAGGACTAAACAAATTGGGTAGTCTGTTCACTTTGCAGGTTAAAATTGAATCTTACGATCCGGAGAACATCATGAAAACGACAGAATTTTCCCATTTATTCAGGCCATTTGAAAATCTTGAGGCTTTGCTCAAAAGTAAAACCTTCAATTTAAAGTCCGCTCCGGCGATACATCGCGAAAAAATGCCAGATCCGATCAGCGAACGCAAGCTTTTCATAAAGGCTATGACGGGCGTTAAACCCTTACGCAGGGAAAACCGAATCGAAGGCAATCCTAAACGGATTCGTCCAGAAGATTCTAAAAACGATTCCGATACGGAAGCATTACTGCGGCTCAAAGAGCTTATTAATCAAGGAAAGGGATTCGTTGTCGCTGATACCGGAGAATATATGGAGGGCACGGGATATAACATTCATCCGGGTATCACAAATCGTTTGCACGGGGGAGAATTTTCCATACAGATGCATATTGATCTCCATGGACTTAATGTGGAAGATGCAAAGGATGCTTTTGAAAGCTTTTTGCGAAAGGCTGTAAATACAGGTAAAAGGGGGGTTTTGATCATACACGGACGCGGCCTTTCTTCGCCGTCAATACCTGTATTGAAAACCAAGGTTCAAGAGTGGCTTACCCGGGGTCGATGGTATAAATGGGTAATCGCCTTTTCAAGCGCAAGGTCATGCGACGGAGGCACCGGGGGAACTTATGTTTTATTGAGGAAGCACCCTGTCTCCAAAAAATTCAAAAAACGAATAGGCGGCCTTCTCTAAGGCATTGAGGCCCTCCTCTTTTATCAGCGGGCAATCTTCAACCGCAGGAATTTGTGACCGTTTTTTCGATTCACTGCAACTGTGAGGCAAGCCCCGTTGAATCGCCCTGCTGTTGCGATTCAAACGCTCGGATCGGATTTCGGCCCCTCAAATTCGGGGAAGGATAAAAGATTTTATCAAGATCATTGACAAATTTGAAATCGAAAAAAATGAAAGGAGACCTCTCCATGTCCAGAATCGGTGTATTGCTTTCAGGATGCGGCGTATATGACGGTTCCGAAATACATGAAGCCGTTATCACACTACTCGAACTTGATCGAGCCGGTGCAGAAATTATCTGCATGGCTCCAAATATTGACCAGCATGATGTGGTTAACCACTTAACCGGCAAACCATCAGCTGAAAAAAGAAACGTTTTGGTCGAATCGGCTCGAATCGCAAGGGGAGAAATCAAAGACATAAAAGACGTCCGGGCCTCAGATCTGGACGGGCTGATTATTCCAGGAGGCTTTGGAGCGGCAAAGAATTTAAGTTCCTATGCGGTCAAAGGTAAAGATGCTGAAGTCAACCCAGAGGTAGAGCGTCTTTTGAAAGATATGGTTACTTCCGGCAAACCGATCGGTGCCATATGTATTGCACCCGCCACTCTAACAAAAGCCATTCAGGATAGACACCCGGAAGTCACAATCGGAAATGATACGGCAACTGCGGAAACCATTGAGGCTATGGGAGGCAAGCACAAAATCTGCACTGTGGACATGATCCATCTGGATAAAAAAAATAAAGTGGTTACCACACCCGCATATATGCTGGGACCCGGCATAAAAGATGTTGCGGCAGGTATCGAAAAACTTGTAAAAAAAGTTCTAGACTTGGCTTGAAGATCTCAACCTCATCATTTGCTTTCCGTATAACAAAGAAAGCGTTTTTCGATATTCTTATAACTGGTTTTAACATCTCTCCTCACGCATAATCTCTGTTCCGTGGCGAGGTGTTCAATCCTCAAAATACGAAACGTATTCCTGTGAGTAAAGAATCCGCACCCTAAGGGTGCGGCTTTGAAAAATCCCCCCATAGGGGGACAAGGCCCTGCCCCCAGAGGGGGCGGGCCGTGTAAGTTGTGCCGCGGTTCGATTCGTTATTCGACTATTTGAAGCTGTTCCAACTGCTGTTCCTTTTTCTCCTGATAGCGGACATACTTGCGTATCATGTCCGCATCCAATCCAATGGTGTCTACACAGTAGCCTTTGGCCCAAAAATGGTTGCCCCAATACGGTTTCTTTTTC
>JAHDSC010000108.1 GCA_018432925.1 Desulfobacterales bacterium | reverse complement strand
CTGAATATTGCCCCTTTGTATATTCGGCCCGAGTATCGACTCCCCAATCCGGCAAGAACCAGTAAGTAAGTCCAACGGATGGCGTGTGTGTGTCGTTGTCTTCATACGTCGGATCATCGTTTCGGAGGATGCCGTAAACATAACCCAGATAAACGGAATCCGAAGCCCCGAATTGATGGATCAACCGGAAGCTGGCGGCATTGGTATAATAAGTTTCCCTGTCCCTTCGAATCGTCGTATCGGCTTCAATGAGAGGTTCTTCCCTGAATTCGCTGATAAACTCATCATCCGGTACCGGGTCTTCCGTGTACAGAAAAGCATCTTCAATCTCCAGCCTCGTGTTTCTTGCCATCTGCTGCCATGCGCTGAACGTGGCACTGTGACGCCATCCGTCAAATTCATTATATTCATTGTAAAACACGTATGCGGGATCGTAGGAAATGGCGGCACCTCTGGTTCTTCCCGCTATCTCCGCGGTAAATCCCGGAGAAATGGTGGTGATAAAATCGTCTTCTTCATGGTCCGGATCGAGAAACAGGTTGTCGGTATATTCTTCGGTGGCGGTGATCCTGGGAGTGAAGTTGATCTGGAAACCAAAAGCGGATGAGCCGAGTAATAAAAAAGCAATGATCAGGATGTGAATGGTGGTTTTTAAGTTCATTTTTTTTATTCTCTTTTTTATCAGGCAGGATTCCGTGGGTTTGTGGGTTATTTATCTTATTAATATTAGACAGGATTAACAGGATCTTCAGGATTTTCAAGATATTTTTTTCCGGTTTCGATATGAAACCGAAAAAACCCAATCCGACTTCGGCGAAAAATTTGAAAACGGACAACAAAACAACTGACAACAAACAACCCTCAACACACACCGGGCAACAAACAACAGGCAACTGACTATCAGGTTTTTCAAATTAAGGGACAATGATTGTATCGTTTGCTTTCAGCCTTACATTCTGGCTGAAATCCTGTCCCTTCACGATATCTTTATAATTCACTCGAATGATCTTTTCCTTTCCGTCTTCATGTCGAAGGAGAATAATTTCTTTTTTCGAGGCCCATTCGGTAAAACCACCTGCAAGCGCAAACGCCTGCAAAACCGTAAGATCTTTCAAAAGGTCATATTCTCCGGTATTGGCGATTTCTCCCAGGATATAAAATTTCTGGCTTGAAGGCGTTCGGACAGTGACCGTAACAAATGGGTTTTCAACATAATCTTTTAATCCGGCCTCGATATCTTTTTTAAGTCCCATAGTTGTGAGGCCCGCGGCTTCAATATCATTCAGCAAGGGAAAACTGATTTTCCCATCCGTTCTCACCAAAACTTCTTGGCGGGAAAAATCCGGCTCTTTCCAGGTAATGATTTCCAGGATGTCGCCGCTGCCGATTATGTAAGAATTTTTGCCGGACGAAACGGGCAGGTTTGCTGAAACCGGAGATTTTTCCTGGCTGCTGGATACCGGAGGGATGCAGCAAGTTAAAATAAAAACCAAGAAAATGAGATATGATTTTTTCATTATTGTTCCTCACCTCCTATTTTTTTAACTTAGACAGTATTTATAAGATTATTCTTTTCTCAGTTTCCGGATGAAACTGAGAAAGCTCAATTCGCCTTCGGCGAAAAATATATCGAACCATGGGAAAAGGACAACAAACAACGAGATAGTATGGTGACTTGGATAGCTAAAATTAATTGTTACGCTATTTAAGTTAGACAAGATTTACTGGATTTATTGGATTTTTCATTCATGATTGAACTCTCGATACTTACGTTTTACTTGAACGCCTGCCGGCCCGAAATTAATTAAGAGACCAATTTCTTTTTTTAATCCATGTAGGTAGTTAACCAGTTGTACTTCATGTTCTTTAGCCAAATTTTGGACCGATTTCAGTTCGACGAGGATAGAATCTTCAACAAAGAGGTCAATATAGAAATCCCCGATTATTTGATTGTCGTAATAGACTTTTAAAGGCTTTTCAGTTTCGACTCTGAGGTTGCTTTTTGCCAGCTCTATGACCATGGCTTTTTTGAGAGCTTTGCATAACCCCCGCCGAAATTCATATATTCGATGACTTTTCTCCAAAGCTGCGGGGTTTGTTCCAAATATTTCCTGAAAAAATTGCTGAAAAACATGCTTAATATATTGAATTTACTTGCTTTATACAT
>JAHDSC010000036.1 GCA_018432925.1 Desulfobacterales bacterium | reverse complement strand
TAACCGAATGGAATTCCATATAGATCAATCCATTTTAAATAAAAAAAGGGATTCCGGTTTAAACCGGAATCCCTTTTTTTATTTAAAATGGATTGATCTATATGGAATTCCATTCGGTTATGCTCCAATTCGCTTCAACCGGCAGGTTAAACCCTTCAATCTCGGAATTGAAACAATAGCAAATATCCAAGCATCGATTGCCGTATTTACCTGTAAAATGATGAAAAGATTGAATCGAAATTGTAGGTATCAAGTATTTATTCCTCGTCAAATAATTGTAGACCTCTTGCCATAGAAATGAGTACGAAGCATCCAGGCGATAGGACCAGTAACGATATTCAAACGAAAGCAACTAGTTATTATGATTCCAGAAGACGCACATGGAATCTTTTGCTGTTTTCCAATAATGCTCAAAACGGCGAAAACTCGTCGTTCCGTTCAAATGGTACCTGGTTCTTATCTGTTCCAGTTGAAGGGGAATGGGGTTTTCATTTTGAAATTTGTGATCAGTCGGAAGCGAATTCGTCCGTCCCAATACCAGCAACCGCGCTTTTGTCTGGCATTGGTTTAATCGGCCTTGCAGGATCGAGAAAGAAACTCGGAAATCTGTTTTAAATTTTCAATAAGCAACGGGGGGGCAGGTCAGCGCAGCAACAAAATGCGGGCTAAATTTTCCCACGATCCTGCCGATAAAAAGGAGTAGCGTCCATGAAGATGGAAATCACCTCAGAAGCAGCCTTGGAATTGATTAATGAAATCCGTAGGCAGCCCGAAAATCTTTTTGAGATGATTCGTGCGGATTTTAACAGAACCTGGACCGATACATTTCCGAACTCATGGATGTGGAACTGACCGGTTTTTTGGTCGAAATCGGTATGAGCCGATAAGGGGAACAGGCGAGGTTTCAGCAAGTGTGCCTGGAGATCGCAACGGTGACTTAGAAACCAAGGAAGAATTTGCCGAAGCGAAAATGCAGCGCTGCCGGTTCCACGTAGCGCATAACATGGATGTTGCCGACCAAGTCCGATCCATATTTTATGCCTCTTCAAAACCCAGGGCGATCGATTTTTTCGAGTCTTTCAAAGAGAAAGGCAAAAGGATCCGCTTTCAGCCGTCAAGTGCCTGGAAAACGAACCGGAATTATGTTTGGCAAATTCACCGTTTCCCCGGAAAGAGTGGATTTGTCTGCAAACAACCAAGGCCATAGAACGTATAAAGAATTTAAGTGAAAAACAAAGCACATGGAAATCATTACAGGGGAACGCTTCTGCTATACTCTGCCGATTTTTGTCTGTTTACAGATGGAACTTCGCTGGAAGTCAAAAACCATATAAAAAGTCGCCGACAATTTGCCGTTTATCAAAAATATGGCCGAAAAAAATTTCAAACTCAATTGTTGAGCATAACACTCATTTTGAGAAAAACCAAAAATTAAAACAGAAGGAGAGTAAACGATGAAAAAAATGTTGTTCTTTGCATGTCTTGGGATAATCATGTTTTCTGCCGGTTTAGCAATGGCTGAATCAAAGCCGGTACAGCTTAGCCTCACTCCGGATATTGCCCTTTTCGACAGAAATACAAAGATTGAAGGCTTGGCACTGAGCATATGGGGCGAAAACCCGCAGACTGCGTTAGCCATAGGCTTTGTCAATGGATCTACGGGTAGCAGCGCCGGCTTTAGTTTCGGTCTACTCAACTACGCAGACAGCTATAAAGGTGTACAGTGGGCACCGGTCAATTACGTTAAATCAGACTTTCTTGGATGGCAATCGGCTTTTATTAACTGCACCGAAGGCTCAGTGAAAGGCCTGCAGACGGGTTTTGTGAATTATGCAGGTCGCCTCACAGGTCTTCAGTTTGGTTTTGTCAATTATGGCGCTGCGGCTGAAAATGCGGTTCAAATCGGACTCATTAACCTTCTTCCCGAGAATGAATGGTTCACCAGGCTTCCTGGTGAGTTGGCCCCCGGAATGATTTTTGTTAACTGGCGCTTTTAGGAACAGAGTACAGTTACCAAAAGTGCATGATCGTGTTCACCATGGAAGCTTGGGGTGCCTACGCTCCACATGATTCCATCCGGAAAAGTTTTGAGGAGGAGGTTTTCGCCCATGATTCTATTTTTTGGGCGAAGATGCGGGAAAACCATTCCCTCGTCACCTCTGAGACCCCTCGAAGCTGAGATGAAGTTCTCCGCGGGTAGTCCCCCCCTCTATAGAAGGAACAAGGGTATGGACTACCCGCATGGGGGCGCCAATCGGATTGGAATCACTGGAAAAACGGACTGCAAAACTTGAAGATAGAGTAAAACAGAAGTCTGAAAATTCGAGCAAACCACCGCCATCACCATTCTCTTAAAATTGCCAACCGATCCGAATGCCATAGGTTAACGTTTCGTTGTCCGGTTCAATGAGGTGAGCGACCGGTATTCCATATAAGGTCAGCGTGCCTATGTCTGATTCGTCAATATCCCAATAGTTTATATACGGTTCAATAGACAGGGCAGAACTGTTCGCAAAAGCTCTTTTGAATCGCAGGGAAAACTTCAGCCCATATCCATCTCCCCAATTCTGGTCAACCTCCGGGTTATTAAAACCAGGAAAAACATCGCTCCAGTGGCTCTTGACCGTTCCTCCCAAGAAAAAATCATATTCTGCAGCGATGCCCCAAGTCCATGGGCCGGATAAAGGGCTGACCGTCTCAATGCCGATCGGAGAATACCAGTATTCCACCTCTCTTTCGTAGGCATAAGATCCCTCAATGTCATCGTTCCAATAACGATAGCCAATACCAAAAAAAGGGGTTGTCAGGTGCCCATTGAAAGAAAAATCATAACCAAGTAATCCACGCCATTCCAAGACCGAATCGTCTGCGTCCTCTTTTACGGGAGTACCTCCCTGCGTTGCGCCGTCATAGTTGATATCGCCTCGGATATATTCAAGGCTGGTTCGGAACATGATTTCATTATGGTACGTGTAGCTTCCAATAAGACCATACATAAAGCCATCCCATTTCACATCGAAATCTTGCTCCTCATAGTCGAAATAGCTAAGGTTAAGGCCGATTTCGATAGCGTGAATCGGAACAAACGGGGTTGTTGCCTCCTGCCCAAAGGCTGCTGCCGATGAAAACCAAAGGCAAATGCTGATTAATAAGGATTTCCCGAAAAACTCTTTGATCTTCCGTTTCCTCTTGGTCATTGTTTTCTTCCTTTCTTCTCAAGCGCCGGCTTCTTCGTTTGAGCGAGTTCCCATTTCCAGCCATTGAATAAAACACCTCGAAGGTTTTTCCTTGCAGGCTTTTCATTCGCTTTGTTCGATTCAGATTCTTTCATCTCACGAAACTTTCCTATTAAGACAAAGCGATAAAACCTTAAGCCATATCAAGTACCTCTGGTCAATAGGGAGAACCGCTATTTTCATGGGAGAAATCCCCAAAAAATATTTTATGATGACATTCGAATCCCCATTCACTTGTAAGACTTTTCTGAAATATCCATACAATCGTTTTTTTGTACCCTCTGTAAAGCTTTACATAAAATTAGGCAAATAACTTCACAAGCCTTAAATAAATCTTAAGAATCCGTTCGAAATCACTTATGATGCGGATAGAGATAAGTGTTTTGAATTTATGGGCATCTATATCGCTCATAGGATAACTGCTTGATATGGCTCGTTTTTTGCATTATAAAGAATGTCCGATTTCTTTTCCGAACTCACATCAAAAGATTCATTTCTAAAAAACGAACTCAACTACAACATCACAAATGCGGCTCCTCTGACAGGGCCTGAAGTAAGGGAAATCCTACAATACGATTACATGATCACCAAGCCGTTGCGTCGGATTGATGTTCTTCGAAACAGGCAAATTGAACTTTTATTTATAACCGGGGGGACCTTAAAAGCACACAGGGGCTTTAATGTATTGAAGGGCAAACCCCCTTGCGTTATCAATAGTCCACGTAACGGAAGTCGAACGGTTGTCTTTCCGGCGTAAAGGAATTCAAGGAACCTGACCTGCAATTGAAACAAGTGTTCTCATGCGGGACCCGTTTTGTTTCAAGGGCGCGGCTCACATGATGCAGCAGTAAATTCCGCTTTTTTCCGGGAGCCGGCGGAACAAGAGCTGCTTTGTTTGATTGTTTCATCTGTCGAAACAAACCTCGAACAATTGAAAGGAGGCACGGATGTCTCTTCTCGAAGAAAGTGTACCGAACGATAAATATGTCGAGAGAAACGGAAGCCGTTTGATGGTTCAACACGACCGATCCATTTCCAGGTGGTGGCGGATGTTTTGGAAGGCGGAAATCGCTCTGGCCTGCGTACTATTCACATTGACGGTTTACCGACCCCTGCTTGCCGATGAAGTAGTAATGAAAAACGGGGACCGATTGAGTGGTCAAATCGTCAAAATGGAAAACCGGGCGCTCACGGTAAAGACGTCTTACGCGGGAGATATCTCCGTCCAGTGGGATCAGGTGGCATCTGTCAGGACGGATTCGGTTGTTCATGTGATCCTCGAAGACAAAACCGCTGCTCACGGTATAGTTGAAACCACCGACACCGGAGAACTTCAGCTTAAAACCGATACCCTCGCACAGCCGTTACAATTTTCCATTGATCGAGTTGCCGGTATTAATCCGCCCTCCGAACCTCCCATGAAATTCAAGGGGCGTGTAAACGCGGGAATGGATGTCAAGAAGGGAAATACGGACACGGAAGCCCATCACGTGGACGGTGAATTGGAGGCTCGGACGGAAAAAAACCGTTATACTCTCGGAGGTGAAGCGAATCGCGAGGAAGAATCGGGAGAAGAAACCGCTGATAACTGGTTGCTGTATACCATTTATGACCACTTCTTGACACAAAAGTGGTTTTTTTACACCAATGCAAACTTCGAACAAGATGATTTCAAAGATCTCAATCTCCGAACAATCATCGCTGCAGGCTCAGGCTACCAGTTTTTTGAATCGGAAATAATAAATCTGTCGATACGAGGCGGAATTGCGTATGTCAATGAAGATTACAGCGTTGCGGACCAGGATGACAGCTATTCGGCCGGACAGTGGAATGTCAAATACGATCATTACTTTTTCAATAAGTTAATCCAGTTTTTTCATCACCACGATGGCATCGTCAGCCTGGAGGACGCGAAAGACCTGCTGATTCGAACCCGGACCGGGTTGCGTATCCCTCTGTTAAAACGCTTCAACGCTACGGTGCAATACAATTGGGATTGGGACAATACACCCGCACCGGGCAACGACCGCGTGGATGAAAGATACCTGTTTACCCTGGGATACAGCTGGGAATAGCGGAACTCACTTGCAATGACAATTACGGTTCCAAGAGCCGCTTTTATCCGTTGACATATCGTATTTCCGATTATAGACCCTAACATTTCAAAACAACATGGCATTAATAGACCTTATCCTTTGAATTCACCGAGGATTGGAAATCAATAAGGGAAGTATTTCTATGATTTTTGTTTGGAACAGAACTTAACGCGTTGGTCTTATGGCCTCTAACGGACGGCAAACTGTATTTGGGAAGCAGAAATTTCTATCTTCTGTTTCCGGCTGTTGCTCTCGTTTTCGGACTCATTATTCATTTCACATTTTTTGCAATCCGATCCAACAAAAAGTGAGAGTTCAAAAAGACGGTTAGCAGGGTGTTGAAAAACAAGAATCAGGCCGTCAAGCAAGGCGCGCGGCGATACGACAAGCGCAGCATATCAAGCATATGTGAGCATTGGCGAGAGCCCCGCAAAGCTGAATGGCGGCCTCAGGCGCAGTTTTTCAACACCCTGCTAGAACAATTGTTTCTGTTCATGGTCTTTTTTTCGCTTTTTGGGGATAAAATGTTTTTCCATATTCTTTCTACCATTGTTGGACAGAACATATTCATCCCAGTCTCCCGCATATTCTTTTTGGGGCTTATCTGAATAGGTAGCCTCGAAAGAAGATTGATTTATCTGTTCGACAGATAGCATTTCATTTATTATCAGATCCGTCTCTTGTTTGGTCATTACGGGAAACTGATAATGATTATTTAGGTGTTTGAACCTTCCCATTTTCTTATATCGATCCCCGACAAATACCAAATGTTTTTCCAGTCGTTCCTCAATACGTCTATTCGAAAAATTTACGATTCCGGAAGATCTCGCTATCATTTGCTCTCTTAGATCACTGCTAATCTCGTAACCGATGCTGTTTCGTGCCGCAGCCATTGCCGCATACATGGTAGTACCTATACCCAAAAATGGATCCAAGACGGTATCATTCTTTATCGAGAACATTGTAATCAGCCGATAAGGCAATTCAAATGGAAAAGCGGCACTTCGATCCCTTGTTTTGTTTTCAAATAAATTTTGCGATGTTCCTTTTAAATCCGTCCAAATATCAGAAAACCAAATGTTCCGCTCTTCCCAGAAAAATGAGCTTTCACGTCTGAGTTTTTTTTCTTTTTCTGTTTTGAATTCTTTTTTATTTCCTTTTCTTAAAATCAACACATATTCATGCTCTAAAGTGACATAAGCTCCCGGCGGCATCATTCCCGAGCCCATAAACTTGTTTGGAGCGTTGGTCTGTTTTCTCCATAAAATTGCCGGAAGGGCCGAGAAACCTAATTTTTGCATATAGGCGAGGGTCCGTGAATGATTCGTATAAAGTGCGAAACGTCCGTCGATGGTCCGGGTGGCATCGCCGATGTTAATGCATGCGATTCCCCCATCCTTGAGGACACGATAGGCTTCGCCCCAGACCTTATCAAGCTCTTGATGCATCAACTCAAAGGCCAAAGGGCCATTCCTGTTGTATAAAGCATCCCCTATCTTGCTGTTTTGTTTTATAAATATTTCATCCCACATCTCAATCATCGGGTATGGCGGTGAAGTAACGATTAAATCAATCGAACCGTTTGTCAATTGCTTCATTTTCCTGGAATCTTTGAAAATAATTTTATGCTGTGTAATCATTCCTTGCCTCCGGGCTGGAAACATTTCATATTCATTGCCAATGATCAATATCGTGTGCAATTTTTATGTTTAATTTTTCTTCAATCCATTACTCCGCACGCAATTGGGCGACCTGCCGAAAATGACAGATCGTCTGTGGATTGGGCTAAAATTTGTTGAAGTCCTGAGTAATATCCAATGAATTCCATCCCTATTGTCGGCATAACTCAATTATGGTAATGAGATGAAATCCGTTAACTTTTTGCCTTCTGTCTATGGATAAAATTTCATTTCTACGATAGCTTCAGAGCTAATCATGATTAGGGGTTTCAAAACCTTCATTCGGGTTTTGATCAAGGCGGGTCAAGGTCTTCAAGCATTTTGGCAAAAGAGGTCATCACCGGTTGCCTGATCGAGCCGGCCGGTTGACACCGATTATCGATGGCCTTTTTCGCCCATGCGCGGTAATGATATCGATTGATAATATTTTTGAGTTTTATAGCCATGGCAATTTCTAAAGAGCGTCTGTATACCATAATTTTCGAAGCCGACACTGCCGAAGGTAAATGTTTTGATGTGGCTTTGATTATTGTGATCCTCCTGAGCATTATATTTGTCATCTTGGAAAGTATTGATCCCGTCAGGGCCGGTTTTCAAATTGGATTAAAAATAGCCGAGTGGGTAGTTACCACCCTTTTCACCGTTGAATACCTGCTGCGGATCTGGGTATTAAGAAGACCCTGGAAATATGTAAAAAGTTTTTTCGGGATCATTGATTTGCTCGCCATATTGCCGAGTTATCTGGGCTTGATTTTTATAAATGGCCAGAGTTTGTTGGTGATCAGGGCCTTACGGCTACTCCGGGTTTTCCGAATCATGAAACTGACACGGTATAGCACCGCCAGCCTGACATTGATGAGAGCCATTAAGGCAAGCTTTGAAAAAATTCTGGTATTTCTCTTTTGTGTTCTGACTATTGTAATCATTTTCGGAACGATGATGTACCTTATCGAAGGCGAAAAAAACGGTTTTACCAACATACCTACCAGCATTTACTGGGCTATACTAACCATGACAACTGTGGGATATGGGGATATATCTCCGGGAACCCCTTTGGGGCAATTTCTGGCCAGCGTAATCATGATATTAGGATACGGGATCATCGCCGTTCCCACAGGAATTGTTACTGCCCAGATGATACAGAAGTCTGTGCCTGGCAATACTCAGGTGTACCCGAACTGTATGTTTGACAAACATGATGATGACGCGCATTACTGTAAAAAGTGCGGGGTAAAACTCGATTAAATATAGACTTAACTCAAGTGCTGGAATCGTTTCGACGGATGGTGATTTCCTCTAGAGGGAAAGAGTTTATTGGTTCAATTAAATATGACTTTTACTTTCAAGGAGCATGAGATGAAAAAAATTATTCTATCGGTTGCATGTCTGGTGTTAATTGTCACGCCACCCCTTGTTGCCTCCGAACTTGAACAGAAACCGGTCAACAGGACCGACCAGGCACAGACCGTCGACAGCCGGGTTAAACCCAAGGGGATGACCCAGGCACCCAACCGGGTCAGTAAAAATGACAAGGTTTCCAGCACCGGCCATAAGCATGACGGGCAGGGAAGCGAAGACCTGCGTCCCAACCCCTTGGATAAGGACGCCGCCAATTCCGTTAACACCGGCCGGCTCAACTCCGTCAATCAGTCTGTGCAGAAGTAGAATATTGGAAGCCGCTCCGGGCGAAACCGTCTAATGGACGATCCTATCATGGGACTTCCATCGAGGCTTTCTTCTTATCCAACCGGTGCATACGAATTAGTAGGCAGGCCCGAATTTGAGGATCGTACCAAGCAAAATAGCCAATATCAGGATGAAAGAAGAGAGATGTTTTTGGGCCTTGAAAATAAGGTTGTCCCCAAATCCCTTCGGTTGACCGCCGGGAAAAACAGGACAAAAATTTATTCCATCGACACCCCGACAAATCATGATTTTTGATGCTGCATAGGTGACGGAAT
>JAHDSC010000170.1 GCA_018432925.1 Desulfobacterales bacterium | reverse complement strand
TAGATGTATAAAGCAAGTAAAATCAATATATTAAGCAAGTTATTCGGCAATTTTTTCAGGAAATATTTGGAACAAACCCCGCAGCTTTGGAGAAAAGTCATCAAATATATGAATTTCGGCGGGGGTTATGCAAAGCTCTCACTTTGGCCTTGAATGCCGGACCGTATTTTTTTCTTTGCTTGCTCATGTCAGCTCCTTTCATTTTTAGGCTGACTCAGAGCTTAACATATTGCCCAAAATTTTGGGGCCAGGGCCTATTTACAGATTGATTTTCATGAAAATTATGAACGATAATCAAAAATTGTGTTTCGGGTGAACGAGATGGATGGTTTGCTGCGATTTTTTATCCATAAAGTTGGAAACATTTTAAGAAATACTAGAATTTATTTTTTGCGGTCAGCTGGTATCGATATCGGTAAGAATTGTATGCTGAGCATGCATGCCAAGATCGACATTCGTCGAGGGAAGGTAATCATTGGAGACGACTGCACGATTACTTACGGATGCATCGTACTATCCCACGATCGCTCGGAGATGCATATCAATCCATCAAGTATCGGTGAGTACACAACCCGGATCGGAAATAATGTTTATCTCGGAGTGGGGAGCATCATTTTACCGGGTGTCAACATCGGCGACAACACAGTGATTGGCGCTGGCGCGATTGTAACCAACGATATCCCTGCCGGGGTTTTGGCTCTGGGAAACCCTGCCAAAGTGATCAAAAAAATTCCTAGATTTTATCCTGATGCACAATTCTAAGATAGTTTCAAAGGGTTTAAAATCTGTACTTTTTAAAAAATAGTATGCGGAGAAAAAAATTTTATCTCATCCGGTTAAAAAATTCATCTTTACCCGAATTGATATACAGGGTGCTGCAGGCTTATCAAGTACGGCGACTAAAGAGATTATTAACAAAAAACATCATATCCTTCCAGATCCCACAAATTGCTGATGTCGATTTGGAAAGTCTAGAGCTTCCGGAATTGGAAGGGAATATAGATAAAAATGAAATCAACCGAATTCTCAGAGGAAAAACTTGTTGCCTGAATCCAGATAATCATTTTTTTAAATTAATCGAAAAAGAGTATCAAAAAGTTTTTTGCTCCGAAATTAGACATACCGATCTGTCGCAGGATATCCGAGCCGTTTGGGAAAGCGCAAGACTCCAGCATATAACGACCTTGCTCACATATACCCTTTTTAATCATAGGGATCCTGAATCCGCGAGACTTAAACAGTATGCCAAAAATACCGTTTTAGGATGGATAAGAGAAAACCCTTTTCTTTTCGGACTTCATTACCTTTCTGCTATGGAATGCGGCTTGAGAATACCCGTTTTTTTCTATTGCTTAAAGATTTCCGGATTTTTTTCATCGCTGGAATACCGGTCGATTCTTGAGGCGATTTTCCTCCATGCCCGGTGGATCTCAAAACGCTTGTCACTTTATTCATCGATCGGTAATCACACGATCGCCGAATGTGTCGGCCTGATATTCGCCGGAGCAATTTTCAGAAATTCCGGGGAAGGTCGAAAATGGTTGGAAAGAGGATTTAATCTTTTGAATCAGGAGATTGATCGCCAAATTTTGGAAGACGGAGGACCTGCCGAGCAATCCTTAAACTATCATCGTTTTGTAATCGATTTATATTGGCTTTCCATCGATTTTGTCGAAAGAAACAAATTGTATAATTGTTCCGGGATGAAAAAGAAACTGTTATCAGGCGAGAAATTTTTAGACGCTTTTTCGGATTCAAAAGGAACCCGCCCTTCCATTGGCGATAGCGATGACGGGTATGCGGTCGCTCCAGGCTTTTTCCCGAAAAGGCTGAAGTCTTCACAAGAAAGTAGAAAATACATCGTTTTTCCCGATTCCGGTTATACAGTCATCCGGTTGAGCCGGGATTCGATTTTTACATTCGATCATGGACCACTTGGGATGCCTCCATTATTCAATCACGGACATGCGGATGCACTTTCCATTACGCTGATGATCGATGGACAACCGATTTTGGTTGATCCTGGAACTTTTCAATACAACGGCGCGCCAAAATTCAGAAGGTACTTTAAAGGGACTCGCGCTCATAATACGGTTGCAGTCGATGGTCTGGATCAAGCCGTTCAGGAAACGAGCTTTATATGGAGCAAAGCTTATAAGAATAGGCTGGTTAAAATCAAGGAAACAGATGGAGGTCTTTTATTAGAGGCTTTTCATAATGGTTATTCGAGACTAAAGGAGCCTGTGTTTCATAAACGGTCTATTTATTATTTTGAAGGCGGGAAATTTATTGTCAAAGACACTTTTTGGGGTTGTGGGAATCATGATTTTGAATTGAATTATCATCTGCATCCGGAGGCGCATACAATAAAAAAACAGGATTGGTGGATGATCGATAATTATGGAGTCAAAGTTTTTTTGAAATTGGTCGACAGCTCTAATTTCTTACTTGTCGATGGTCAGGAAGAGCCTC
>JAHDSC010000127.1 GCA_018432925.1 Desulfobacterales bacterium | reverse complement strand
GAAGAAGCACTACAGCCGGTACAACACCAAGATCGTATCGCAGATCACCGGAACGCCGGAAAAGGATCTCGTGGAAGTTTATAAAACCTACGCGTCCACCGGCAAACCCGACAAGGCGGGGACCATCATGTACGCCATGGGCTGGACCCAGCACACGGTCGGCGTCCAGAATATCCGCGCCATGTGCATGATCCAGCTTCTCCTGGGGAACATGGGGATCGCGGGCGGCGGCGTGAACGCGATGCGCGGCGAATCCAACGTGCAGGGTTCCACCGACCATGCCCTTCTGTTTCACATCCTGCCCGGCTATTTGAAGACCCCGAGGGCTTCGAACACCTCTCTGAAGGCATACCTGGAAAAATGGACGCCCAAGAGCAACGACCCGCTGAGCGCCAACTGGTGGCAGAATACGCCCAAGTACACGGTCAGCCTCCTGAAATCCTTCTTCGGCGAAAAAGCCACCAGGGACAACGATTTCGGGTATGACTGGCTTCCGAAGATCGACGATGACAAGGATTACTCCTGGCTGAGCCTGTTCGACGACATGTACAAGGGCCAGTTCAAGGGTTTCCTGGCCTGGGGGCAGAACCCGGCATGCAGCAGCGCCAATGCCAACAAAATCCGCAGGGCCATGACAAAATGCGACTGGATGGTCAATGTGAATATTTTCGACAACGAAACCGGTTCCTTCTGGAGAGGGCCCGGGATGGATCCGTCGACCATCAAAACCGAGGTCTTCATGCTTCCCTGCTGCACATCGGTGGAAAAGGAAGGGAGCATCAGCAACAGCGGCCGATGGATGCAGTGGCGCTACCAGGGGCCCAAGCCCCTCGGAAACAGCAAGTCCGACGGCCACATCATCGCGGAACTGGGGCACAAGATCAAAGAGCTTTACAAGAAAGGCGGCGTATTTCCGGAACCGATCCTAAACCTCAAGTGGGATTATGAAAACGAAGAAGGATTCGACGCCCATAAGATGGCCAAGGAAATCAACGGCTATTTCCTGAAAGACGTCGAAATCCAGGGAACCGTTTACAAGAAAGGAACCCTTGTTCCGGCTTTTGCGTTGCTGCAGGACGACGGCTCCACGTCATCGGCGAACTGGCTGTACTGCAACAGCTACACGGAAGCCGGCAACATGTCGGCAAGAAAAGGGCTGGAAGACGCCCCCAACAAAATCGGCCTGTATCCTCAATTTGCATGGTGCTGGCCGGTCAACCGCCGGATCATTTACAACCGCGCTTCGGTGGACCCCAAGGGACAGCCGTATAACCCGAAAAAGTGGGTCGTCCGCTGGGACGGAACCAAGTGGCTCGGGGATGTGCCCGATGGTGGATGGCCGCCGCTTCAGACCGCGGACGGCAAACCGAACCCCGCCGGCAGGTATCCGTTTATCATGCATACGCACGGACATGGGCATCTTTTCGGCCCCGGCCTGAACGACGGACCGTTCCCGGAACACTACGAACCGCTGGAATGCCCGGTTGAAAAGAACCTGATGAATCCGAAACAGAGGATGAACCCGACCGCCCCGGTCTACGATTCGGAGATGGACAAGACCACCGAGGGAACCTGCGATCCGAGGTATCCGTATGTCTGTTCCAGCTACCGGGTGACCGAGCACTGGCAGACCGGTCTGATGACCCGTCCGCAGGCATGGCTGCTGGAATGCCAGCCCCAGATGTTCGTGGAAATGAGCGAGGAACTTGCAAAGCTGAAGGGAATTTCAAACGGCGAGCGCGTGATGGTTTCATCGGCGCGAGGCCAGGTGGAATGCTCGGCGATCGTAACCAAGCGGTTCAAGCCGTTCAAGATCGCAGGAACCATTATTCACCAGGTCGGGATACCATGGTGCTTCGGATGGAGATGGCCTGAAACAGGCACCGAGGAAAGCGCCAACCTGGTGACCCCGTCCACCGGCGATGCCAATACCCGGATTCCTGAAAGCAAAGCCTTTATGGTCAACGTAACCAAAAAAATATAGGAATCGAAGGAGGTGAATTAGATGACCAAGTCATTTTTCATAGACACAACCCTTTGCACGGCGTGCCGGGGATGCCAGGTCGCCTGCAAGCAGTGGCACGACCTTCCGGGGGTAATTACCAAGAACAATGGAAGTTACCAGAATCCGCCGGATCTCAACTTCAACAACTACAAGCTGGTCCGATACAGCGAACATGAAATCGACGGCAAGGTGAACTGGCTTTTCTTTCCGGATCAATGCCGGCACTGCGTCGAACCGCCCTGCCAGGATATCGCCGGTGACGAAACGGCCATATACACGGACGAAAAAACCGGCTCGGTGATTTATACGGCAAACACCAAGTACCTGAATTTCGATGAAATTCTGGAATCATGCCCGTATAATATTCCCAGGAAAGG
>JAHDSC010000160.1 GCA_018432925.1 Desulfobacterales bacterium | reverse complement strand
GGGTGTTGAAAAACTGCGCCTGAGGCCGCCATTCAGCGTTGCACGGCTCTCTCCAATGCTCACATATGCTTGAATATGCTGCGCTTGTCGCTTCGCCGCGCGCCTTGCCTGACGGCCTGATTCTTGTTTTTCAACACCCTGTTAGAGGATACCATCGATCGGAATTTGTTGATATTATGAAAGGAGTGGGATGTTCCGGAAAATTTTATGGTTGATTTTCCCATGCTTCTTTTTTTTCACGGGAATTGTAACGGCTGATGACGCGGAAAAAGAAAGACGATCGATAGTCGGTTCAGAGAAATGGCTGTCGATAGTGGATGAGGGGAGATATTCAGAGAGCTGGGTGGAATCCGCCGGATACCTCAAGAAAAGTGTCACAAGGGAGCAGTGGGAACAGTTGCTGCAAGCGGCCAGGAAACCTTTGGGAAAGCTCGTATCCAGAAATATTCGGACCAAGAGTTATCAGACATCCTTACCCGGAGTCCCGGATGGTGAGTACATGATCATTCAATTTGAGACCGTTTTCAGGAATAAACAATCGGCTACCGAAACCGTTACGACGATGCTGGACAAGGATGGTAAGTGGAGAGTCGCCGGATATTTTATCAACTGAACCGCCACATCCCCAACGTTTTTTATGGGCGACGCAAACCGCGATTTTTTTTATGCGATTTTGTAACGGAGCAATTCATCCATTGCCTCCGTTTCCTCTGGTATTCGAGCGCTTTAAAAACTGATACAATGATGAAAGCAGAAAGGAGCTAATCTTGTTCTACAAAGTAAATGAAAGTGGGTATAAACAAGTTTTGCCCGGGATAAGATTAAAGACTTTAGTATATGGCGAAAACACTCTTTTTTCAGAATTCAGAATGGAAGCAAACACTATATTGCCGCAACACGCTCACCATCACGAGCAAACCGGTTATTTGGTAAATGGCAGAATCAAGCTTACGATCGGGCAGCAAACGTTCGAGGCCGGGCCCGGAGACAGCTGGTGCATTCCAGGCAATGTCGATCACAGTGCGGAGATATTGGAAAATTCTCTGGCAATTGAGGTTTTTTCTCCGGTTCGAGAAGATTATCTGCCCGGGAAATTGTGAGTCCATTTTAAAGAATCACCGAACATGTTTATTGCATTCGCTTTCGGTCAAGCGTATCTCGTCAAGCCATCAACCGGATGGAGCAGATTGCCCGTTCATGCCGGAAAGCCCGAATGTCCGCCTGCTGCCGATCCGAAGCCCTTTATGCGCCGGGCAATGAAATGGAGGCTCCCATGTCAGAGATCCGGATAGACAAGGGCTATCGCCCAGGCTCGCTTGGGCGAATTGCGGAACTACATGGCGTCTACTACCATGATCACTGGGGATTCGGGCTTTTCTTCGAAGCGAAGGTTGCGGTCGAGCTTTCAGAATTTTTAAAGCGGTATGATGAAAGTCGAGACGGTTTTTGGACGGTTTCGGTCGGCGGTCAAGCGGAAGGATCGATTGCAATTGACGGCATTCGTGCCGAAATCGATGGCGCGCATTTACGGTGGTTCATCATGTCGGATGCCCTGCGGGGAAAAGGAGCCGGTAGCCGGCTCATCAACAAGGCCTTGCGCTTTTGTCGAAGCAAAGGTTATAAAAAAATCTATTTATGGACATTTGAGGGGCTCGGCCCCGCAAGGCATATCTACGAAAAAATGGGATTCAAACTCGTGGAGGAGCATAGGGGAACCCAGTGGGGAACCGAGGTCACCGAACAGCGATTCGAGCGTTCTTTGACGGTTTATCCATAAACAGAAGCTGGAACGGACAGGGGGATAAGCCTGCCCCTCTCTCCCTTGTTTCTGGATTTTGCCAATGCGCCGCGCCGGCCTGATCATGCCGAGCCCTATAGAAAACTCCGTCCGGTTGGAATTGAAATTACCATGAAAAGCCTTTCCAGAGTTTTTCTTTCCGTTTTCCTGCTCATTTCAGACGAATCATTTCGACGTGTAAAAAGAGTCGGGACATGATAATCCGCAAGGAGAAGGCATCCGATATGGAAGCGATATTCCGGGTCGCCGGAGAGGCTTTTTCAGGAATCGCCCCTCACCGTAACCAGAGGAGCAATTCATAGTGAATGCTTTGCAAGATTCCATTAAGCCCTTTCTCCGGTCGCTAAGTGAATAATAACCAACTTTTTATAACAGGAACTGTGCCGAATGATTGATGGGAACCCATTTGTGGAAATCGCTGCCATTCTGGGTCTCGCGGCTCTGATTGGTATGATCGGGCAAAGATTGCGTCAACCTTTGATTATCATGTTTCTCGCAACGGGGATTCTGGCGGGGCCTTCAGGTTTGGGAATCATTCAAAGCCATCATCAAATCGAACTGCTGGCACAGATTGGTATCGCGCTTTTGTTGTTTGTCGTAGGCCTCAAGCTCGATCTGCATCTGATTCGCACAACCGGTCCAGTCGCTTTTGCCACGGGACTGGGACAAATCATTTTTACGTCCATAATCGGATTTCTAATAGCCATCGCCCTGAATATGTCCTTTCTCACCGCAGCCTATGTCGCTGTAGCCCTTACTTTTTCAAGTACAATTATTATTGTCAAGCTCCTGTCCGACAAAAAAGAAATCGATTCTCTCCATGGCCAGATAGCTATCGGCTTTCTGATTGTTCAAGATATCGCCACGATTCTGGCTTTGGTCGGTCTGACAACCTTTGGATCATCAGGCGCTGAAGAAGGGGCGGTTTATGTTTCGACACTGATCATTGCCGTTAAAGGTTTGGGGCTGTTGGGCGTTGTGGCTTTGCTGATGAAATATATTCTTCCCTACCTGACCAAACGTCTCGCTCACTCTTTGGAATTATTGACTCTTTTCGCAATTGCCTGGGCGGTTTTTCTCGGCGCGGGCAGTGAGTTGCTCGGGTTCAGCAAAGAAGTAGGGGCGTTCCTTGCCGGGGTTTCACTGGCATCCACCGAATACCGTGATTCCATAGGGTCGCGTCTTACAAGTCTACGTGATTTTCTTCTTCTGTTTTTCTTTATTGATCTTGGATCGCGCTTGGATTGGTCCACCGTGGGCTCGCAGATGGGTGCGTCGGTTCTGTTCTCTCTATTCGTTCTCATTGGCAACCCGTTGATTGTTTTAGCCATTATGGGGTTCATGGGATATCGAAGACGTACCGGATTTCTGGCCGGGCTGACAGTGGCTCAAATCAGCGAGTTTTCTCTTATCTTGGCAGCGTTGGGGATGAGTATCGGGCACATCACGAATGAAACCGTTGGGCTGATAACGCTCGTTGGGGTTGTGACCATTTTCACCTCCACATACATGATCCTGTATTCCGGTTGGCTTTACCGCCTCCTGTCCGTTCCTTTGAAGGTATTTGAAAGGAGTATTCCATACCGGGAAGACGCCATGGATAGCCTTGAAGAAACGGCACCGGTAGATGTGATTCTGGTCGGTCTGGGCAATTATGGAAGCGGCCTCGCGGAATACCTTTTAAAGCGTGATAAAGCCATATTAGGGATTGATTTCGATCCGGGTGTTCTGGGCAGATGGCGTGAGCGAGGAATTCCCGTTCTATATGGGGATATGGCCGACCCGGAGATGCATGAGCAACTGCCGCTGAATAAGGCACGATGGGTGATCAGCACCGTCCGTTCGAAGGAGATGAATTTGGCCCTTGTTCATCATCTCAAAAAAAAATTCGATGGCAAAGTTGCTCTGACAGCCCCGAACGAGGAAGAGGCCGTTGAGTTTGAAAATGCAGGTGCTCACTTGGTTTTTCGACCATTTAACGATGCCGCGGAACAAGCGGCCGATTCGCTGACCTATGCAATGGACTTGGTGCCGGAAAATATTGATTGGCCAATTTCGTTTCGTGAAGTTCGTATTCGGTCGGATTCTTCCACTTCCGGGCAGAGAATCATGGATATCCCGTTGCGAGCAATTACGGGAGTATCCATCCTGGCTGTAAGTCGAGGCGGGCGTGTCTATTTCGATCCAAAGCCGAATTGCAGGATTTTTCCAGGGGATCGTTTGCTCATCATGGGGCCTCCCGGCGCGTTAAAAGACGCCGAAAGGGTAATCAATCAGATCGAAACGAGAAGAAATGCGGAGGATGCGGACCGATTTGAAATTGCGGAAATCAGAATTGCGGATGATTCGAAACTGTCAGGCCATTCATTGGAGGCTCTCCGTTTTCGCCAAAAATATGGAGTCACTTTGATCGGAATTCGACGCGGTAAAGATCAGGTCACGACGATAAATCCGACAGAGCGTTTATTGGCAGGGGATTGCCTGATTGTTATCGGGACCACCGGCGCGGTTAGAAATTTGAAAAAACAGGAATCACTATAGTGATTTATCAGAAGCATATCAGAAATTCATCCGACAATTTAACCGTTTTGATTCCTTCGGCATGAAGTTCGCTGTTGTTTGCCTCGACCGGCGGTCTCAGATCGGCCTTCCAGGGTGTCGTCGGAAAATGTATTTTTATCAGCCTGGGAGGATAAATATGTCTATAAGGAGTAAAGATGAGCAAGTGGTTGTACGATGAAGGCAAGCATTGCGGCGTTGATTACTCAAAAGCCGACCAGGCGGAAATGTATGATGAGCAGCATCAAAAATTCCGTGATTATGAGAAGGAGTTCAAAAGAATGATGGACTTTCTCGAATTTCGGAATACAAAGGATATGACCCTCGTTGACATGGGGTGTGGTACCGGCGCCACATCGATTTTCGCGGCGAATTTCTTCAAAAATGTATACGCGGTTGATGTTTCGGATGTCATGATAAAGCAGGCAAGGAAAAAGATCGAACATCGGAATATTCATAATATCCGGTTCGTGAATGCGGGTTTCCTGAGCTATCGTCACCAAGCCGAAAAGGTTGACCTTGTCGTCACAAAGGCGGCATTTCACCACTTGCCGGATTTTTGGAAACAGATTGCCTTGTTGCGGATCAATAAAATGCTGAAAATGAAGGGCTTGCTGTACATCCATGATGTTGTGTTTCATTTTGATCCGAAAGAGCATGGCCGAAAAATCAATTCATGGATTGCCGGATTTGAAAAGCTTGCGGGAAAAGAATTCCGATCGGAAATCGAAACACATATCAGGGAAGAATATAGCACGTTTGCCTGGATTATGGATGGTATGTTGCGGAGGGCCGGATTTACAGTGGAGAAGTGCGAGTCGGCCGATGAATTTATTACGGAATATGCGTGCCGAAAAGTATCCGATTTGAATTTGGAAGAAACCGCATAACCGGAGCGACGGACGCACTACTTCGTTTTGCGGAGTCCCTGAAGGGGATACATTGCGGTTGGGGAGACGGTATGAATCGTCCGGTGGAAAGATATTGGGAACGGAGACTTGAAAATTGCAGAAAATCTCTGAAAAGCAATCATTTCGAAGCATATCTTGCAAATGATCGTGCCGGTGCGAAAAGAATTTTCATGGAAGATATTCTACCGAAGATCCAAGTGAAAAGTGTTTCATGGGGCGATTCGCTCACCTTTCATGCCACTGGAATTTTGGGTGAAATGAGAAGGAATCCGGATATCGAAATATTGGAAACGTTTGCTGAGAACGTATCGCGTGATCAATTAATCGAAAGACGCAGACAGGCTTTACTGACCGATCTTTTTTTCACGGGAAGTAATGCCGTTACGGAAACCGGCAAGCTCGTGAATCTTGATATGGTAGGCAATCGTGTGGGAGCCATCACATTCGGTCCCAAGAATATTGTCATCTTCGCGGGAAGAAATAAAATCGTTTCCGATGTCGAGGCCGCTATGAAACGCATCAAATCCTACGCGGCACCGCTGAATGCGATACGGCATCCCGATTTACAAACCCCGTGCATAAAAACCTTCTGTTGCATGGACTGCAACAGTCCGGACCGTATCTGCAACGTATGGACGATTACGGAAAAGTCATTTCCCGCGGGGCGAATCAAGGTTGTGCTGATCAATGAGGATTTGGGTTTATAAAAAACGGAGTGTGTCACGGTTTTTGCTTTTGCGAAACCGCCCCTTTCCCTCCATGCCGGTGAGCCTGTCGCTATGAAAGGACAAAAATGAAAAACATATTTCCTGAACCAATCCGAAGTTTGCCGGAAGCCGATATACCGATTGATGGCGTCAAGGCATATTTGTCGCAAGCTGCAAGCCATCAACTGATATTTATGCAGTTTGAAAAAGATGCGGATCTCCCCGAGCACTCTCACGCGGCTCAGGTAGGATTCGTTCTTAACGGGACAATTGAATTGACGATAGGCGGAATGAAAAACATATATCATAAAGGTGATATATACTGCATTCCCAAAGGCGTAAAGCACTCCGGAAAAATCCATGCCGGATATGCAGACATTACCTATTTTAATCAATCGGATCGTTATAAAGAGAAATAACCGGATTTACATGACATGGGATTCATCGGGGGAAACCTGCCGTCTTTTGTGCATGGAGATGCCTCCTGTTCCGTCTAACATGGAGAATCGCGAGAGAAATGTTTAAAGAGTTGGAGGAAATCAATATCCGTCCCGAACCGTTTGCGTTTTACACGGCAAGCGACTTGTGGACGGATGAGCATACATCAAAGCAGATGCTTGCATTCCATCTTAATGAGGATATGGATGTTTCTTCGCGAAATGTGGAGTTCATTCATCGATCGGTTGAATGGATCGTTTCCCGTTTCAACGTCGGCAAAGGGACAAAAATTGCTGATTTCGGATGCGGGCCGGGCTTGTATGCAACCAGGATCGCCGCGAGGCATGCGGATGTGACCGGCATCGATTTCTCGAACCGGGCGATTACCTACGCACGGGAAGCCGCGGCCAGGGAGCGGCTGAACATCCACTATGTTCATCAGAATTATCTCGAGTTTGAGACAGAGGACCGTTTCGATCTTATCCTGATGATTATGTTTGACTTCTGCGCGCTCAGTCCCATCCAGAGAAAAAATATTGTAAGCAGATTCCACAGGATTTTGAAGCCGACGGGTTCGGTTCTTCTGGATGTGTATTCGCTGGCGGCATTCCACAAACAAAAAGAGACCGCAATATACCAGGCCGATCTCCTCAACGGGTTCTGGTCGCCGAAAAGGTACCACGGCTTTCTAAATACCTTCAAGTACGATAAAGAAAAGGTGATCCTCGACAAATATACGATTGTCGAAGCTGATCGCGTCAGAACCATCTATAACTGGTTGCAGTATTTTACGCCCGAAGATCTGGAGATTGAGTTTTCGGAATGTGGTTTTACCATTGAAGAACTTTATTCAGATGTTGCGGGAACCCTGTACGATCCGCAATCCGAGGAATTTGCGGTTGTTGCCAAAAGATCATAGCAAACAAGGGCCCAGACAAGCCCTGTCCATACGGCGGGGAATTCCGCCGCATTTCACTCTGGGCATGGCCTCGTTCGTCGGATGATATCATCGCCTGTTCCGTGAAAAAAGTTTTGGAGCGTATCTATGAGCAAATTATTCGAAAAAAGCTCGATTAACCGGATGTCATTAAAAAACAGGTTCGTGCGGGCGGCAACCTGGGAGGGACTCGCAACTCCGGAAGGCGAAGTCACTTCCAGGTTAATAGAAATGATGGAATCGCTTGCCGGAGGAGGTGTCGGCTTAATCATCAGCAGCCATTCGTATGTGTCGCCGGAAGGCAGGGGAACACCTTGGCAGATCGGTGTTTACAAGGACGAACTGATTCCTAAACTCAAGGAGATGACTGCTGCGGTTCATAACAACGACGGGAAAATTATCATGCAGCTGGCTCATGCCGGGCAGTATGCCGAAAAAGAGACAGGCGCTCCGGCACTGGCGGTGTCGGATTCCGGAACTTTCTCAGAAAGGAACGTAAAGATAATCACTCGCAGGGATGTCCATCGTCTAATTACCTGTTACTCCCGTGCCGCAAAAAGAGCCCTGGAATCCGGTTTCGATGGAATCGAAATACATTCGGGCCACGGATACCTTCTCAGCCAATTCCTGTCTCCTGCTTATAACAAACGGCAGGACGAATACGGAGGTTCGATTGATAACCGGACGAGAATCCATCTCCAAATATACCGTGGCATAAGAGAGGTTGTTGGAAGAGATTTTCCGATTTTGATAAAAATGAATTGCTCCGATTTTATAGAGAATGGAATCACACTCGACGATTCATTGCAGGCGGCGAGAATGTTCTCTCGCGCGGGCTTTGACGCGATTGAGATAAGCGGCGGTATTATCCGAACCGGAAAATTTTCCCCCAGTAGACCCGGAATTACAACGGCGGACAAGGAGGCTTATTTTAAAGAGTTTGCCCGCGAATTCAAAAACAAAATTAAAACACCGTTAATCCTTGTAGGCGGTTTACGATCTTTCGAGGTTGCGGACAAGATCATTGCGGATGAAATCGCCGATTATATTTCAATGAGCCGGCCGTTTATCAGAGAGCCGGGTTTGATTGATCGCTGGCAAAAAGGAGACCTGCTCAAGGCGGAATGCAGTTCATGCAATTTATGTTTTAATCCGGGATTTGACGGCAAAGGAATATATTGTGTCGCCAAAGAGGCGGAAAAAAATGGAACGCTCGGTCGGCGGATCAATCGATTCAGTTGAGCAGGGCCACTCGGGGTCGTGTAATGGGAAAGCCTCTCCTGGCACGCAACCGATGAAACACAACCGTTACCCTTGGAATAAGTAAACGAAGGAGTAAACGATGGAATTCGCGCAAGGATTATTTGTAATTACGATTATCCATCTGCTGGCGGCTGCTTCACCAGGTCCGGATTTTTTAATGGTAACACAGCAGACATTATCCAATGGCAAGAAATCAGGACTTTTATGCAGTCTCGGAATTGCCTTGGGCCTGTCCGTACATATTACTTACTCTTCTTTGGGATTAGCTGCGGTAATAGCAAAATCATTGACCGCGCTTTGGGTAATCAAGATGCTTGGCGGAAGCTATTTAATTTATCTGGGTGTAAAAGGACTTCGCTCGAGACCGCGTAAGGCTGAAGATATCCAAAACAGCAGAGTGAATGCGTATTCTTCGGTTCGAACGATCGGAATCGGATTCCTGTGTAATGCGCTGAATCCAAAAGCACCCCTTTATTTTATTTCATTATTCACGATCGTCCTGTCGCCGAATATGCCCCTATATCTGATTGCTATATATGGCTTCTGGATTATGATTCTACAGTTCGCATGGTTTTCCTTTGTGGCAACACTGCTTTCCAGTCCTCTTATCTCCAAGCATTTCAGAAAATTCGGGCACTATATGGATCGAATATTGGGAAGCGCCATGATTTTCATGGGCATTAAAGTAATTATGTCCCAAACAAAATAAGGGTTAATGCGCCGCTTTGCCGGTTCGTTTTCTTTGACGCGGAGCGGCAACGTTCGGAGAAGATATGAACAAGCAGGTTACTCAGGATGACATCATTTACTTCGTGGTGACGGATCGCTTTTTCGGCAGGGACAAGCGAACCGTCGATCCGTCGGACACGAGCATGCACGGAGGAACGCTGGACGGCATTCTCGATAAGATCGACTATCTTCTCGAGCTGGGCGTGACGACGATTTGGGTAACGCCGGTTTACGAGAACATCCAGAGCAACGGAACCTCGGAGCCTTACCACTACTATTGGCCGCTCGATTTCGAGCGGATCGACAGACGTCTGCTCGACGGCACCCGTCTGCCCGACTCGGTGAACATGAGCACGTTCGGAAGATTCGTTGACTTATGCCAGGCCAGGGGCATGAAGGTAGTGCTCGACATGGTCGTGAACCATGCGGGATACCGGGCGCAGGAGCATTTTGACTCCGCCTGGTTCAACGTCGGCGGGTCCGGCGACATAAAGGGAGAACTGACGGGTCTGCCGGATTTCAATCACGATAATCCCGAGGTGCTTGACTTTTTCATCAACAACATCGAAGACTGGATCATCAGGGGAAAAGTCACCAACATCCGCATGGATACCGTCAAACATGTGGAGCCGAAGTTCTGGCATTATTTCAAATCCCAGATCCGCGGCGGTTATCCCGGCGTATGCCTGATCGGGGAGGTGCTGCTTGAGGGCAAGGAGGACGTCGCCAGGCTCCTGGAGTATCAGAACTACCACGACTTCGATTCGATATTCGATTTCCCCCTGTGCACGGCGCTTCGATCCACTCTCATTTACGACGAAAGCCTGAGCTATTGGCTTGCACGCCCGCGACTGAACGATGGGGAGCCGCCGGGGGTTCTTGACGATGACAATCCGCTAAAGGGCGGATACCGCAACGCGAACCGTCTCGTCACCCTGCTCGATAACCACGATTTGGAACGGCGCATCATGAGTCATGCCCGGACGAAACACACCGGCGAAGGGGCGGGGCTTGATTGGGCAATCCGGGTTACGAAGCTCTGCCTGGGCGCCCTGTTTACCATGCGCGGAATACCGCAGATTTATTACGGCACCGAGGTGGGCCTCGAGGGATGGAAGGCCGGCGATGACCGCGACCTGCGCCGTGATTTTCCATGGCACGTGATCGGCGCCGATCATCACCCCAAACACCAATTCCGAAAGGAACGCGAGATCTACGAATGGACCCGGGACCTGATCCATCTGCGCAAGGGGAATGCGGCTTTAAAATACGGGACGACCATAACCCTGTGGTCGGACGACCGGATCTATGCGTTTTTGCGAATCGCCACGGATGACGTGGCCCTGGTGATCATCAACAACGGCTACATCCGGATGCCGAATCCGATCCATTTGAATCTGAATATGTCGGTAATTCCGCAGCGCGTTGCGGACATGATAACCGGCGGGCTGAAACACTGGAAGACCGGGCAGGCCCTGACGGTGCAGGACGGCAAGGTGCCGGTTACGGTTGACGGCAAAACAATCGATATCTTCTGTCGCGATGATTCCTGAGAAATTGGAACAGATTCATTCTTTAATCAATGACCGAGAAGAAAACAGGCAACATTTCAGACCGGCTGCGGAGTCGGAAATCCTTGATCCATTTAGAGTCCCTACGGTTTGCTGTTGCTTCATGCACGTACATCGGGCTACTGAATTCTTTACAGAAAAAGAAAAATATGGACTTCCGTGACAAAATTATCGCAGACATCGCAGAAGGTTGGTGCCGAAAAATATCCGGAAAGGTTGTTCGTAATCTCCGGAAAATGACCGAAGAGTTGCAGTCGGGATATGGGAATTCCGGGGACACCTTACTTAACTTTCTTTTTCGGTCCAGGTTTTTGAGGTTTAAGTTTTCGGCATAAAAGGTGTTCCACTCTTCCGATGAAAGAATCACTTCCCAAAGGTCTTCCGGTCCGCTCGTGTTTCCTGAATAACGCTATTTCCTGTTCATGAGCATCAAGGGACAAGAAATCTTCCCAGGATTTGTTTACCATCTCCACCAATGGTTTTGCTTTCACAAGGATATCGTCTTTGCCTCTAATATGTGGTCCGGCGCTACTCCATTGCCAATCCTCGGGTTTCTTTACAAAGCCTGCCCGGACCGGATTGAATTCCACATATCGTGCACATGCCAGAAGGTATTTCTCGTCCATAATAAAAGATGAAAACCTTCCCTGCCATAAATGACTACGCCATCCTTCACGAAAATTGATTTGTCTTTTGTATCGTCTGTGCGCCTCTCCAATTGCCTTATTCAAACTATCCTTTGTCTCTGGCACAACAATCAGGTGAATGTGGTTCGGCATCAGACAATAGGCCCAAGCCTCCACTTGAAACTTCGTGCACCATTCCGACATTAACTCCAGATAGGATTGATAATCCTCATCGTTGAAAAATGTTTGCCGCCGTCTGTTCCCTCGCTGGGTTACATGGTGCGGGATTCCCTGCGCTACCGCTCTTGCCATTCGTGCCATGTTAGATACCAATCAAATGTGCTTGTTTCTGTCAATAATTAAGTATGGTGTCCCCGGAATTGCCCGGAATTGCTTTATTCACTTCTTCTGCATTCATCAAGCATGAATAAATCTGGTCGAGCGTCGCTCAGACCTATTGAAATTTACAATTAAAATAAGATGAGTTATCTAAATTTCCGATTTGACATATCGATATTGTTCATATTAAAAAAATCAATACATTGATGAATTTGAGTTTTTAGAGGCCATAGTGCATAGAGAATCAGAAATTACATCAATGAGATATGAAGGGATGGGAAAAGCGGAATTGAGGATTCAACTCGGCAGTTTCATTCTATGCTTATTTTTCTTAAGCATTGCCCTCTGGCTGCGCGGGCGCAGGGGATTCCTGAAAGAATTGAGAAGACCGGCACTGCTACAGATAATGCCAAGAAGGACACGTTCCTGTCGCTGATAACATACGAACCGCATATGGGAAAATGCTGAGTGGAAAGCTCACCTGGAATAACATGATCTCAGTAAGCAAAGCACATACACCACAGATTGCCATCAGCAGTCGCGTTGATCAGCGGGTAGGGAATCTGATAGATTTTGCACTACAAAATCACTTTCGTGCCATTGAATATACAATAAAGGCAGAAGACACCCCTCTATTGAAAAAGGAGATTCCCGCTATCGATGCCCTTGCAGGCTCAGCCCTGGATATTCGCTACCATGCTCCATTCAAAACGGTAGAGCTTTCTCATAAAGATCGGGAATATACCGAAAGGTCTTCAAAATACCTGAAAGAATGCATCGACGTGATAGCCGATCATGGTGCTCATCATATGGTAGTGCACATTGCATTTGGTTTCCGGTTCTCATTAGAATCACTTTCTTATAGTCATGCTCTCAAGTATCTGGAAGAAGTCGCATCATATGGGCACGCAAGGGGTGTCACAGTATGTTTAGAGAATCTCACCTATGGATGGACAAACAATCCTGAGACTTTTCTGGAATTGGTCCGCGAATCCGGTGCCAGAGCAACTATTGATATCGGTCACCTCTCAGCGTCGCCCCTTATCGTCGACGGGGATTTGCCCGGAACTGATTTTATCCGGATGCTGGCACCATATATCGCAGGCGCTCATGTATATGAAATCGAGATCTTCGATACCGACGCAATGACACCACGCCATATTGCCCCGAAGGATACAACGATAATACAGCCGCTCTTAACTGAATTGCTCCATACCGATTGCAACTGGTGGTTAATTGAATTGGGAGATAAACGTGAAGTCATGGAAACAAATCAATTACTGACAAACTTCCTTTCCGGATGCAGCATGGAGATTACATAATTGCCAGCCACTGGATAGTACCCCCAATATTCCACCTGAACAAGAGACTACACAGATAAACGGAAATTCCACATGTTTTATGAGATGGAGTCTATAGGTGATTTGGGGACTACAGAAATAATAATTAATTCATCAAATATGATCAAGAAATGGAGATGAGAGAATGAAACAGTTGAAGATGAATGGAAAAGTATTGCTGACATTTGTTGTTATGTTTTCTGTAGCGGTTCTTGTGACTTCAGTCTGTTCGGCAGGAACCGAGACTTTACGAATAGGGGTCATCCCGGCTGAGAATATTTACAGAACGAAAGAGGAATATAAGGGATTGATTGATCATATTAAGGCCAAGTTGGGGGTGGATGTTGAACTCTTCACTGCGACAGATTATACTGGTGTCATTGAGGCAATGAGGAATGAGAAAATCGATGTCGCATTCTTTGGTCCACTTTCGTATGTCCTTGCGACTGATAAAGCGCACGCGGAGGTCATTGTTAAGGAAAACCGAAAGAAGGCTGGCTCCATGTACCAGGCCTACATCGTTACGTATGCCGACAGCGACATCAAGACAATTCAGGATCTTAAAGGACATTCCTTCTCCTTTGTTGATCCGGCGTCAACAGGCGGGCATCTCGTTCCCAGACTTGCTATGGTAAAAAACGGGATCGACCCGGAGAAGGATCTAAAGAGCGTCATATACGCAGGGGGGCATGATGCATCCCTGCTGGCGGTAAAAAATAAGAAGGTTGATGCGGGAGCCATTGTGAATGTTAGTTATAATGATATGAAATCAAAAGGTATCTTTACAGAGAAGGATGTCAGAATCATCTTTGAATCAGACCCCTTTCCTGGCTGTGCCTGGGCCGTTCGAGGGAATCTGCCGAATGATCTGAAAATCAATATACAGAGTGTGTTCCTGAATCTCCATAAAGAAAATCCCACTGCTCTCAAGGGGTTTGCCGGTAAGGTCTTGAATTACGAAAAGGCCTGCGACTCTGACTGGGATGTTATCCGAGATATGGCAAAAATACTGAACCTCGATCTTTCGAAGTCCTGATGAGATAAGGCATGTGACGAAATCAGATGATTGCCGTCAATAGAGTATCAAAAAATTTCAACGGCACGATACAGGCATTACAGTCCGTTGATCTTCACATCAAGGCCGGTGAATTCGTTGTGATATCGGGATGCAGCGGAGCGGGAAAATCTACCCTGCTCCGCTGCATCAACGGTCTCATCCGTCCCAGTGAAGGTGAGATCGTCGTTGACAAGGTTCCGGTTCATAACAACAGGCACCTGTTCCAGACCAGAAAAAAGATCGGCATGGTATTTCAGCAGTTCAACTTGGTTAAGCGCAGAACTGTGTTGCAAAATGTATTATGTGGTCGCCTTGCTCACAACCATCTTCTACCCAGTTACTTTTCCCTCTTCAGCCAGGGGGATAAAATGCGGGCAATGTCTTGTTTGCAGCGCGTGGGATTGGAGACAAAAGCAGCTCAGCGCGTAGACCAACTCAGTGGCGGCGAACAACAGCGCGTCGGCATTGCTCGAGCTTTAGCACAACAGCCAAAAATCATACTGGCTGACGAGCCGGTGGCGAGCCTCGATCCCAGATCGACGGAACGGATCATGGATCTACTTCGCATGATTAATGTGCAGGACGGTATCACTATGCTGGTTAGTCTTCATGATGTCGAGTTAATACAACGCTATGCAGATCGTGTTGTAGGGCTTAGGGGAGGTTCAGTTGTTTTTGATAAAGTGACGAACCATCTATCCCTCACATCTTCAGACATTGACATCATTTACGGAGAGAATAGCTCTGGAGAGCACGATTACATTGAGCCAAACCGATATGTGCAATAATGTCAATAAGAGTATTGGAGACACTACTTGGTTCAACATGGCTCAAAAGGCTATGGTGGCCGTTGTTCTGGTGTGGATATTTGTCTGGAGCGCCCAGGGCACCAACCTGAATCTTCGAGAACTCAGTACCGGATTTTCGGGAATTGTCGACATCCTCTCCCGGGCTTTTCCTCCTGATTTTTCGATACTTCCCCGCTTAGCAGGGCCTATTATTGAAACCATTCAGATTTCCATCTGGGGAACAACTCTCGG
>JAHDSC010000157.1 GCA_018432925.1 Desulfobacterales bacterium | reverse complement strand
TAGATGTATAAAGCAAGTAAAATCAATATATTAAGCAAGTTATTCGGCAATTTTTTCAGGAAATATTTGGAACAAACCCCGCAGCTTTGGAGAAAAGTCATCAAATATATGAATTTCGGCGGGGGTTATGCAAAGCTCTCAGTTTTAAAAAACGGTTTTAAATGAATCGTTCCTTTGTATTGTAATTCAGCCGAGGCGGAGGCGGAATTTTTTCTGCTTTTCAAAGATTTCAATATCTTAATTCTTCCTCCGGGCTTTTTCTCTTGTCACCTGACAAGCATGTTTCAGTCAGGTGGAAATGCCGAATTTCGGAAGAATGTAAATCTGCAGCAAAAACCAGATTCCGATAATTGCCAGAAAAAGGATAATTTTTTTCATCATATCTACTTTTTAAGCGGAAAAAGCGCAGGCATTCCCCTCGGCTTGAGACGGAGACTACGATATTTATCGGGATATTGGAGCTTTGCCCGAAACTCTCAACAATTCAATCACATGGTTGCGTGCATCGTTCACTGAATCGATGATCTTTTGATCAAAGGGAAGGGTTTTTTCGATTCGATCGATATATCCCTTATGCTGAACGGTTTGAAACGATGGGATAAAATTAAGGTCGTATACCCAGCTGATATGGAACAGCTTCAAGTCGCACAAGGTCTCTAAATCTTCAAATTCGGCGATGCGATGTTCTTGCAGAGCATTTAAAACCTTTGTTGAGCAGGTCGAGTCATCGGGAAGGCCGATCTGCAAGGCTGCTTTCGCCTGTTTTTCCCGGCTTCGATAGTAATCGGTCATAATTTCCAAGATATCGAGTTTGTCGGCATCTCGAAGAAGGCGCATGTAAAATAGCGTTTTTCCATCCTCATCTTCCGGAAGTTTCCCGACGTTGTGAAATGCGATCGCTTTTGTAATTAAATTTTTTTCATCTATGGTGTATGCGGAAAGAAGGTTATATTCGGAAATCAAGTGCAATCCGATAGTTGCGTGGTTTTGAGATGACCTGTCATTGAACGTGCCGTATATTTCATACTGTTTGAATCTCCCGATGTCGTGAAGCAGGGCCATTGTTTCAGCCAGTATGATTTCCTGCTCCGTCAGATCCAATTTTCGGCACAGCATCTTTATGATTCGACACACCCGTTTCGTATGCTGTTCTTTCAGTCGGATAACGAAGTCATAGCCGGGTTCGTTGGTGTGGTAACCGGCCACATGATGTGAAAACCATCTTTGAAGTCTTACGAGATCCTTTCGGGTCATAGGTATATTTTTTCAATCAGGTCCGCCAATTCTTCAACATCCTCCAAACCGAATGTCGGCACTTCCAGGTCGATATCGGTATCGGTGACAAAAGCGATCAGATTGTTGTCATTCAGACAAAGCGGCTCATTGTGGATTCCGGATCGAAAGACCTCGATCTTGGGTTTGTTCTCTTTTTTGAAGCCCTCGGTGATTACGAGATCCATGTCCTGGAAATATTCCATCAGGCAATCGATGCTTTCACAAGCAATATCCTTTATCATCCCAATTCTGCCTGGGGAAGCGACCATAACCGTATCCGCGCCTGCCTGTTTGTGACGCCAGCTGTCCTTGCCCCGCTGGTCGGCCTCAAAACCATGTGAAGCGTGCTTGATGATACCGATTCGGTACCCTCTTTTTTTAAGAACGGGGATCAGTTTTTCAATGACCGTGGTTTTCCCTGAGTCGGATTTTCCTATGACGGATATAACGGGCGGCATTCGTGGTTGAACCTTTTTAAGCTTGGCTTATTTCCACCGGGAATTCTCAAATTCGGTAAAAAGTTTTTAATCGACAGAAATTAAATCGCAAAAGCGATATTGTCAATATAAATACCCATCGCAGTTCCGCGAAACGATATTGAATCAGGACCAGGGGGGAGGAAAACCAAAATGAATTCATTATTTGACGGGATGGATTTTTATCCCGGGATGAATTCGGCAAACCGGATCAGACTCCATGTTCAAGGGCCGGCAGGATTTTCTATAAAGAAGTAACCAGATGGGGCGCTGTTATGAAATAAGGGAAACGATATTTATCTGATTCAAAGATGGAAGATACCTTTTAATTCGGAGTCATGGGAAAAACTTGTTCTCAACAAGCGGCGGCCACCAATATTGATGCTGCGCCTTATTCTTTTCCTGAGTTGAATCGAATGACTTTATCCCAATGAATCGATCCGGTTGAGTCACAAAACATTTCCATAAATTCGAGGGAAAATTTGTTAATCACTTTGCCGTACTCTTCAAGGAACTGATCGTTTTTCTCTTTCGCTTTATGTCCAAGGGGTTCGATGATTTCCGTGTAAAGATTCTCGCCCCCAGAAACAAAAGCCCAGAAGCGCTGGCCGCATAACTTTAAGTATTCGCCCTTGTCCGGGGTGCTGTCTTTGCCATAACAACAGCCATTAACCGCAATAACTTTGAGAGACGAAGCAGTATTAGTCTTTAAAATACGTTTGGCCTTACGGAAGTTGTCTTTCATTTTTTTTATCTGGCTGGAATTGCCCCAGTTTGGGCCAGACTTTATTGAGACTATGTATTTTGAGCTATCTCTTTCAAGTTCCAAATCAATTCCTTCAGCAGAGGATTTCGTTCCATTAAAAACATGATTACAAATATAGACGGCCAATCCTTCAAGGAATCCACCGAACAAAGTTTCTTCCTGTGAGGATAAATGAGCATCAAGAATTGTTTTTATAAAATCACCTGCGGTTGTTATATTCTTGACTTTGAAAAGATAAGGATTTTTACGTTTAAGCACTTCCTTCAACTTGAGTTTCTTTAGTTTTTCTATTCGATTGCGATGAAATTCTGGTATGTTTTGTTCGACGTATTTTGCAATTTTTTCTTGGGTTATCGGTTTCATACTCTATTTCGTCCTCACATATTCTATACTGATAATGGCCCGTTCTCTCTCTAGCGAGTTTGCAATACTCTGAAAGGACATCAATTCCCACTGAATTCCTGTTCAAGCCCTGAGCTGCTTCCGAAGTAGTCCCTGAACCTACAAAAGGATCCAGCACCCAATCATGTTCTTTCGTGAACAATTTTATAAACCACTCCGGCAGAGATCTTGGGAAAACAGCGCTATGATTTTTATTGTAACACTCCGTAGCAAAATGCAAAACATTAGTAGGGTATGCCATTTCTCTGTCCAACCAGTTTGAAACATTTTTTCCGAAACCGCTATTGACTTTAGACTCATCACGAGTTCGGTCTGTATCGCTTAGTTTTTTTAACCTCGTTTTGGCCCATTCGCCCATAGGAACCATGACTTCATCTTGATACATATTGAATTTTTTAGATTTGTTAAATTGCAGGCATCGCTCCCACGCATCCCTAAACCGGTTAGGCCATTTTCCCGGAAAACAATTTTTTTTATGCCATACAAATTCTTCTGTCCATAGCCAGCCTTGTTCTCGCAAGGACAATATAAGTTCCAAGACATACGTATGCCTCTCGCCATTGGCTGCTTTTTCTTTTATGTTCAGGATGAAAGTGCCGTTCGGCTTTAAAACTCGGAGAAACTCTTTTGCTCTTGGCAAGAACCATCCAACATAATTATTTGGTTTAATTCCTCCGTATGTTTTGCTTCTGCTGTCCGCATACGGTGGTGATGTGACAATTAAATCAAAAAAGTTGTCTGGATACTGTTTAAGGATAGCCAAACAGTCTCCATTTTCTATTTTTGTTTCTATTTGTCTCATAATTCCTTACGGTTCCATTTCGTGGAATGGGATACAAACTATTTTAATATTTAATTACCAGCTTTTTTCTGAAAAGGGGCAAAATTTTAAGCGGTCAGGCAAGAATAACGAGGGTGATGGATTGGTGTCAAAGGTTTTTTTGGGGTGGGAATTGAAGTTTTCAATCAAAATAACCGGAATCTGACTTATCTAACGGTTATCATTTGAAAATTAGATTGATTCTTGATGCGAATTATTCAACAAATATGACCTTGTCCGAATTGCGACGAGCTTTATTGGATTACTGGATGGAGAAAGGATGGAATAAGAGGTGCCTGGCGGTGTATGGAATTATTTGCGGTGTAATCAGTTCATTATGTATTTGCTGGGATTTACCGAAATCCCGTTGAGGCGAACCTCATAATGCAGATGGGGCCCCGTGCTTCGACCCGAATTGCCCATCAGGGCGATGGCATCCCCTCTTTTTACCTTTTCTCCCTGTTGTTTCAATAGCTTATCAGCGTGTGCATAACGAGTGACGATTCCATGGCCATGATCAATGACGATGAGATTCCCTAAAAATCCCTTGCTTCCGGAGTAGGTAACCACACCGTCTGCCGAAGCAACAATCGGCGTTCCTTTGCGATTGGCGATATCCATCCCCTTATGAAATTCGCGCCGGCCGGTAAATGGAGATTCCCGGTATCCGAACTTTGAGGATATCCAGCCTTCCGTGGGGCGAATCGAAGGTGTCGAGGCAAGGAGGTTTTCCTGCTCTTTCAGATAGTTCAAAAGAGATTCAAAACTATCTTCCTGTTTTATCGATGCCAGGTTGAGTTGTTTTACCTGGTCATGCATTTCGCGCATCAAAGCGCTATGATTTTCCTTGAGTGAAATACCGGGGTCCAGGTCTTCCGGCATTGATCCTCCCACACCAAAAAGTCCCCCCTGATCTTCAGCCTTTTCAATGTTGGCGATGATTCGTATCTTTTTTTCAAAATTATTCAGATTAACCAGTTTTGATTTTAAGGAATTGATTTCATCCGCAAATTTGCGAATTTGTACGCGCTGCCGATTTATTTCCGCCTGTTGGTAGGACAATCGGCTCTCCATGTGATTGGAAGCAAATTCGCTTTTCTTAAGATTTGCATAATCATAGGCTATGAAACCGGAAATAATCAGGCAGGTGGTGAAAATAAAACTCAAGAGAAGCAGGAAAGTCTTGGATACCGTACCCTGTTTGACCGGGGAACCTGTATGGCTCAATATGAAAAATGTGAAATTTTTACGCATGGCATAAATGATGGTGAAAAATGAGCAGGCAATCGTTTAACAGGATAAATTCCTGCGGCATATTTCCAGGATCGACTTGCTGATGCTGATTCGGGTTGCCTCCTTGCCTGTGTATGATCTGTCTGCACCCCGGTACATAGCTACGGGATAGTGGGCAGATCCGATTCTGGATTTTTCATATGATAAGCTGGGTATCGACACTTTTGTTTGAAAACTTTAGGGTATTTTGGGCGGGCGGTTTCCTAAAAATATTTCCTAAAAAAATGCCTGTTGGGAAATTGTACCCAAAGGGGTTGCTCGGGTTGACCCTTGGCAACCCGACTGTTATGGCCAATCGGTTTTAGACGATTGGTATTGCATCGCCGCTTTTCGACGGGTTTGCCCTCTTATTTTCACAATCCGCTTTGCTCCTTAACAGATAGAATAAGATGACGGGTCTGTCAATAAAGAATTCGCCTCTTTCATAGGTCAAGGAAAGAGCATGTTATACCATTTTGGTCATTCGGGAAGGGATATGAGGAGAAATTCTGAAAAAAGCACGGACTAAAGAGAGAATTTCAGATTAACACCCAATTTCATCGAAATCTCACTGCGGCGATACGGATCACCTTTACATCATCTGCTCATTATGAGATATATGTCCATCGGCAAACCGTAATCAAATAAAGGGAATGCCCGGAAGTGGTTTCAAACCCTCCCATCCGGCTCAATCTCTGTATTGGGGCGATGCGTTCGATCCTGAACTATATTTGTCTGCGGTTAAACGTATCGTCCCGTCTCAAATCGTAAATCCGATTGTAACGCATTGAACTCATTTCGAATGATGCCGGCAGGAACTCAGGGAGTATTTCCTGCTATTTTTTTGCAAATCGTCAAGAAAAGGTTTTTCGTTCATGACAGTGGTAAATGATATTGTCCTGATATACATGGAAGACAGCCCCCTTTTTTTCGCCAGAGTAGAGGATATCTCACCGGACATCAAGGCGAACTGGTATCATGTAAAGTTTCTCATTTTAACCGTTCCGCTTCAGGTGGTCACATGGATTCTGAGAGACTCCTATATTGATGGGGCAGAATACACGATGGGAGGAAAAAAGATGCGTATTGAAAAGATCATTTGCCCGGGGATCTCCGAAAAGGTCGATACGGCTGAAAAAGACGGGCAAAAAGATCGAAAGCCAAAAAATGCGAAAGTAATTTCATTGACGGATCTGAAAAACAAATAGATGCCAGGCTACTTTAACATAGAATAATCAGCGGATGAAGATCGGTTCCCTTCTTCTTGAAAACAATACGATTTTGGCACCTCTCTCAGGAATTACCAACCTGCCTTTTCGTCTGTTAACCCGAAAATTGCGATGTGCAATGGTTTGTTCAGAGATGATCAGCGCCAACGGACTTGTTCGTCATTCCAAAAAAACGGAACAGCTTCTTAACAGCTTGCCGGATGAAAAGCCGTTGTCTATTCAGATTTTTGGCGCCGATCCCTCCGTCATGGCAGAGGCCGCAAGAATTGTTGAGGATTCCGGTGCAAACGTCCTCGACATCAATTTCGGTTGTTCGGTCAAGAAGGTTCTCAAAACAGGTTCCGGTGCCGCCCTCATGAGGGAGCCGGAAAAAACCGAAGCGCTTATTCATGCCGTTCGAAAATCCATAAAGATTCCATTTACCATTAAAATTCGGTCCGGTTGGGAAAAATCGGGCCGTCAAGCCCTTAGAATCGCAGAAATTGCTGAAGCTTGCGGTGTCGATGCAATTGCTGTTCATCCGAGAACCGCGGGGCAGAAGTTCAAGGGGAATGCGGACTGGTCCTTGATAACGGAGATAAAGAAACGTGTTTCAATACCGGTAATAGGCAACGGTGATATTGTTACAGCGGACGATGCCCTCAGAATGCTGAACGAAACCGGTTGCGATGGAATAATGATCGGGCGGGCCGCCATCGCCGGACCGTGGATTTTTTCACAGGTCAATGCCCTTATCAGCGGTAACGCCTCGCCTTTGGTCAGCCTTTCTTTGAAGCGCAAGGTGATGTTGCGATATATTGCGACATCGGTGGAATACCTTGGTGAAAAACAAGCCTGCTGGCGGATGCGGAGCCATTTGGGATGGTTTGCTAGGGGACTGCCTCATAACAGCAAGTTCCGCGAATCCGTCAGACAGGTTTCCTCGGCAAAAGAAGCGGTGGACATTGTGGAAGAATACTTCCGGTCCGTTCAAGTTTTTTCAGACCGGAAGCGGCAAAAAAATCAACAAACCGTATACGGCAACCCAGAGGATAGAGAAGCGGTTTCAAAACCTTCCATCGGGTTTGCGGTCAAGGATGGATCGGAAGTTCAATCGAATGAATGCATTGAGTATTTTGAAGATTGAACGCATTGCCCCGACACGGGAATCGGACCCGAGAGCAGGTTTTGAAGGTGCTTCTAATACGAGTTTTTGGGATACTTGAGATTAAACTAGCGGTTTTTATTTTACTTTTTTGTTTTCACCGCGCTGCCGGTGCCGGCGGTTTTCCCCGAAACGATAACCGCTTCAGCCTTTTCCGGGTACACTTCGGTGATCTTTATCTCTCCGGTCTTGAATCCGGGAATGCAGAATTTTTCTCCATTCGTCCCTTCAATGATGTTATTGCAGGAATATACCTCGAGTATGTCTCCGACTTTCATCCCGATATTTTCTCCGGAAGAGAGTATGATCTTTTCCCCGATAATTGAGACGACGTATCCTCTGCATGGGTGTTCACAGATAATATCCGTGATTTTTTCGCCTATGTCGGTCGCTCTTTTCGTCAAGGCATCCGTTAATTCAGATATGCCTTGCAGTTTTTTTTCTTTGATTAAATCAAACGTTGTTTCATCAACCTCTATCTCATCCATGAAGCCCTCATCAAGAAGTTTTGCGGCCGTTTCCATATCGAAAACCTCGGCGGCCAAATGTACTTGAATCATGTGGCGCATATCTTTCCATAAAAGGATTCCCCGCTCTTCCTGGTTTCCGGTTATACTGATTAACGATCCGGTAATAACCGAGTTTAGGCCGAACTGTTTCGCTTCCTTTGCCAAAGCAAAATTATCCAGCGATCCGGATGCCAGTCTTTTCGGTTCAGCCAGGAAAGCGGGATAGTCTGCATCCCCCGGCTTTGTTAGCAAGATGTCCGGGCAGATCTTCTCGATGGTTTCGATAACGATATGTTGAAGCAATTCCTCCAGTTTCTGGTCCGTAAAAACGCTTTTGTTTTCAAAGGGAATCACGCCCACCTTTCTTTTGAGCCCCTTATTTGAAGACTTGAGATCACGAGCAACCATCTTTGTTGCTTTTTTGATTTTGGAGGGAGAACATCCTGCTTCCATGAAAATGCCGGTCGATAAAAAAATGACCGAGAAAAGAGCGGCCAAGGTTTGAATTCCTGCATTCGGTTTCATTTTTTCCCCTGGTATACGGCGGTAATTTTGGTGGTAATTCCGCCTCTTGCCGTAAAATTTCCTGTAACTTCCATCCGTTTGGGCTCAAGAATATGAATCAGATCATTGAGAATGTGATTGACTGCATTTTCGTAAAAAATGCCCACGTTTCTGAATTGTAACAGGTATAGCTTCAGTGATTTCAATTCCACGATTTTAGTCGACGGGATGTATCGGATGGTTATGCAGCCGAAATCCGGCAGCCCCGTCATGGGGCAAAGGGAGGTAAATTCCGGCTGATCGATCAATATATCAATATCTCTCTGGTGCCGATACCGGTACTCCATCGCTTCAATAATGTCCGCGGAAATTTTTTCCGGGCTTTCGACAGAGTAGGGAGTCTTTTTGACAGATCCTACGGGCATCTTTTCTTCCGTCTTTTTCATTAAGCCGTTGACCTTTCAAAACTTTTTTTAAGCGTATTTTGCTTCATTCCCCTCTTGTTGATATCCTGTTTGTTACTCACCGCCCGCAACATGACATTCGAAAGAATCGGCAGGTTTTGATTCGGGCGACAACCTGCTAATAATAAATTTAGCATAATCTGTCAAACGTCCTGGTTCATTCACGGAAAAATTCCGAATGAATCTCGTTGACAGCGGAGTGGCTTTTTGATAACAGGTCAAAATAATTGGAAAAAATTTCTTGAAAGGAAGTGTTTCCTATGAGTTCGATTGATGAACAGATTCTCCGGGCAACCAAGGAAGTGATCGTTAAATTCATTGAGGTCGGAAGGCTCAGTCCCACAGGTTTTCATGAAACATTCAAGAGCACCTACCGCACCATTAAGGAGACGGTAGAGGATTTAGAAGAAAAATCGCAGGAACAGGGCAAAAAAAAGAAGTAGCGTTCCCTCTTTGAGCGGGACGCCTTCCCTGTTTTGCGGACTCAAGAAATGCCTTTACGAATTCTGAGACGGTGCATCGGGGTTAAAAACACGTGGACTTGCCGGAAGATGTCGGGTCCATCTAAGTACCTGTTATCGTGTTGCGGCTTTAGTGCGCCTCCGCCCAATTTTTTCCACAGGCTATATTTACCCTCAGAGGGACCTTGAGGCGCCAGACCCCTTCCATGATTTCCTTGACAAGCTTTTTCACTTCGTCCATTTCCTCCGGAGGAACCTCAAATACAAGTTCGTCATGAACCGAGAGAAGCATGGCGGCTTTCAGGCTTCTTTCATTGAATGCAGCATGCACGTTTATCATCGCCAACTTGATGAGATCCGCGGCAGTTCCTTGAATCGGGGTATTCACAGCGGTTCGCTCCGCAAAAAGACGAACATTTTTATGTGGGCTGTCGATGTCGGGCAGAAGACGAATTCGATTTAGAAGCGTGCTTGTTTTCCGGGTTTCCCTGGCATCTTCGATTGCTCGGTCGATGAATTCTTTTACGCCGTTGTATCTTGCAAAGTACTTGTCAATATAGGTTTTTGCCATCTTTTGGCTTATTCCGAGTTCCCGGGAGAGACCATACGGGCTCATTCCGTAAATGATGCCGAAATTGATTACCTTGGCCTGCCTTCTGAGCTCTGGGGTAATTAAAGATGAAGGAAGCTGGAATACCTCGGTGGCGGTCCGGGTGTGGATATCTTCGTTATCCATAAACGCTTGGATCAGTATCCGGTCATTTGAATAATGTGCCAGAATACGCAGCTCGATCTGGGAGTAATCGGCTGAAATGAGCGACCAGCCCTTCTGGGGAATGAAAGCGCTTCTAATTTCCCTGCCCTCATCGGTGCGGATGGGAATATTCTGAAGATTCGGCTCGGAACTGCTCAGACGCCCGGTCGCAGTTACGGTTTGATTGTAAGAAGTATGGATGCGTCCGGTTTCCGGATTGATAAGCTCTATCAACGCATCGGCGTAGGTTGACTTCAGTTTTGCCAGGGAGCGGTGTCTCAAAATCAAGGCGGGAAGTTCATGATGATCCGCAAGAGTGGTCAGGACATCGACGTCCGTGGAATTGCCTGTTTTCTTCTGGGTTTTTTTCTGTACGGGCAATCGGAGCTTTTCGAAAAGGATTCGTCCGAGCTGCTGTGAGGACTTGATGTTGAATTGTTCCCCCGCAATTGAGTAGATCTTCTCTTCGATCTGATCAAGCTGGTACTCGAAGGATTTTGAAAGGCCTTGAAGCTTTTCCGTATCTACCAAAACTCCGCGCATCTCCATATCCATCAATGTCCTTACAAGGGGCATTTCCACTTTTTCGAAAAGCTCAAGCAGACCGATTTCACGGAGTATCGGCCAAAGAACATGGTAGGCCTTAAGGGTCACATCCGCATCTTCGCACGCATAGGGAACAGCCTTTTCCAGGCAAACCCGGGCAAAAGAGGCATTTTTTCCCTTGCCGGCGACTTCCTGAAATGTAATACATCGATGATCAAGGAAATCCATCGCAATCTGTTCCAGGCTGTGTGCCCGCTTTGACGGGTTGATGAGATACGACGCGAGCATGGTATCAAACATCACTCCGGCGAGGTTCACGCCGTGGCGAAATAAAACCATCCAGTCGTATTTAATGTTTTGTCCGACTTTTTTGATCCCCGGGTTTTCAAGGACCGGCTTCAACCGGTTCAAAACTTCCGCAATTTCAAGCTGTTCCGGTGAACCGGGATAATCATGGGCGCAAGGGATGTAGAATGCCTGATCCGGGGTTATCGAAAATGAGAGCCCCACAAGTTGAGCCCGCATCGGATCTTTGGACGTGGTCTCCGTATCGATGGCAAACACTTCCGCAGTCTGAAGTTGCTCGATCAGGGAAGAAAGCGAATCCATATCCAGTATCACCTGATAATTTTTTTCGTTCGGGTCGGTCAGCCTTGAAAAAGACTGCTGCAACTGCCGGAACTCCAGGGCCTTAAACAGATGGAAAAGTCTGGCCTTGTCAGGTGCTTTGATTTTGAATTGTTCCGGATCAAACGAAATGGGTACCGAGGTATCGATTTTCGCAAGCTTCCTGCTTAAAAAGGCTTGATCCTTGTGAAGGATAAGATTTTCTTTTTGTTTTTTTGCTGTGATTTTATCAACCTGTTCGAATAAATTTTCCAAACTGCCAAAGGTTTTAATCAAGTCAAGTGCGGTTTTCTGGCCGATACCGGGCACGCCGGGGATATTGTCGGATGAATCGCCGGAAAGCCCCATCATGTCGATCACCTGGGGCGGTTCCAGTCCCAGTGATTCTTTGATGGCATGACGGTCTGTCGTTTTTTCTTTCATGGGGTCCCAGATGATGCTTTGATCGGTTACAAGCTGCATAAAATCTTTGTCCCCCGTAACCATGACCACGGAAAAACCGCCTGTTTCAGCTTGACGCGCAAGGGTGCCGATCAGGTCATCGGCTTCGTATCCCTGGATTTCGATCGCAGGCAGGTTAAACCCTTCCATTACCTCCCTGATGTATGGAAGCTGAATTTGCATGTCATCAGGCATGGGAGGGCGATTCGCCTTGTAGTCCTTGTACATTTTGTGCCGAAAGGTCGGTCCTCTTGCATCCAGGAGAACCGCCACATATTCCGGCGTGCGATCCTCAATGAGCTTCAATATCATTCGGGTAAAACCGAAAACCGCGTTGGTTGGAAGTCCCTTTGAATTGGAAAGCCCCCGGATCGCGTGATACGCTCGATGGATATAGGAACTTCCGTCTATTAAATAAATGGTTTTTCTTTTTCCCATAAGAATTGGATTCTCGGGTTGCCGGTCATGAATCGAGGCCATATTTAACGGCTTCTTTCGTCTGATTTCTTCTCCCGGCTCACCTTTAAAATATCTGAATGCGAAATGCATTTATGAAGTTACGAATTATCGTATTTTTTGACTCCGAAAGAAATCGGGCGGTTTTCAAAAGTCCGTCTTCGTGGGATTGGATCCTTTGCGTCAGAGTCCGATTTCTTCCGCAATTTCTGACATGGCTTCAAGGCTGAGCGCCACGAACTCATTCAGTGAAAGCCCGATCTTTTCACATTCCATGATTCTGTCACGACTTACCGCCCGGGCAAAATGAGGGGTCTTCATCCGCTTTACGACCGATTTGGTTTTAACGCCGGAAATCTTTTTGTCGGGATAAATCAGTGCGGTTGCCACAATCAGCCCCGTTATTGTCTCCGCACAGGCCAGTGCATGCTCGAAAACGGTTGACCGTTGAAGGTCCAGCCCTTCGGCATTATGTTTTTTGACCACTTCGGCAATCTCGGAAGATACGCCATTTTCCTCCAAAATTCTGGCGGCCACCGCCCCATGCCGGGTTGGCGATTCTTTTGTTGTTTCATAATCAAGATCGTGAAGCAGTCCGGCAAGTCCCCATACCGCTTCGTTTTCGCCGAATTTATGAGCCAGGGCGCGCATAATCGCCTCCGATGCCATGCTGTGCGATATCAGTTTTTCATTTTTCAGATGTTCTTCCAACAACGTAAAAGCCTTATCCCTTGTGATGCCCGGATCCGCGGTTGGCATTTTAAATCTCCTGATTTGACTATATCATTAAAAAATGGAACAATATTTTCAAAAACAATCGAAATGTCTCTTTTCCGATTTCAACGGGATGGTTTTCGCATTCGCCACCGTCAATCTATAACACCATTGTCCTGAGACGACAAGCATGCTTTGCCCGGATTTTTCATTGAATCGGTTTTAAATCCGCCATCGAGACTGATCTGATTGTCGGAGGAAGCTTTCGATCCCCAAAACGCTAAATGGATTCTTGCGGTTGAGATGAGTCCTATTCAGAGCCAATCTTTTACAAGGTATTCAGGATCGGACGATTTTACGAAAAACCCTCAAGAAACATATTGTTAAAAAGCTTCAAATTCAAGGTCGGGGATCATTTTCGGAGAGGAATGCGGTTTGCTGGGGAGGGCAGACGATGCCTCTCAATGCATAAAGTTGTCTTTTTACGAAACCTTCAAGAATGGACATCAGGAGAGGAGGTTGCTTTGAAATCGGGTAAAATAATCCATGAGGCGCACGAAATACGGGAAATATTAAAAAATGCCAAAACCATCGCTGTAGTAGGGTTAAGTCCGAAACCGGAAAAAGATTCCCACGCGGTTTCCGCGTATCTGAAAGGAAAAGGATACCGGATTATTCCAATCCATCCGTCGGAAAAAGAGATACTCGGTGAAAAGGTATATGCATCGCTGGATGATGTCCGGGAATCGGTGGACGTCGTCGACGTATTCAGACGGTCGGATCAGGTAATGGATCATGCCAGGGAAGCCATGCGACTCAAACCGAAGGTTTTCTGGATGCAGATTCATGCTGAGAACCCGGAAGCCGCCGAATTATTGACCGAGGCGGGCATCGATGTCGTGATGAATCAATGCATGATGGCACAGCATAAAAAACTTTTCAAATAAGGCGAGTATAAAAAACACCGAAGCTATGAACGAAATGTCGGATGACGGTTACCGGTGGTGCATTCCTGATCGATTTCATATTCGTCGGCCGTTCTTCAAAATGTCTTCGATCTCTTGTAAACTGTTTATGTAGTAATCTGCCGAGAGAGAAGCATTCTTATACGCAATCAAAGGTATCCCCGCCGCTTTTGCGGCGATTTCATCCAGTTGCGAATCTCCCACATAAATTGCCTGATTCGGTTTAATTCCGAAATAATCCAAAATTTTTGTAAGCGGTTCGGGATGGGGCTTGGGACGGTTTACGTCCAAGGCGCTGACCACAAGGTCAAAATGCCCGACCAGGTTGTGCTCAACGAGGACGTGCTTCATCGTATCTGTTCGGTTTGTGGCGATGGCGGTCTTGTATTTCGGGCGCAGTTTTTGAAGTAATATCTTCAGGTACGGTTCCATTACCATGTGTTTTATGAAGGGCATATAGCTCATTTTCTTGCAATACGCCTGTGCCGCCTCAAGTTTCTCGGAATCTTTAAACAGATACGCAAGCGCCTCTTTTGCGGTATGCATATGGCTGTAAGCAAATTGCTCGGGCGTCAAGGGCGGCTCGCCGAAGTGCCGAAGAATTTGGTTGTAATAGCAACGGTTCGCTTTTGAAGAGTCAAAAAGAACCCCGTCGCAGTCAAAGACAATTGCCTTGATGTCCTTCATAAAATTATTTTTATCCCTTTTGTTTTATTTCGTAAATGTTCCATAGACACTGATTCTGATTTCAGGCTGAATCCGGCTGTCGGTTTTCAAACAGATCGTATCGAAAAACCGGTATTCCTGTTTTTTTAAGCTTTCAACAACTAACCGGTATTCCGTCCCGTCTGGTTTTTTGATCTCACTCAAATTGCAGCCGATGTCCGTTCCTCTGACGGGGCGGTATTCAAGTATTTTGAAGGGATAATCTTTTTCTGGAATTATGATCACGGTTTCCTTCAATTGTTGACCTGCCGGGCCTTTCATCTGGACGTACCTCGGCTCGATGGTTACGAACTTTTTAACATCGCCGGAAATTGACAGGGTAAAATAGGGCTTTTTCGGGTCGTTCGTATTGACCCGGATGTTTTTCCGGAATCTTTTTCCGCCATATCCGGTGGTATTGGTTTTTATGGTAATTTTTCCCTCGCCGCCCGGCGGAATTTCCCTCGTGTAAGAGGTCGTTGCGCACCCTCAGCCGGTTTTTACACTTTCAAGAACCAACGGTTCGATTCCTTTATTCTGAATCGTAAAGTCATGGGTTATCATTGCACCGTCGATAACCGGATCGAAAGTAAAAGAGGGTTGCGGCGCAAAAACGGAGGGAGAGTTTTGGTTGCTTTTTTCCGTTGCGTCCGGAGCGGTTCGGGTCGGTTTCTGAACCGCGGGATGGGATTCTGAAACCTGCGGTGCCGGTTTGAGATTCTCCATCGCCGGTCTGTAAATCACCTTTGTTGGTTTTGGCTGTAAGGTTTGCCGTTCGGTTGACTCATAAGAATTAAAGACCGAAAAAATTACCAATAAGGAAATAACGCATAGTGCAAAGCCAAAGGCACAAAGAGATTTGAATTTCATATTAAAAATCCTTACGCAAAACCCTGAAGACCCGAAGTCATTTTTTTTAAGGCGCCTCATCCGGGTTGGAAATATTTTTCGTGTATTCGGATGGTATGATATTTCTTCTTTTTTATTTCGGATAGGCTCTGAGTTTCCTTTAAAAAGTATCACAACATGAAAAAGGGATCAACATCGATTCCCAGCCTCACATCCCGGTTCCTGGATTGCAAGGTATTTTCAAACAGCAATCGGCGCACATATCGATGAAGCGTTCTTACGTTTAAGCCTTTCAGAAGAATCTGCCATCGGTAGTGTTTTGCTATTCGAAAAATGGGAGCTTCGATCGGCCCCAGGACTTCGACTGATTTTGCGAATGATTTTTCCGTTTTCCTAAGCGTGGCGCACAGATGCCCGATTTCTTCTGAAAATAACCGGGTTTTCTCTTTGTCTTTTCCTGAGATTTTCAACTGAATCAGTCTAGAAAAAGGAGGATAATACAGCGTCTTCCGATCCGTTATTTCTTTGTTGTAAAACGTTTTAAAATCCTGATCTTTTGCAGATCGTATGCTGAAATGATCCGGGTTATAGGTCTGCATGATCACTTTTCCAGGGGCAGTCCCCCGGCCGGCTCTACCGGCGACTTGAGAAAGCAACTGAAACGTCCGTTCCCCTGCTCGAAAGTCAGGGAAATTCAGGGAAAGATCCGCGCAGACGATGCCGACCAGGGTGATATTCGGAAAATCATGGCCCTTTGCGATCATCTGGGTTCCGATGAGGATATCAATATCTTGATTTCTAAGCCTTTTCAGTATCCTTAGAATCGACCCTTTCCGGGTGGTCGTATCATGATCCATTCTGTCTACCCTGGCGCTCGGAAACAGGCTTTTTACCGCTGCTTCTATTTTTTCGGTGCCCAGCCCCAGCAGAGTGATTTTAGTTGATCCGCAGATTGTGCAGCTTGAAACGGAGGGACGGCTATAGCCGCAGAAATGACATTTGTATGCATTCGCTTTGCGATGAAGGGTCAGGGAAATATCACAATTTTTGCATTTTAACGCCTCGCCACATTCCGCGCAGATCGGAAAACCGGCAAAACCCCTGCGGTTCAAAAAAAGAAGAACCTGTTCTCCGCGATCGAGGGTTTCCTTCATCGCCTCATAAAGCGGTTTTGTTATAAACCGCTGACTTCCCCGTTTATCCCGGTTTTTACGAAGATCGACCACGGTAATTTCAGGAAGAGGTTGCTTATTCACCCGTTTTTTTAAATTCAATTCAATAAATTTTTTTTCTTTTACATTATAATAGGACTGGACCGAGGGTGTGGCGGATCCCAGAACGACCTGCCCGTGCTCAAACTTTCCCCTGACAACGGCAAGGTCTCTGGCATTATAGCGAAATTTGCTTTCCTGCTTGTAAGATGTGTCATGTTCCTCATCAACAATGATGAAACCAATATGTTCCAGGGGAGCGAAAATCGCCGACCTGGCACCGATAACGATGGGCGCTTTTTTTTGCAGGATACGGATCCATTGATCATATCGTTCTCCGGCAGAAAGGCGGCTGTGAAGGACGGCCACGCACTCTCCGAAACGGGCTCGAAATCTTCTTTCCATTTGGGAAATGAGCGCAATTTCCGGAACCAGGACAAGAACACTATACCCCTGATTCATGGCTTCCGCCGCCGCCTGCATATAGACTTCCGTCTTTCCGCTTCCGGTGACGCCCGCCAGAAGGAAAGTATGAAAGCCCTGGCCCAGAGAACTCACAAGCGTGGAAGTGACTCGTGTCTGGTCCGTTGTCAGAAAAGGCGCATGATCCGATTTTATAGGTTCTCCGAATGGATCGCGATATACTTCTTTTTCAAAAATATTTATATAGGCTTCTTTTTTCAGATATTTTATTAATCCGATTGAACCCGTGACTCGATTTTTTAAGTTTTTCAAAGAAATTTCAACTTCGGACTCAATAACATCCAAGATATTTTTTCTCCTCGCAAAAAAGCGATCCATGGGAATATCCGATCGAATGAAGGATACATATTCTTCTTTGCAAGATTTCGTGGCTCTCCCTTTCAGCTCCCGTCTGCTGCTGATCAAGCCTTTGACCTCCAGAGTATGAAGCAATGATTTGGGGATATCTCGGTCAAGTTTTTTGCATAGATTTTTTGCCATGCAACGGCCCGATTTCAGAAGGGCAAGGATTTGATTTTCCACAGGGGAAAGTGTTTTTTCATTCATCATCCTTTCCCCTTGTTGTGTGATGGCAAGAGAGACGGCATCGTAAAGATTGATGCCGCCCGGAAGCGCCGCTTTAATCACTTCCCCGATGGGATGAATGTAGTAATCTGAAATCCATTTGAAAAATGGGATCATGGGTGAAGGAAAAAGCGGTTCTTCATCCAGAACATCAAGAATATGCTTTATCTCTTTCCGGGTTTGATTTTCGCTGGTTCCTAATATATAACCTGTTACGCGGTGCTGACCGAATGGGACCAATACTCTTTTCCCCTCGGACACCAAAGGTAACAGATGTTCCGGAACTCCATACGTAAAAGTCTGATGGACCGGAAGCGCGATGGCGATTTCTATGTAAGATCGATCTGTGGCCATTTTTTACAGGGAAATGAGAAGGCTCCGTATCAAGACGGGATGCGGGATATTCGTTGTGGGCAATGAATTCTTTTTTCTTGACACCCAGCCCCCATTTTTTTACTTTAAATTCAGGATCCTATTGAATTCATGAAATCCGTATTTCACTTATCCGTTCGTTTCCGGACAATCTTATATAACAAAAACCGAACGATTTGATCCATCAAAAACCAATGACCTTTCTTAAAAAAGGTCCGGGTTCTCTTGCCAAGAACGTACTAAAGGTCTTATTGCTCCTTCCGGGGAATTAACAATTCCCCTGCCTGATAAAATGCTGAAATGCGATATTCCGACACGGTTTCCGATATGACCTGTAATCGAAGAAGGTTTTATTAAACTCAAGGAAGTTTCATCCGGTTATCTGCCATCGCCGGCAGGTAAAATTGGGATTAATGTTTTTGCCAAAGCGGTCGATATCCATATTGGTGGTTTTGGAAAAAGTCAAAGATGGGACCGGTCTTTCCATAGGAAGGTTGAATTCAGGCAAACCAGCCATACCCAGGCGGGCTGCTTAGGAAAACACGCCGCTTCCATTTTTATAATTTCAGGATGACGTTAACCAAAAACGACTTTCTCTTGGGTCGATTCTTACTTAGAAAGGAAATATGTATGCATAAAACGTTAAAACAATCGATGGTTTTTTTTGTAATTTCAGTAATGGTTTTCATCCCATTCGGAACCGCGGCCTTGGCCCAGGACATGATGACCACGCATGAAATGTCCGCTGAGAAGATGATCGCGGATATCTTGTTGGTCAGGCCAACGGGTATTGTGGCAACGGTATTCGGGGCCGGCATTTTTATTGTTTCCCTTCCTTTTTCCGCTTTAGGCCGAAATACGCCGGAGGTATGGGACAAGTTGGTTGTCGAACCCGCATCTTTCACTTTTACACGGGCTTTAGGCGATCTGCCTTGATTTTCCGATTCGTGGTTTTTCTCGTCAGAAAATTTGTTTGAATTGACAAACCTTCGATCATTTTTTTCCATGGCCGGTCTGAATTTGAACCGGACATGAGAATATGAGATGAGGATTACCATCCTGTACGACAACAAAACGTGGGATGATAGGCCGGCATCTGACTGGGGATTTTCTTGCCTGGTGAAAACAAATGGGAGGAAGGTTCGTTTTGATACCGATGCCGACAGACGAATCCTGTTGGATAATATGTTGAAACTTCAAATTGACCCGACCGAGGTGGATGATATTTTTATTTCTCAAGCCCATCGGGATCATACCGGCCGTCATTCTGATGTTCTTAAAATTCATCCTGCCCGTGTTTATATTCCCTCTTCTTGCCCGGAACCTCAGGGCGCCAAAGAAGTTGTAAAGATTAAAGGACCTTTCAAAATTCATAAAAATATTTATTCCACCGGCGGACTTAAAAATATGGAACAGCCCCTTGTCATTCAACAGGAAAAGGGTGTAATTTTAATTTCGGGGTGTTCCCATCCGTTTGTAGGGGCCATTCTATAAGAAGCTGCCAAGATCGGTAATGTTTACGGGTTGATCGGAGGGCTTCACGCACTCCATGCGTTTGATTTGATTAATGATATCGAAATGATCCGTGCAACCCGTTGCACACGATTTAAAGAAAAAATAAAGAGTCTTCATCCTGACAAATATATAGAGGGTGGGGGCGGGAAAGTCATTGAAATTTGAGGCAGTTACATCATGCAATGGTTGATTCGCAAAACGCAGGTAAATATTCCGTTTACCATGTTGCGCAAGACCTTCCTTGACTATTTTCTCCAAAACCGGCTCAATCCGGAAATTGGTCTGGATGCCGCTGCGCTTGAGCGTTATTCTCTTTCTGATTTCACCGATATCGCCAAGGAACTTCAAAAGCAGAACCTTACCATAACACTTCATGCCCCTTTTGTGGATCTGGCCCCCGGATCGACCGACCCATCCGTAAGGGCGTTAGCCCGGCATCGATTTGAGCAGGTGCTTGAACTGGTTCCTTATTTTAAACCGAAAACCGTTGTCTGTCATTCGGGCTACGAAAAAAAGAGACACGGTTATTTCAAGGAAGCATGGATTGAAAACAGTCTGAAGATCTGGTGCTGGCTCGGTCCCAAGGTAAGAGAGGAGGGGGCTCTATTGATGCTGGAAAATGTCTATGAGCCTGGCCCTGAAGATCTCCGGATATTTTTTGAAAATCTTGGAAATCAGGACCTGGGGTTTTGTTTCGATATCGGTCATCAGGCCGTTTTCAGCGAAACCTCTGTTGAAAACTGGCTGAAGCAGCTCGGAACTCACCTCGAGCAGGTTCATCTCCACGACAATTTGGGCGAGCACGATGACCATATGACATTGGGAAAGGGTCATTTTGACTTCCCAAAATTCTTTCAGATTTTGAAATCTCTAAAAAAAAATTCACCCGTAATCACACTTGAAATCCACGATATCAAAGGTCTTTGGCCAAGTTTTGAATATCTTGAAACGGTATGGCCTTGGTGAGACGATTGCTTTTTCAGACTTCATTGCCGTTATTCGAGCAAATGATCGGGGGGCAATCCCCTTCAGCATACTGAGAAAAAGACCATGCGATTTGCAACGAAGAGATTTGATGGTGTACACGGCGAAAAGATAATCAAAACCGAAACTATCCGAATTCAAAAACAAAAAAGCCGCTGAGGAAGAGTGGAAGAGAATGATTTCCCATCTATGGGATTAAACAGCGGCGAGCCTTCGCCATATCGTTAAACAGCTGGTCGATCCATGTCCGGTTTTCAGCAGCGAAAAATCCGATTCAACGGATTGCAGCGCTGCGGGAAGCAATCACCTTTTCCATTGGTACAAGTCTTACAAGGTACCCGCCATTTTCAGGCTGATCTTACGGTATATGTTTCCGGGAAATATTCTCTGGACTTCCGAAGACAAGGAGACCGGTTCCGGTTCGCAGCTTTTCACTGTTAAAAAGAGGGGTCGAAATTTCAGAAAAAAATTCTGTCAAGAACCGTCGGCAATCTAAAAAATGCCGGATATGGATCTGATCTTCAAGGGTCTGTTACGACGACAAAGGAATAAAAGTGGAAAAAGCCGCCTTGAATAAAAATATGATCCTGGAATACGAAAAGCTGCAAAACAAGCTCAAGAAAATTGTCTTTGACCAGGGATATGCGATTGACGAGACGATCAATGCGCTAATCCATATGTGGTATAAACCGATTGAAGTACCGCCGAAGGCAATTTTTTCATTTCTAGGTCCGCCGGATGTTGGAAAAATTTATCTGGCCAAGACCGTGGCTCGGTTTTTGACCCCTTTTCATGCATTTAAGCGGTTTGATATGGGGCGGTATAGCGTAATCGAAGAAGAAGGTAAATTGCTGGGACAAAAGGTTGCTTTCGAAGGAACCCGGGAAGGTGAGCTTACAAGATTTATAAAAAAAAATCCAAGATCGATTATTCTTTTTGACGAGATTGAAAAAGCGGAAAACCAGGTGCAGCTCGCATTGCTGGATTTTATAACCAGCGATGAACCCGAAAGAGGAGTCGATTTCAGAGAATCCATCATTGTTTTTACGTCTTCACTCGGCAGCGGACTTTATCAAAACAGAGAATTTTTGAATACCATCAGGGAAAACACGCTCCGTGCGAAGGCGCTGATGATGGAGGCCGTTTCGAATGAGAAAAAATGGGTGTATGACATCGTCCAAAGTGCGATTGCGCCCAAAATGATTTCCGCAATGTCACAGAACTATATCGTCCTGTTTAATCAGCTGAGCCTTGATTCGATGGTGAAAATCGGTATCGAGTCGTTACAGCGGTTATCCAGGCATTTCATCGAGAAAACGAATATCGAGTTGGAATATGAAGATGTTGAACAACTGGTGAAATTGATGATACTTACATTTGCTCCGAATATAAATGCGGAAAGAATCCGGCGCAAAATACCCGAAGTGCTCTTTAACAAAGTAACCGAATTTGTTCGAGCCACCCGAATCATTCCTGAAAAAGTAATCTTCACGTCTTCCAGGCAGGTTAAAGAATTCTTGGATCAAGTTCAAATGGAGAGAGGCACTCTGACGGATAAAATTACAAAAAAGAATGAAACGATTGAAATGGAATGGAAGCAGCTTCAGCGGGATAATAATGTTTTCTTTACAGCAGATGGTGCAAGACTGGAAAAGCTGGTTCCGTCTCATGACCTGTTGCCGTCGGAACGACCGGTTATCGAGTTTTCGAAAATCGGGTTTGAAGATATCGCCGGCAATCAAATCATTAAAAAGACCCTGCGGCAGATCATCACCGTTTTAAAAGATCCCGGTCTTGTTAAAAAGTTCAATATCGGCATGCCCAAAGGCTTGCTGATTTACGGATCCAAAGGAGTCGGCAAAACAATGTTGGGAAAAGCGTTTGCCAAGGAGGCGGAATTGCCTTTTATATATGTTTCCGGAGAGGATTTGTTTGATTCGAGTTACATTCGCCGGGTGTATCAAAAAGCCAAGGAGTTTTCTCCGAGCCTCGTTTTTCTGGATGAAATCGACATGAAAGGCATTGTTGAGGGGGTCTATACAAATATGCCCGCCGGCCAACTGGTGATGGAGTTGGACGCAGTTTCATCGGATCCGGATGAATTCATATTCACCATCGCCACTGCCACGAACAGAGATGATGTGGATTCTTCCATCGTGGCTCCCGGCAGAGTGGATACCTTTGTGGAAGTCCCGGAACTCGACAAGGAAGCCAGGAGGTTTTTTATCGAAAAGATTCTTGAAAAACCTCATGACGGTAAAATCGATGTGGATAAGGTAGTGAGCTATATTTCGGGGATGAATGGCTATGATTTGCAGCGTATCGGAAAAGAAGCCGCGCTTTATGCAATCCGTAACAATTTGGAGTTCATTACCGAACAGATACTGATCGAACAGATTAACAACATCAAGTATGGTTACAAGATCGAAAAAAAGCACATAAGAAACCTTGAAGAAGATCTGAAAAAAGCAGCGTACCATGAAGCCGGCCATGCGGTTCTTTCCTATATCCTGCTTCCGGATATAAAAATCGAGCAGGTCACCATTGCTCCGAGATTCGAGTCGAGAGGATTTGTTTCTTACAATGTGGAGGATTTCCCCGCGCATGTTTCAAAGGAAGAGATATTCAACAACATCTGCGTCATGTTTGCCGGCCGTCTGGCGAATATCAAAAAATTCGGCCTCCAAGGGATCGATACCGGGGCATCCAATGACTTGGAGCAGGCAACGAGCCTGTCCTATGTTGCAATCGCCAATCTGGGAATGGATGATGAACTCGGGTATGTACATGTCGATACCTTGGCGCAAAATGTCAATAAGCAGTTGTTTCAGCAGAAACTGGAAGACCGGATTAACCAGTGGATCAATGATGCGACTTCGAAAGCCGGCACGCTGATAGACAAGTATTGGGATAAGATTGAGATATTGGCGTCCATCCTTCTCCGAAAAGAAATCGTCGATGGAGTCGAGCTGGAAGAAATCATGAAAAGCGACGGGCATAAAAATCAAAACGGAGATATGCAGGAGAAGAGATTCAAGGAGTAGGAAGATTAGAGACATTTTAATGAACCGAGACAGCGGAAGGATTTTCCGTGTCCTCCCGCGGTGTGAACGGGCGAATCGAAAAGCCGATCAGAATTTATCACGGTCGATGATTTCTTGCTTGCAGAGGGTTCTTCGGTTTGTGGAAAAAAACGATGTTAATATTTGATTTTGACGGAGTACTCTTTAATACGCTCGATGAAGTTTCTCTGACGGCATATAATGCAGTCACCGGCAAGCTTTTCATCTCTCTTGAAGAACTCCCGGGAGATCTGGTCGGTCTTTTCCGACGGAATCGTTTTCATTTTCAATCCGCCGGCGATGCGCTTCCTTTGATGAGTTGGTGCATCAAGAACTTCCGGCGCCGGTCTCATGAACTTCTCAGCCAAGAAGAATACGGTGATATAATCGACAACGCAGGGATTTCGCTACCCCGACGAACGGAAATTTTTTTTGCGGCAAGAAAACGGTTTGTCGAAAGAAATGAAGAGCGTTGGAGGGCGCTGAACATTCCCTACCAGCCGTTATGGGATGAACTGATTCATCGAGGCGGCAGCCGGGTTGTAATTCTTACGAATAAGAACCGAAAAGCGGTACTTGATTTGTGTCGTTCGCACGACCTTGAGGTGCTTGAAGAAAATATTTATTCGGGCGACAGGGGCGTAAAGAAAATCGAGAACCTGAACCAAATTCGCAGGCGATCGAATGGTTTTCAATACTGTATCATCGACGATTCTCTCAAAAATCTGCGTGAAATTGACTGTCATTTCCAGAGGGAGAAAGAGAAACTTATTCTTCTTTTCGCCGCATGGGGCTATATCGGACCTGAGGATGAATCCAAGGCAAAAGCGTTGGGATATCCGTCTTTTTCACAACGAGATCTCATTGATATCCTGGACGCGGAGTTGATTTAGATGGTTTTCATTACCGTATGCTTTGAGCCGTCGTCAACCGGTTCAATTCGGCCTTCGTTTCGGCGAAAGGGGTACGGTTTCAGTCGGACCGCGTATTGTTTTTCGTTGGGATGGAAAGATTCAATCCGTCGCCGCGAACCTCCATATGATGTGAGATAAGCGATTAAAATGCAAAAAACACTGATCATTATCGGCGTGGCACTGGTGATTATCGGGTTGATTTGGCCGTGGATAGGGAAACTTCCGCTGGGTCGTCTGCCGGGGGACATCATAATCGACAAGCCGAATCTTAAAGTATTCATTCCGATAACCACCATGGTTTTAATCAGCATTGTGATATCGTTGATTCTCTGGCTATTACGAAAATAAAAAGGAGTCGAGATCCTGCCGAAGGAATCGCATTATGAATCGATAATTTCCCACGAACGGCGGAGCGCGATTTTTCGAAGGCGAGGCTTCGGATGCACTGCCACCGGGTGCGAAACGGATTCAAGCAGTTGAATATCATCCGGAGAATCTCCATATGCGGTACAATCCGACAATTCGTATCCAAGCTTTCTGCAAAGACTGAATCCGATTTTCAATTTATCTCTTCCGAATGGATGGATCAGGGGGGGGGCGGAAGAATATCGGGCTTCAATGGTTGAACATTTCGTTGCACAGACATGCTTGATGCCGAGAAATGATGCAATCGGCAGGGCGATCGCATCCAGGGTCCCGGAAAGAAGAACCGTTTCATCCCCATTTCGATGGTGTATTTCAATTCGTTTTTTCATCTCGGGGCAAATACGTTTCGACAGTTCGGATTGTACAAACTGCGTGGCCAGTGCTTTTATGGTTTGATGGTGCAGTCCGGCAAGATACGCTTTGTTCTTCTTCCAAACGTTTTTCCCGTACCGGGTAAACCAGCGGAATGAAAACCCGAGAAATGAAAAGATTTGCCGAATCCCAAGGACCTTTTTCCGAAAAAGCTCTAGGAAAAAGAGCCGTTCCGAGCTTATCCCTTTTAGCAATGTTCCATCCAAATCAACCAATACCAGGGCCATTTAAGATCTCCTGCCAATAGAAGCGGGTGTCCTTTACCCGTTCGCTTTAAAAATATGAGATTTTATGCGAAGTTATAAGTGGCGCCGATATAAAAAGACTCCGATTGATACGTTGCTCCCCGCATCCCTCGACTGCCCGTAAAGAGCCGGCCGGCCGGTTATCGCGATGCGCTGTAAGGCTTTTTTCGAAATGGGAAAAGGCCGTTTTCACTCATTGAGAACTCGATTAATACGGGCAGACCGCGAGCAATGCACATGGCCACGGAAGCATACACCAAGATCTCCTTTATGGAATTGATTATTACGAGCCGTTGGGAGTAAAAATCAGGGAACAAAACGGGCCAAGGTTGGATTAAAAATATATATCCAAAGGTTATCGCTTTTATAATCCCATAGAATAAGCGCATGAACCGTCCGGCGACTAAAAATTTTCCAAACGCTGAGCGCATCATTCCGAATGGAGTCTGGCCTTTTGAAGATCCATGGGCACGGATGGAATCGACAAGAAAACTGCGTGTAATAAAGACGATTGCAACCCAAACGGGAATAAAATCCAGATCGACGAGAATGAGCAATAGTACATTTTCGACAATCCGATCAACGACGATATCAAAAATGGAGCCGAACAACGATGCTTCATTTCGTTTTCGTGCAACGTAGCCGTCAACGGCGTCCATTATAAAAATAATCGTAAGCAGGGGCAAGTTGATCAGCTGATACTTCGGATTCGGCTGATAAGCCATCCCCACCAGTATGAAAAGCAAGATAAAGCGTATGAGCGTTATCAGGTTGGCCATGGGAATTCCGATGATCTTTGTTTTTCAAACAGCAGGAAGGTGATTTTCTTGGATTTTTTCATCAAAATATGAGGTAATTTATGATATACACTTTCTCCCACCGTATCAACAAAAAATGAATGAGAGATGGTCTTTTTCATACCGAGCTTTTTCCGCTTGCATGGAATACCGCCAAACGATATAAATAAAGACGACAATATCCTCAATACCCCTTTTTGAGCCAAGAGGAAGCCTGAAGGCGCGGAGAAAACTCGATATCGCAAAAATATAATTTGCGTCCAAAGGGTTAACTTGCTCAGCTTACGTGTATTATCCAAAATCCCTATCCATCCAGAGGGATCTGTTGAATCATCCGGCACGCTCATCATTTGTTCAAAATAAAAATGAGAAAATTAAGGGAGAAGAATATGGCCGATTACTTGAAGAAGAACTTCATATGGTTGATGATTTTCACCATTGCATCTGTTTCTATCCTATCTTTCGGCAATGCCCAGGAAAAGCGAGATATGGGCGGCTGGGAAAAAAACAGCGCTTATGACAAACTATATATTCCCAGTGAGAGAGATAAATTCAAGGCGATTGTTGTCGGTTATCAGGAAGTCGTTCCTCTTCCCGGTATGTCGCCCGGTGTGGCGCTGATTGTCCGCGACCCGGAGGATGAAACCGTCACGGTTCATCTGGGCCCCAAATGGTTTATTGATAGCGCATCCATTCGAATCAAGAAGGGAGACAAGGTAACTGTAAAAGGCGTTTGGACGGAGATCAATGGGGAGGATATCGTTATTGCTTCCAAAATCTCCATCGGTGATTATTATGAATTTAAAATGCGCCTGACAAGTGACGGGACCCCGTTTTGGACAATGACACCGGAGGAACTTACCAGAGAGAGCGAATGATGGACAGAATCCGTTCATTTCCGGATGTAAACGTTATTTCTACAATTCAATGGGAAGCCTCTGTTGAAAAACACTCAATTTCGTTCCGGCTCAAGGAAGACAATCATTTTTCCAATGAAATCCATTGACGATTTTAAGTATTGAAATTTGAGCCGGATGCCACAACCGGGCCATCGGAGGGGCTATGCAAAAGCTTCAGCGAGATTTTTTACATTCCCTGATGGAAATCGGGAAAGTGGAAAAAAATCTGATGGTCAACCTGCCGGTTTTTCGAAGGAGGAAAGATTATGAGCATCCGCAATCTTGATTATTTGTTCCGGCCGAATTCAATTGCCGTCATTGGTGCTTCTCAAAAAGCATACAGCGTCGGTGCAACGGTCATGCGGAATTTGCTTGCAGCCGGCTTTCATGGACCCATCATGCCGGTGAATCCGAAATATAAATCGGTCGGCGGAGTGTTGTCCTATCCGGATGTGGCAAGTCTTCCCGTGGTTCCCGATCTGGCGGTAATCTGCACGTCTCCCTCAGCGGTTCCCGGGCTTATCGCGGAGCTCGGCGCACATGGAACTCGTGCGGCGGTTGTGCTGACTGCGGGGTTGGATTTGTCAACCGACGATCATGGGCGAACTTTTCAGCAGGCCGCTCTCGAAGAAGCCAGACCCTATTTGTTGCGCATTCTAGGACCGAACTGTGTGGGAATCATCATTCCGGAGCTTGGGCTCAACGCAAGTTTTGGTCATACAAGTCCCTCGGAGGGCAAAATCGCTTTTGTGACCCAATCCGGGGCGCTGGCGACGGCGGTTCTTGACTGGGCGAAATCTCAGGGCATCGGCTTTTCCCATTTCGTGTCTCTGGGTAATTGCGCGGATGTCGATTTCGGTGATGTTTTGGACTACCTGGCGAACGACCTCAGTACGCGTGCGATTTTGCTTTATATCGAATCGATCAAGGATTCACGTAAGTTCATGTCCGCTGCACGAGCGGCATCGCGTAACAAGACGGTATTGGCGATCAAGGCGGGACGCGTGTCCGAGGGTGCCAAAGCCGCATTTTCCCATACCGGGGCAATGGCCGGGTCGGATGATGTTTTCGATGCAGCCCTTCGGCGGGCCGGTATTCTGCGAGTAGATACCATCGAGCATCTATTTAATTCGGTTGAAACCCTGGCGAGGGCACGTCCCTTGAAAGGCGATAAACTTCTCATCCTGACCAATGGCGGAGGGCCCGGGGTTATGGCGACGGATCACCTCATTCAGTGCGGGGGGCAACTGACTTCGCTGTCTGACGACACCATGGAGAAGATGGATAAAATTTTACCCTCGAATTGGTCCCACGGAAATCCGGTCGATATCATCGGCGATGCGCCGGTAGAGCGTTATCTGGCGGCGTTCAAAATCCTTCTGCAGAATTTGGAGACCAGCTCGATTCTTTTTATTCACGCTCCGACGGCAATCGTGCCGAGTGAAAAAATTGCGGAGGGCTTGCTGCCGGTGCTGAAAGACGCACGGCAGAACATTCTTTCCTGCTGGCTGGGTCTTGCGGGAGTGGCCCGTGCGCGACGGATTTTCATGGAAGCCGGATTGCCAACTTACGACTCGCCGGAGGATGCGGTGAATGGTTTCCTGCAGATGGTAAATTTCCGCCATAATCAAGAAATGCTGATGGAAACGCCGGACTCGATTCCTACCGAGTTTCAGGCGGGAATGGATATGGCCCGCCCGATCATTCAGAGAGTCATGGCTTCCGGTCACGCATCACTGACGGAACCCGAAGCAAAAGAGGTTTTGTCCGCTTACGGGATTCCGACCGTTTTAACCTGCGTCGCCGCTACGGTCGAAGACGCCGTGCGATTGGCGGTCGAAATCGGTTTTCCGGTAGCAGTGAAAATCCTGTCGCCGGATATTACGCACAAGTCGGATGTTGGAGGCGTTGCTCTGGATCTGGAAACGGCGGAACAGGTGCATGATGTCGCCGATGGCATGATCAAGCGCCTGATGGAGCTTTATCCGAAAGCAAGAATCAATGGTTTCAGTGTGCAGAAAATGGCACGCAGGCCAGGCGCCTACGAACTTATCGTTGGATCATCTACTGATTCCGTCTTCGGTCCCGTAATTCTTTTTGGGCAGGGGGGGACGGCGGTGGAGGTTATTCGCGACCGAGCCGTGGCCTTGCCGCCCTTGAATATGACGCTTGCCAGAGAACTCGTCGGACGTACCCGAATTTCCAGACTGCTTGCCGGTTACCGAAATCGTCCCGCCGCCGATATGAATGCGATTTATCGGACGTTGATGCAGTTGTCTCAGATAATGGCCGATATCCCCGAGATTATTGAAATCGACATCAATCCGCTTTTTGCCGATGCGAAAGGGGTTTTGGCGCTGGACGCGAGAATCCGGGTAGCCCCTGCCGAATTGCCCGGTGACAGGCGTTTAGCGATTCGACCTTACCCCGGCGGATACGAAGAACGGATTTCTTTCCAAGGACGGCAGGTGCTGTTGCGCCCGATCCGCCCTGAAGACGAGCCGGAGCACAGGGAACTGTACAGAAGGCTCGAGCCGGAAGATATCCGTTTTCGTCTCTTCGGGCTGATGAGAGAGCCATCGCACAGTGTGATCGCGCGTTTAACCCAAATCGACTATGACCGGGAAATGGCATTTATTGCCACTTCTGATAATGAGGAAGGTCGGCCGGAGACCCTTGGGGTGGCTCGGGTCGTAAAGGATCCGGACAATATCCGAGGCGAATTCGCCGTAATCGTTCGTTCGGATATGAAAGGCCGCGGGCTGGGGAAAATTCTGATGCAAAAGTTGATCCGTTATTGCCGAAGTCAGGGTACCAGAGAATTGGTGGGTCAGGTTTTGCGTGATAATACACGCATGCTTAATCTTTCGAAAAAACTTGGATTTGAGATTCAAACCATGGGCAACGGCGATATCCTGGAGGTAAAACTTGATTTGAAGAAAGCCGGATAGTATCGAACATTTTCTTTCCCTCTCCTTATAGCCCGGGACAAGAAGCGTACTTGCAATAAGAAGCGGAGGTATCGGTCTTCGGCTGATTTTTTCTCCGGCTCGCGAAAAATTTTCCAGGGTTTTTTTATTCGTTATCCCCGTTAACGCGATGTGAAGGTTTTCGTTCCATGCCTTTAAATCAAATTTGATGCAGCCTCCGGAATTCAATGCGATTCCTATCATCTCGTCGAGAAGTTTTGGATGCATCGATCCATTGGTTTTCCAACAAGTTCTCAGGATCCTCTCCTTCTTTTTTTTAAGACAAAGCCGGGCCGCCTTCAATGAAAACGGAATCTGGGGCGTCGGGTCTCCACCGAAAAAGCAGATGCAGGAAGTTTTTTCGTCAAGATCGGCGACCAGGTCGTGCACGGAAACGGTATGCGGTTTGAACGTTTCTTCTTTGAACCGCCAGTTTTGGCAATAAAGACAGTTAAATGAACATGCATGAAAAAATACGGCGAGATTTTCATATCCCTCTTCCGGGCCTTCACAGTGCGCGAACCTCGGATAGCCCGCGCCGATTCCCCCGGGGCATACCCAGTCCGCTAAGCAGTTCGTAGGAAGTGGATCGTGATACCATGATGCTTTTCCTCTTTCGGAAGATACTCCAGTAATTTTGCCCTGTTCATTTTTCCGTACCCCGCAGTATCCGACGCTATTCGAGGGGATTCGGCATTCGTTTACGCAAAGGTTACAGCGGATGCCTTGTTGAGGATCTCCGGGCGGCTTTTCCGGAAGCCCGAAAGCGATCCGGCTTTTTATATGGGCTTTCTTTGCAACCGCAAGCGCCTTCCGGGGGTTTTCCCGAATACATGGAAGAAAAGCGCCGAGCTCTTTTGAAATAAGGGGAGAGTCGGTTTTGCAAAAATTGCACCGCGCCATTATCTGGATTGGAACCTCCGAGGTATTCTAACGGCCGCACTTCGAGCGACTGCTGCCTTGGATCCGATTTTCTAAAATATCCAACCGATACATTATTTTCAATAAGCAGGAATTCCGAAAGGTCTTATCTATTTCGCGAATTCCTCTGAGGGGAATGTATGATACTTGAAAATAACCTTCCTCCAGTCTGCATTTTCGATAATGAAGCTAATGCGGCGGTGACCTGCGGCGGTCTGGCGGAGCTGGTCGGCTGGGCGCTTGCTCCCGAGTCCGGTCAGCGGAGGCCAGACCCTGTCAGGTCCACTGGCTTGTTCGCGCAGCGCTTGCGCGGAGCGGGCAAGTCAGTGGAACAGCAGGTCACCGCCGCATTCCCGCGACGCGCAAGCGT
>JAHDSC010000089.1 GCA_018432925.1 Desulfobacterales bacterium | reverse complement strand
TGCAACCTTTGACCTGATTGTTTTTTTTCTTATTTATACGATACCGATCTATCGACTGACCGATATTTTCGGTCTGAATCAGAGCGCTCTTCTTTCAGCAGTCTTCAGCCTGGTAATCATTTTCATTTTTGTTATCTATTTTCGTTATATTTTCGGTTACTTTATGCGGAACTTCGAGCGACAGGCAGATATTTACATATATACGATCTTCGAAAACGCGAAATCACTGATATCCACCCTGAAAAAGATCGCTTCAACCAGCGGTCAGTCTCCCGACAAACCAAATTGGCATCATTTCAGCATCCAAGAACGGATCGCATATCTTGAAAAATGCGAAGCCGACAAAAAGTGGATCACGCGTCAGGACCGCAAGATACGAAAAAGCATCATCGTTTATCTGATGGTATTTTTTCTGATTGGTGGTATTGGATATAATCTCAATTCGGGGGATACGGGGAGAAAATTAAATGCTCATTTTTTTGAAAAAGCATTAATGCGGGAAATCGAGAAAACACCGAATAATGCAGAAATTTACAGAATATTGGGAGACTTGCGCTACGGTTCCAAAAATTTCCAGGGAGCGATTGAGGCATATGAAAAATCAATCGATACGGAGTTTGAAAACCCAGAGGTTTTGAATAATCTTGCCTGGATTTATGCAACCTGCGGAGTTGAAAAATTACGAGACCCTAAAAAAGCTCTCGTCCATGCAAAAAATGCCGCAGCACTTAAGAAGGCCCCCCATATATATGATACCCTTGCTGAAAGTTATTATGTAAATGCCCGGTTCGAAGAAGCCGTGTCTGCTGAAATTCAGGCAATTGATATGGTCCCGAAAGATCTCGCGTATTATGACAGCCAACTGAAAAAATTCATGGAAGCGGCGAATAAAAGCCGAAGGTGAGCCGAAAGATTAATACTTTTGGCCTCGGATATGGAACCTGTTTTGTTGCTCAGGGTCGGGCCTTCGTCCGTTTAACTTAATCCCCGGATATCCTTTCCCTGGAGCAGCAACCGGCATCCGAAACAAAACTTACTTGATACAGACCTTTCTGACATTCAGAAAGTCGCAGCGCCCGGAAAAAACCTTTTCTATTCCATCCTGTTTAAGTGTTGTCATTCCGTCTTTGATGGCCTGGGTGCGGATATCCTCCATTCTCGCTCTGTTCTGAATCAATTTTTTCACTTCATCCGTTCCCATCAACAGTTCATGAATCCCCATTCGACCCCGATATCCACTGTTGTTGCACGAAGCACAACCGTTTGGTTTGAACAAGGTCAGATCATCCGTGTAGGGTATGTTTAAACTCTTTTCAAAATATTCCTCGCCGTATTCGCGAACCAATTCATCGTATTCTTCTCTTGTCGGATGATAGGCCTGTTTACAATCTTTGCATAGAGTATGAACCAAGCGTTGTGCTAAAACGCACAATACGGCATCGGCGAAATTAAATGGGTCCATTCCCATGTCCAGAAGCCGTGTAATGCTCTCCGGGGCACTGTTCGTGTGCAGGGTTGAAAACACCAAATGGCCTGTCAATGAAGCTTCTATGCCAATCTGCGTGGTTTCTTTGTCTCGCATTTCACCGACCATGATAACATCCGGATCCGCCCTGAGGAATGCTCGCATTGCGGTAGCGAAATCGAAACCGATCTTGGGCTTTACTTGAACCTGCCGCAGACCTTTTTGAGTGATTTCAACCGGATCTTCGGCTGTCCATATTTTTCTTTCCGGCTTATTAATATACCCAAGGGCGGAATGCAAAGTAGTCGTTTTGCCTGAACCTGTAGGACCGCAAACAAAAATAATACCATAGGGTTTTGAAATTGCGCTCAAAAAATTCTCTAAATTATTTTTGGAAAAAGACATATTCTCGAGTGGAATCGGCTCTCCGGCGGCAAGAATACGCATGACGATATCTTCCATCCCTCCCGCGGTCGGAACAGTTGCGACCCGGAGTTCGATGTCTTTTCCGCCGAATTTTTTAAAGGCGATCTTACCGTCCTGAGGTTTTCGCCTTTCCGCTATATCCAGATCGGCCATGATCTTTAAACGGGATATCACCGCATTCTTATAATTATAGGGAATCGTCTGGTATAAATAACAGTTTCCGTCAACCCTGAGGCGGACCTGGGTGTTTTCTTTTCCCGAGTAGGGCTCAATATGAATATCGGAAGCGCCTCGGGAATAGGCATCAAGAATGATTTTATTGACGAGCTGAATAACCGCACTGTCTCCCTCATCCAATCCGGATTCGCCTTCTTCTATATCTTCCGCTTCTTCCTGCAACTGAGACAGGATATCATCGATCGCAGCCAGCTCTTGTTCGTCCTGCGTAAAAAGGGCGATAAGATCGAGGATATCCTGTTTTAGCGCAACGCACAGCTTCAGCCCTTTACCTGGAAAAAGAGACTTTATTTCGTCAATTTTCTGAAGATGATTCGGGTTGTCTACAGCGATTACAACTGCGTTATCCTCCATGCGCAAGGGAACCCATACATTGTTGCGCATGAACGAGACCTTCAAACCTACGATGAGTTCGCCAGGGATCGGTATCTTGGGGTTATATTCAACAAAATCAACATTATAATATTTACTGAGAGATTTCCCGACTTCTGATTTCGGAATTTTAAAATCCCGGATCAATATATTTTCAATAGGCCCTTTTTCCTGGCCGGCCGTGACGATCGCTTTTTTGAGCTCCTTCTGCGTCAGAATATGATTTTCAAGCAAATAATCAAACTTGTTGGTTTTACCTTTCGCGGCCATCCTTTTTTGATTATACAAAGCATTGCCGAGAATCTCCGCCAATTCCGTTATATTTTGTTCGTCGTTTTTTGTAAACGGGTTGCGGTCTTTCTGGTTGATCAGTTGAACCGTGCCCAGAAGAAAGGTCTTGAAAACAATCGGAGCCGCCAGAACCTCCCTCGTGGTAAATCCTGTTTTTCCGTCCCATGCGGGATCGAATTTCAAATTTGGATCGATTGAGGCAAGCTCTTTATGCTCATATGCGCATTTAACATTTAAAATTCTGTGATTCAGAGCGGCGAACCCCGCAATGCTGTTTATGGATATCGGAATGCGGATATCGGCTATTTCATTTCCGGATTTGAAATGTGATACCAATTCCCGTTTTATTCCGTCAACCACATAGACAGTCAGACGTTCCGCATTGAAAAGTGCGGTGATCTCCTTTTCCAGATCAAAAATGATTTCCTCCAGATTGGAAGCGGCATAGATTCTGTCGCCAATATCCTGGAGTTTGGATCTGCTCCCCGCTTCAGCCTTTAGGTATTGCACGTCTTCTTTTTCGTTATTGGAATTGTCTATATTTTTCAACATATTGAATATATTCTTTTTTTATTGGGTGGCAATTCTATTGAGATGTTTTTGAACCTCTGCCTTTGAATTTTTGATAGCTGTCACGGCATCTTTTCAATCCAGCGCCTACGAGAAGAATCCCTAGAAAATAGAAACAAAATCGGATAAACCATGAAATGGAGGCAAACTGTTCGATGGTTTCTATTTCAGGCATAACCTGAGGTATTCGATAGAAAACGCCGAGCCCTGCGAGAATAAGCACAATGCCCCAAAGCATTTTCACAACCGGTTTGTCGGCAGCCATAAGTCCCTAAGAAGTGTTTCAATTGTTTTTATAAAAAGCGGGTTTCAAAATGTACGTTCCGTTGTTTGATCCCTTTGAGAATTTACAAGAATCCGGCGTTGATGATTTTAACAAAACGACATGAAACGCCTCATCATGCGGTTCTGAGAAAACTTTCCAGGAAGATCTCCACTAAGACATCGGATATCATAATAAAAAATATAGACTTACTATTTTACAGGTGTCAAACACTTAACAGGCGAATATCCGCTATTTTTTGTAATTATTTTATCGGATCTTTCCGGATGAATTTCCATGATCCGGTTTCCGGCCCGGAATCGGAAAAATAGTCTCTCGTACTCATGAAATCGCTTTTATAACTACATCGGAAATAATACCTGTAGACTTTATAATAAAATTTGGGGACTTATTGAACCATGGGGGTCGAAATTTCAGGTATTCCGTTTAAAACGGCGGACTCTTAAGATGCATGGATGGCCCCAAAAATATAGTAATTTAAAACGCATCGAGGAAAAAACCTCATGTGGTGTAAAATCGGTTTTTTCTCGCAACTCGAACAGTTCCCTTCCCTCTATTCCGGTTTCACGGTTTTTCTTGATTTTAGCCGATTATAACGATAAATGGATTTGTTTAAAATATTTTGAGTTTTAATTCCAGTGTATTTTTAAACAGAAACTATATTGCGCATCAGCCCATAGAAAGATTGAAAAGAATAATAAAAAAACTAACAATGCCAAGCCTTCATCGGTGATAATTTTTTGGACACCATTGATTTTGATTTTTCCTATCGACCGGATGGTAAAATGATGAGGAAAGATATAGATAAGGAGCTTTTATGCCAAAACGCAACGACATAAATAAAGTATTAATCATCGGATCGGGTCCCATCATCATCGGGCAGGCGTGTGAATTTGATTATTCGGGTACACAGGCATGCAAGGCGCTACGTTCCCTCGGTTACGAGATTGTACTGGTAAATTCAAATCCGGCAACGATCATGACGGATCCTGGAACGGCGGACATTACCTACATCGAACCACTTAATAGCCGAGCCTTGACCGAAATCATTGCCGCTGAACGTCCGGACGCATTGCTGCCGAATTTGGGAGGCCAATCCGGGTTAAATCTATCCGCCGAACTCGCAAAATCCGGGGTTCTTGACAAATACGGCGTAAAAGTCATCGGTGTAAACATTGATGCGATCGAAAGGGGAGAGGATCGAACGGCTTTTAAGAATACCATGATGCGGCTCGGAATCGATATGCCGAAGAGCCGGGCCGTAAATAAAGTCGAGGATGCGGAACTGGCTGCGGAAGAATTAGGCTATCCCGTGGTGATCCGTCCGGCATACACCCTGGGGGGGACGGGAGGCGGTCTTGTTTACAATGTCGAAGAACTTCGCATCATTACATCTCGTGGTCTCTCCGAGAGCATGGTTAACCAGGTATTGGTGGAAGAGTCCGTTCTTGGATGGGAAGAGTTGGAGCTGGAGGTTGTTCGCGATGCAAAAAACCAGATGATCACCGTCTGCTTCATCGAAAATGTCGATGCCATGGGCGTTCATACCGGAGATTCTTTTTGCACGGCACCGATGCTGACCATTGATTCTGAATTGCAGAAACGTCTTCAAAAGCATGCCTACAATATTGTGGAAGCAATCGAGGTGATCGGAGGCACGAATATCCAATTTGCCCATGACCCGAAAACAGGCCGAGTGGTGGTAATTGAAATCAATCCACGCACCTCACGTTCATCCGCACTGGCATCAAAGGCGACCGGTTTTCCAATTGCGTTTATTTCGGCACTCCTCGCCGGCGGGCTGACCCTCGATGAAATTCCTTACTGGAGAGATGGAACCCTCGAAAAATATACCCCGTCCGGTGATTATGTTGTCGTGAAATTCGCTCGATGGGCGTTTGAAAAGTTCCGAAACGTTGAAGACAGGCTCGGAACCCAGATGCGAGCCGTCGGAGAGGTAATGAGCATTGGAAAAAATTTCAAGGAAGCTTTTCAAAAAGCAATCCGTTCTTTGGAAATCAATCGCCATGGCTTGGGCTTCGCAAAGGATTTCAACAAGAAAACTTTGAACGAGCTGATGAATATGTTGTCTATGCCGACCAGCGAACGGCAGTTCATCATGTACGAAGCATTACGCAAAGGTGCGGACGTTCAAAAGCTTTACGAAAAAACATACATAAAACCATGGTTCATCCAAAAAATGAAAGAAATGGTGGAACTGGAAGAAAATATTCTAAAATACAAACGAGGCAAACTGCCGGATGAACTTCTGACCCAGGCAAAGAAGGATGGTTTTTCCGATAAGTACTTGTCCCGGTTGCTTGAGACCTCGGAAAAAAATATTCAGCAAAAACGAGTTGCCCTGGGTATTTTCGAATCCTGGGAGATGGTTCCGGTCAGCGGCGTTCATAATGCCTTCTACTACTATTCGAGCTACAATGCATCCGACCGGGTGATCGTCAGTGATCGAAAAAAGGTAATGGTTCTCGGAGGAGGACCCAACCGGATCGGCCAGGGAATCGAATTCGATTATTGTTGTGTGCATGCCGCTTTTGCCATCCGTGATGCAGGGTATGAATCAATCATGGTTAACTGCAATCCGGAAACGGTTTCCACCGATTACGATACATCCGACAAACTCTATTTCGAGCCGGTGACCGTCGAAGATGTTTTGAGCATTTATGAGAAAGAAAAACCGGAGGGGGTAATCGTTCAATTCGGCGGCCAGACGCCGCTGAATCTCGCCAGAAGCCTGGCCGATGCGGGGGTAAAAATTCTAGGCACCTCTCCCGATGCCATCGATCTGGCGGAAGACCGGGACCAGTTTAACAAAATGATGCGAAAACTGGCAATTCCCCAGCCGGATTCGGGTATGGCCAGCACCTTTGAAGAGGCTTTCGAAATCGCGAAGAAAATCGGATTTCCCTTGATGGTTCGTCCATCTTATGTACTGGGAGGTCGGGCCATGGAGATCGTGCAAGATGCGGAAATGCTGAAGCATTATATGAGGGAAGCGGTTGATGTCTCGCCGGAGCGGCCGATTTTAATCGACAAATTCCTGGAAAATGCAATTGAATGCGAAGCCGATGCAATCGCCGACGGAACCGATGCTTTCGTACCCGCCGTAATGGAGCACATCGAGATGGCGGGGGTGCATTCCGGGGATTCGGCTTGCGTGATTCCGCCGGTAAGCATTCCTCGAAAGCACATCGAAACGATTTATGAATACACTCGCAAAATCGCGATTGAACTCAATGTGATCGGTCTGATGAATATTCAGTATGCCATCGCCAACGACACGGTTTATATTTTGGAGGCCAATCCGAGAGCCTCGCGTACCGTACCAATCGTTTCCAAGGTCTGCAACGTTTCAATGGCAAGGCTTGCCACTCAGATCATGCTGGGGAAAAAACTTGCCGATTTGAACCTGAAATCGAAAAGCATCCCTTATTTCGGTGTCAAAGAGGCTGTTTTTCCTTTTAACATGTTTCCAGAAGTGGATCCGGTGCTGGGACCGGAAATGAGATCGACAGGAGAAGTGCTGGGACTGGCGGATTCTTTCGGCCTGGCTTACTTTAAATCCCAGGAAGCTACGAAACTTTCGCTGCCGATTGAAGGAACTGTTCTGGTCACCATCGCAAACAAAGACAAATCCAGCTCGCTTGAACCGATTCGGCTATTCAAGGAAATGGGTTTCAAGATCCTGACTACAAAAGGAACCCATCAGTTTTTGGAATCCAGGGGTATCGAATCCGAGCTGATACACAAGCTGGGTTACGGTCGGCCGGATATCATGGATGCCATCAAAAACCGAGAGATCGATTTAATTATCAATACTCCCAGCGGCAAGCGAAGCAAGGAAGACAGTTCTTATATCCGTAAAGCGGCAATCAAGTATAAAATTTTGAATATTACAACCACGGCTGCAGCTTTAGCGGCCGCAAAGGGAATCGCTGCGCGGAGAAAAGGTGCGGGAAAAATCAAATCCCTTCAGAGTTATCATGCGGATATCAAGCAATGAAACGATCCAATGCACCGGTCTAAGAAAAAAACGCTTTATTCCTGTTCGAGTATATTTCGAACCGCGTTGAGGATGTTTCGCATATGGTAAGGCTTGCCGATAAATCCCCTGGCCCCGGCATCCATCGTTTCCCGTATCGGCCCGGTCGCCGAATAACCGCTGGCGATAAGCACTTTTGCTTCCGGATCGAACTCCAGAATCTTCTCCAGGCACTTTCTGCCTCCCATGCCCGGCATGCTCAAATCGAGGATGATCAGATCGATCCGCTCGCGGTTCCCGCGATATATCTCCAGCGCTGTCTCCCCGTTCGCCGCGGTAAGTACCCGGTATCCGAACCGGGAAAGAATCGCCTCGCCCGCCGTGCGAATGGATTCCTCGTCGTC
>JAHDSC010000083.1 GCA_018432925.1 Desulfobacterales bacterium | reverse complement strand
TTCCTGAAAAGAGCGGCAGCGGTTTTTTCGTCAATTGCAAACTGTGAAATGTCGATGAGCGGAAATTCTTCTTTTGTTTTTACAGCCAGAATATCGGGTGGAATTTCCACGGGTTCGACATGAGTCTCATTACGGGAATCCTCCTGGGCCGTAAAAATTTTTTCATAAAGATCGAGCATGCGGCCGTAATTCGGCTTCAGTTTTCTGACTTCCTCCACCGCTTTTGAAATCTGATCGGGAGAAAAATTTTCTTTTTCGGACATAAAAACCCCATTAAAAAATAATCGTTTCAAACTTAAAAAAAAGAGGGAGATCAAATCTCCCTCTTTGATCGTAGAGTTTGCCGGCTATCCCAGCAGGTTTTTGAAAGGTCTTTTCAAAGGCGCCGTCAGCTTTGCGAGTGCTGCCGAACGCGTGATGCCCACCGGCCCCTGCGCAAGAACATAATCATGATAATATTCCGGCTTGTCGGTGATCAGATAGACCACCCGGATATCATCCGCGTCGATCAACTGGGCGTCGGGGTATTCTTTTTTCACGACGGCGAGCCGTTTTTGTGCCATCTCGAGCATCTTGTCCCGGTCTCCAAAATTGATCGCCGATGTGATGCAGACCTTTGCGCACATGGGAATCAGCCCGGCCTTTACCCGGTCATAACACATGTCGCATTTGTTGATGATACCGGTGGCATCGTCGCGCCGAGGAATATCATAGGGGCAGTCGTTGCGCATCTGCTCGAACGCCTCTTTGGGCAATTTCTTGGCTTTGTCGGTGTAGATCACCGCTCCGGTGGATTCGTCGATGACAACGGCCCCCTTCATATAGCCGTCGGCCGCATCCTTGCAGGGCGGTTCGATACAATGACGGCACTGGTCGGAAAAGAAATTCCACGTGACCCGGTCGCCGATTTTATGTTCCTTGAAACGAACGATCTTGTAGTTCCTGGGATTCAGATCGGGCGGATTCTGGTGACTCCCCCAACCCAGCTGGGTTGTTTTGTTAGCCTGAAAGCCCTGCCATTCCTTACAGGCGACCTGGCATCCACGGCACGCCGTGCACCGGGTTACATCGATAAAAAATGATTTTGACATGTTGTTTTCTCCCTTTTTATTGAATGGGCGGGCAGGGGCAAGCCCGCCCGTTTTTCGTTTTTATGACAGTTCGGTCACCTTGTCCGCCTTCCGGATGTTGACGAGGCAGGCCTTGGATTCTGGAATGGTGGTGTTCGGATCGCCCGCCGAGACATTCAGACGGTTGGTTGAATCGCCGCACCCGCGAGTTGTCCAGCCGAAGCAGAACGGCATTCCGATCAGATGGACGGTTTTACCCTGGATTTTAAACGGGGTGATGCGCATGGTGACCATGGCCGCGGCTTCAACCCGGCCTCTCGCGCTTTCGATAATCACTCCGTCGCCGTTTTTGATTCCCTTTTCCTTGGCCAACTCCTCGCTCATCTCCACATAAAGCATGGGCTCGGCTTCAAGCAGGGGGGGAGTATTTCTCGTTTCACTCCCGCTGCACCAGTGTTCCGTCAGGCTGTATGTGGTCAGAACGATGGGATACCTGGGATCCGCGGGGGCCGCTATCTTGTCGAGATCGCTTTGGATGACCTTTGCGCACGGGTTGTTCAGCTGACTTGAGAACAGATGCTTTTTGACGGGAGTTTCAATCGGCTCATAATGTTCCGGAAACGGACCGTCAACAAGTCCGGGGCCGAAAAGGCGTCCAAATCCTTCGGTCTGCATGATAAACGGATGTGTGCCTTTTCCTGATGACATCGGCGGCGCTCCGCCATCGGGAACATCGCCGATCCATTTGCTGCCGTCCCATTCGATAACGGCACGAGAGGGATCCCACGGCTTCCCGTTTAAATCAACCGATGCCCGGTTGTACAGAATCCTGCGGTTGACCGGCCAGCACCATGAAAATTTTGGAAAGAGTCCTAATTTGGCTTCCCTCTCGTTCTGCGTCAGATCGCGGTTTTTCATCTGGTTGCCTTGTTCCGTAAAACTGCCGGCATACACCCAGCATGGAGAAACCGTTGAACCGTCATCTGCGAATTCGGCAAAACTGGACACCTGGGTTCCCTTTTTAGGGCCGCTTACATAATAGCCGTTGCATTTTTTCGCAATTAATTCCGCGTCATATCTGTCATAAAAATCCATGTTCACAATAGGTCCCGGGAATGCGCCGCCCTTTTCCTTATACAGTCTCTTCACTTCGTTCATAACATCGATCATGGTTTGTCCCATGGCTCTCGAGTCGCCCCTGGGTTTCGTGGCCTGATAGTGCCACATTATCCATCTGCCGCTGTTGCTGACGCTGCCTTCTTTCTCAACGCGGTGGCTTGAGGGGAAAAGGAAAACCTCTGTTTTGATATCTTTCGGATTCATGCCCGGACCATGCCAGAAATCCGTTGTTTCGTTATGAAAGATGTCCGCAATAAACAGCCAGTCAAGATTCCCCATGGCTTTCCTTATCTTGTTGGTGTTTGGAAGGGACTGGGCCGGATTGGAACCGAAAATTGAACCGCCTTTGATCCCGCCTTTATACATTTTGTCATAATGGAACATGAAGGAATTGTCGCCCGCGTCCCAGCTCGTAGCCGAATCGAGTTTCGGAAGCCAGTCGTATCTAAAATCGTTTTCCCTGGTTGCCGCGTCGCCGTACCAGGCTTTCAGCAGGCTGACCACGTATTTCGGCCGGTTCTTCCACCAGTTGACGCTTTCCGGATCTGTAGAGATCGGAGTAAACTTTTTATTGTAATCTTCAAGCTTAGGAAGATCGGCACGGGGCATCGGGTGGTAGCCCGGCAATTTATCGTACAGTATGGCATAGTCTGTTGCTCCCTGCACGTTGGGTTCGCCTCTCATTGCATTGACACCGCCGCCGGCGATGCCGATGTTGCCGAGCAGGAGCTGGGCAATGCCGCCCGTGCGGATGTACTGAACACCTACGGTATGCTGCGTCCAGCCAAGCGCATACAGGATCGTTCCGGCTTTGTCCGGTTTTCCGGTTGTCGTATATAATTCATAGACTTTATTAATTTTTTCGGCAGGCACGCCTGTAACGGCGGATACCTTTTTGATGTCGTATCTGGAATAATGCTTCTTCAGCAGTTGAAAAACGCATCGGGGATTCTGAAGGGTTTTATCCCTTTTCGGAATGCCGTTGGCGTCGAATTCGAATTTCCAGGTCGATTTATCATACAATTTCTTTTTCGCATCATATCCTGTGAATAATCCGTCATTGAATTTAAATTTATCGCTGACGATAAATGCCGCATTCGTATAATTGACCACATAATCTTTAAAGTATTTGTCGTTGTCGATTATGTATTTGATCATGCCGCCCACAAAAGCAATGTCGGTGCCCGAACGAATCGGCACATGGAGGTCCGCTCTCGCCGAGGTCCTTGAAAATTTGGGGTCGACGTGAATGATTTTTGCTCCTCTTTCTTCCTTTGCCCGCATTATCCATCGAAAAACCATGGGATAATGCTCGGCGGCGTTGCTGCCGATGATTAAACAGCAATCCGTATTCTTTACATCAATATAGTGATTTGTCATCGCTCCGCGGCCGAAACATTCCGCAAGCGCCGGGACGGTTGAGCTGTGGCACACGCGCGCCTGATGGTCGATATTTACAATGCCAAGACAAGCCACCGACTGACGCGTAACAGATAGTTCTTCATTGGTCATTTGCGATGAACCCATGTGGAACAGTTCATCCACGCGATTTACGACCTGCCCTGCCGCATTCTTTTCTTTAAAATATTTGTCTCTTGTATCTTTAATGCGCATGGCGACTTTCTTAACCATCCAACCATAATCCTTTACTTCCCACTTGTCACTGTTTGGCGCGCGGTACAGGGGCTGGAGCAATCTTTTGTCGCTATTGATCTGGGACAGCATTGCCGCGCCTTTTGCGCACAGGGCGCCTTCGCTGACCGGATAGTCGGCGTCGCCCTCCGTGCTTACAACCTTGCCGTTTCTGACATGGGCGATATACTGGCAAATGACCGAACAATAAGGGCAACTTGTGAGGACTTCTATAGCGCCCCTAGTCTTGAGTTCCTTTGCATAGGCTTTCGCGGCACCCATACCGAAACCCATCTGGCTCAGGGCGATCGCTGCCGCCCCGGCGCCCGTGACCTTGATGAAATCTCGCCGTGTAACTTCCATTCAATACCTCCTTTAAATTTCTTCTTGTCGATTGGCAGTCCGTTAACTTTCCGGTGCTTTTTCATGGGTCACGCCGCCGCTTTCACGCCATCCCGGAGGGATTTCCTCCCGGGAGACGGAGAAACGGCCCGATTCGGCAATGAATAACCACATGCCTGGTTTACCGAAAGCGCTTATATGAAAAAGGCCGTGCCGGTTAATTGAACCGCGGATTCCATGCCGAATTCGATTCGGCATAACGATAGAGCCTATAAATGACAATCATAGAGAATGTCAATAGTTTTTTTCCAGAAAACGTAATAATTCAAGTATGTTGCAAATAGCATATATTACAAAGCACCCGTCATTTTTAGAAAGCAACTCCGCCTCCACAGGAGCCGCGGAATATGTCACAAGTTTTATATTAATGGCGGGGAGGGCGGCGAACGACGATTACATCGTGAGGCCTGGTTGGAAAATTCTCAATTTCATTCAGGTTCAAGGAAGGCGATAATTTTTACGCCACGGGAATACAATCCCGTATTTTTAGAATCGGAGGCATCGGTCCGACTCGGGGATCGGACCGAAGGGGGGGTTTATAGAAACCGTTTTAATTAAAATCCAACCGCTATCTCGCTTGTCAGCTTCATTTCCTTTGCTTTAATGTCGAGGTGCGCTGTGGAAAGATGTTCCAGGGGAGGGTAAATCACACGGTTTGTTTTTCGGGTGTCCACCGTCTTGATGTATTTTCCGCAATTGTCGCAGACGTCCACCCGGTGTTCCTCTTCATTTTCGATATCGAAATAATGAAGGTCATTATGGTCCGTGTTTTCGCAGAATGGGCAATAGATTCTTTGCGTCGCCCATTTGTGCCAGCAGAAGCCGCAGAAGAAAAACCGTTGCCCGTTGCTTCCGAACATCGAAAGGATCGGCGGGGATCCGCAAATCGGGCAGTATCCCTTTTTCCAGGGCAGATTTTTGTCAAGCAGGGTTGAAAGTTGCTCCGCGCACCGGGCCAGGGAAGGCTTTACGCTGTTGTAAGCGATGAAACCGAGCGTCTTTTTATCGATTTTCAGTTCATCGGCGATTTTTTGAAAAAAATCCTCGTCGGCTTTCAGAAAAGCCTGAAAAAGAGTGTGCAAATCCAGTTTTTTTTCATTAAGCGCTTCTGCAATCGCCCGGGCGGATTCAGGCATTTCACCAGCCGCGTTTTGTAAAATGTCGCATAAATTCCTGAAAAGAGCGGCAGCGGTTTTTTCGTCAATTGCAAACTGTGAAATGTCGATGAGCGGAAATTCTTCTTTTGTTTTTACAGCCAGAATATCGGGTGGAATTTCCACGGGTTCGACATGAGTCTCATTACGAGAATCCTCCTGGGCCGTAAAAATTTTTTCATAAAGATCGAGCATGCGGCCGTAATTCGGCTTCAGTTTTCTGACTTCCTCCACCGCTTTTGCAATCTGATCGGGAGAAAAATTTTCTTTTTCGGACATAAAAACCCCATAAAACAATTATCAGATAATTAAAAATGAAAAAAAGAGGGAGATGAAATCTCCCTCTTTGATCGTTGGGTTTGCCGGCTATCCCAGCAGGGTTTTGAAAGGTCTTTTCAAAGGCGCCGTCAGCTTTGCGAGTGCTGCCGAACGCGTGATGCCCACCGGCCCCTGCGCCAGAACATAATCGTGATAATATTCCGGCTTGTCGGTAATCAGGTAGACCACCCGGATAGAATCCGCGTCGATCAGTTGGGCGTCGGGGTATTCTTTTTTCACGACGGCGAGTCGTTTTTCCGCCATCTCGAGCATCTGGTCCCGGTCACCGAAATTGATCGCTCCGGTGGGGCAGGCTTTGGCGCACATGGGGATCAGTCCGGCCCTGACCCGCTCGTTGCACATGTCGCATTTGTTGATGATTCCGGTTCCGTCATTGCGACGCGGAATATCATAGGGGCAGTCGTTGCGCATCTGCTCGAACGCCTCTTTGGGCAATTGCTGGGTCAGGTTGGTGTAGATCACCGCTCCGGTGTCTTCGTCAATGACGACGGCCCCCTTCATATAACCGTCGGCCGCATCCTTGCAGGGCGGTTCGATACAATGACGGCACTGGTCGGAAAAGAAATTCCACGTGACGCGATCGCCGATTTTATGTTCCTTGAAACGAACCACCTTGTAGTTATAGGGATTCAGGTCGGGCGGATTCTGGTGACTCCCCCAACCCAGCTGTGTTGTTTTGTTAGCCTGAAAGCCCTGCCATTCCTTGCAGGCTACCTGGCATCCACGGCACGCGGTGCACCGGGTTACATCGATGAAAAATGATTTTGACATAAAGTTGTTCCTCCCTTTTTAATAAGCGGGCGGGCATAAGTCCGGCCGCCCGCTTTTTCGCTTCTTATGACAGTTCGGTCACCTTGTCGGCCTTCCGGATGTTGACGAGGCAGGCCTTGTATTCGGGAATGGTGGTGTTCGGATCACCGGCCGCGACGCACAAACGGTTTGTTGCATCGCCGACTCCCGGCGTGGTCCAACCAAAGGCAAAGGGCATTCCGATTTCATGGACGGTCTTGCCCTGGATCTTAAACGGGGTCATCCGCATGGTGACCATTGCCACGGCCTCTACCCTTCCTCTGGCGCTTTCGATAATGACCGGCTCACCGTTTTTGATTCCTTTTTCCGCGGCCAGTTGTTCGCTCATCTCCACGTACAGTTGCGGTTCGGCCTCGAGCAGGGACGGCACGTTTCGCGTTTCCCCGCCGCCGCACCAGTGTTCCGTCAGGCTGTAGGTGGTCAGAACGATGGGATACTTGGGATCCGCGGGGAGCGCCAGCTTGTCGGCATCGCTCTTCATAATCTTGGCGCAGGGGTTGTTGAGCTGCTTGGAGAATGGATGCTTTTTGACCGGGGTTTCGATCGGTTCATAATGCTCGGGGAACGGCCCTTCCTCGCGGCCGGGGCCGTAGAGCGCCCCGTGGCCTTCCACCTGCATGATGAAAGGATATTTTCCCTGTCCGGTTGCGATCGGAGGCCATCCGCCGTCCGGCACATCGCCGACCCACTTGCTTCCGTCCCACTGAATGATCGTCCGGCTCGGATCGAAGGGCTTTCCGTTCTTATCTACCGAAGCCCGGTTATACAGAATTCTGCGGTTGACCGGCCAGCACCATGAGAAATTCGGGAACAGGCCGATTTTCGCCTGAAGATCGGTCTGGGACAGATCGCGCCGCTTCATCAGGTTGACTCCATCTTCCGTAAAACTTCCGCAATAGAGCCAGTTCAGACAGGAAGTCGACCCGTCATCGGCGAGGGCGGCAAAACTGGGTACGCACTTCCCCTTGTTCGGGCCGCTGAGGTAATAGCCGTTGATCTCTTTGGCGACTTTTTCCGCGTCAAAAGAGCTGGGCCAGTTCAGGTTCAATATCGGTTCCGGGAAAACCCCGCCTTCTTTCCTGTACAGACCCCTTACCTTGTTCATGATTTCCACCATGATCTGCCCCATGGGTTTGGAATCGCCCGCCGGTTCGGCGGCCTTATGGTGCCATAAAGCCCAGCGTCCGCTGTTGCTGACGCTTCCTTCCTTTTCGGCGCGGTGGCAGGATGGGAAAACGAAAACTTCCGTTTTGATGTCCTTCGGATTGACCCCCGGGCGATGCCAGAAATCGGTGGTCTCGTTTTGATGGATCTCGGCAAAGTACAGCCAGTCCAGGTTGTCAAGGGCTTTTCTCACCTTGTTGCTGTTGGGTATGCTTTGGGCCGGGTTGTGCGCCCAGATCGATCCGCCCTTGACTTTTCCCTTGTACATCCGGTCAAACAGCCACAGGTGGGAATAATCGCCCTGTTCCAGGCCTTTTGGAGGTTCGGCTTTCGGAAGCCATTCATACCCGAAACCGTTTTCCTTGGTGGCCGCGTCGCCGAACCAGGATTTCAGCAGGCTGACCACGTATTTCGGACGGTTCTGCCACCAGTTTGCGCTCATCGGGTCTTTGCTGACCGGCGTATTGGCCTTCAGGTAATCCGCCAGCGTGGCCCATTGGGCGCGGGGCACGGAATGATAACCGGGCAGGATATGATAGAGCATGGCATGGTCGGTGGAGCCCTGTACGTTCGGTTCGCCGCGAAGCGCCTGAACGCCGCCGCCCGCGACCCCGATGTTGCCCAGCAGCAGCTGAACCATGCAACATGTTCGGATGTTTTGAACGCCGACCGTATGCTGGGTCCAGCCGAGAGCGTACATCATGTTTCCGCTCTTGTTGGGTTTCCCGGTCGCGGAATAGGTCTCATAGACCCTGAGGAGATTTTCCTTTGAAACGCCGGTGATATCCGAAACCTTGTTTAAATCGTACCGGGAATAGTGTTTCTTCAGAAGCTGGAAAACGCATTTCGGATTCTTGAGGCTTTTGTCTTTTTTCGGCACGCCGTTGGCGTCCCGTTCGAATGCCCAGTAGGATTTGTCGTAGGTGCTCAATTTCGGGTCAAAGCCGGTAAAGAGGCCGTCTTTGAAATCGAACTTGCTCCCCACGATAAACGATGCGTTCGTGTATTCCGTGATATATTCTTTAAAATATTTTTCGTTGTCGATGATGTATTTGATCATCCCGCCCAGAAACGCGATATCGGTTCCCGAACGAAGAGGCACGTGAAAATCGGACCGTGCGGAGGTCCTGGAAAACTTGGGGTCCACATGGATGATGGTGGCCCCTCTTTCTTCCTTGGCTTTTAATACCCATTTGAAACAAACGGGGTGATGCTCGGCGGCATTGCTGCCCATAATTACAATACAGTCACTGTTTTTGATATCGATCCAGTGGTTGGTCATCGCGCCGCGTCCGAACGACTCTCCCAGAGCCGCAACCGTGGGGCTGTGTCAGATACGGGCCTGATGATCCATCCAGACGACACCCATGGCCCGCAGGGCCTGATGCCAGAGGGCCAATTCCTCGTTGCTCATCTGGGAGGAGCCCAGGTGAAAAATATTTTCCACCCGGTTTACGACCTGGCCGCTTTCATTGGTGGTTTTAAAATTCTTGTCCCGGGTTTCTTTGATCCGCCGGGCCACCTGGTTCAGCATCCAGTCCCAGCTCTTGATTTCCCAGTGATCGCTGTATGGAGCGCGGTACATGGGTTTCACGATCCGGTGATGGCTGTTGATCATGGAATTCATGGTCGCGCCTTTTGCGCACAGTGCGCCTTCGCTGACCGGATAGCCGGGGTCGCCTTCGGTGCTCACGACCTTGCCGTCCCTCGTATGAGCGATGTAATGGCAGCATACCGAGCAGAAGGGGCAGATGGAGATGGTTTCTTTCGCGCCTTTAATCTTCAGCTCCTTCGCGTAGGCTTTTGCTGGTCCCAGATCGATACCCAGCTGGCTCAGGGCGATCGTTGCCGCCCCAAGGCCCGTAACCTTGATGAAATCTCGCCGTGTAACTTTCATTCAATACCTCCTTAAAATTTCTTCTTGTCGATTGGTAGTCCGTAAACTTTTCGGCGCTTTTTCATGGGTCACGCCGCCGCTTTCTCGCGATCCCGGAGGGGTTTCCTGCCGGGAGTCAAAAAAACGACCGGGTTCGGTTAAAAACCACATGCCTGGTTTACCGCAATTTGGGGAATGAAAAAGGCCGCACCTATTTATAGGACTACGGATTCTATACTCGATACTATGAATCTTAATTGGCATAACCCATTTGCATTGTCAATGTTTTTTCGGCAAATAATCTAATAATTATAATATGTTATAATAAACATAGATCATTACTGGTTGCCCTCTCTTGCGTTTTCAAAAATGACAAGACGCTGGAAAAAGTACCGGAAGGACGGATCGATTCTTTTCGTAAACGGCACCGATCCGATCGGTAACATGAAGAGATCGGGGAATAAAACTTGGGTTGGAAGAAATGATTCAACCGAATGTCCGGAACGGATTTTTACGGTCTTGAAACGAGCTTCGGAAAATCCGCGGGAGTCGATCCGTGACCTGTCATTTTCCGGCGATCCGGCATCGGCAGTCTCTCAAATAATCCGGGTGCCGGTTACAGCCTTCGCAAACCGGGTGCGGGGCATCGGCCTCGAAACAGATCCATACCGTTTTTTCAAGCGGCAAAGCCGAAGTTTTCGGCATGACGGCTTTCAGTTTGATGCCGGAAATATCGACCATTACCTCCAGGGTATCGCCGTCGATTTCAATTCGCACGATCCGGCCCAAAAAACGGTTTTCCCCCTCGGGCGTTTCACGGAGTCTGATTTTTTCCGGATGAATGCAGAGAGAAAATTCTTTTTCCCGGTGGAACACGGGATGTTTTTTCACCTTTATTTTTAAATTCTGCTTCAGGCCGGGATGAATGACGCAAACTTCCGCCGTATTTTCATTGAGCGACGAAAGTCGGGCATTCAGTATGTTGGTAACCCCCAGAAATACTGCCACGAACTGGGTTTCGGGTTCGCGAAAAATGTCTTTCAGAGAACCCGTTCGTTCAATGCGCCCCTGATGGAGAATGGAAACCCGGTCCGCCAGGGCCGTTGCATCGGCCCGGTTGTGGGTTACATACAGGGTCGTCACGCCGGTTTTTTGCTGTATCATTCGCAGATCCGTCCGCAACTGTTCCTGAAGGCAGGCATCCAGATTGCTCAGGGGTTCATCCAAAAGGAGTACCCGGGGTTCGGTGGCCAGTGCCCGCGCCAGAGCGATGCGTTGCTTTTGTCCGCCGCTCAGCATATCCGGATACTTGTTCTGGTGGTCGGCCAGTCCGACCAGTTCCAGATAACGGTCAACCCTTGTCCGGATCTCCTTTTTTTTCAACGATCCGGTTCTCAAGCCATAGGCGATGTTTTCAAAGCTGGTAAGGTGGGGAAACAGGGCGTAATCCTGAAAAACGAATCCGATCCCTCTTTTTTGTGCCGGAACCCGGTTGACTTCCCGAGCGGCGATAAAAATCTTTCCCTCATCCGGCGGGAGCAGTCCGGCGACGATGGCCAGAAGCGTGCTTTTGCCTTCCCCGCTGGGCCCCAGAATCACGTGAAATTCGCCCGCCGCGACCGCCAGGCTCAGATTTTTCAGTATCCCGTGTTTCCCGAAGGACTTGCTTATATTTTCAAGCGTAATACCCATTTTCCCGCTTTTTTTTAAAAATGGCGCGAAAGACCAACAGCGAACAAAAGGAAAATACCATCAATACAAGGGCAAGCGCCGTTGATGTTTCCAGATTTCCGCTCATGGCATGCATGTAGATGGCAATGGTAATGGTTTCCGTCTGCCGGGGGATGCAGCCGGCGACCATGGCCGTGGCGCCGAATTCTCCCAGAGCCCGCGCCCAGGCCATGATTAACCCGGCCAGGATGCCGGTTTTGCTTAAGGGCAATATCAAACGCCGAAACGAAAAAAATTTCGAAGCGCTTAAGGTCGCCGAAGCGGCCAGGAGGTTTTTAGGAATCGCTCCGATACTTTCTTTTGCCGTTTTGATAAAAAAAGGGGCGGCGACAAACAATTGAGCGAGGATGATCCCTTTTTTCGTGAAGATCAGGCTGATATTCCAATGGTTCAGAATCCGACCGGCCAAACCGTCGCCGCTTAAAAAAATTAAAAGCGCCAGGCCGGAAATCAGCGGCGGCATCACGATAGGAAAGTCCAGAAGCGTTTCAAGGATTGCTTTTCCCTTAAAATGATTCAAGGCCAGCAGGTAGGAGATCGGAAAGCCGAAAAAAAAAGTCAGGAAAACCACGGCAAAAGAAGTTTGGAGGCTGATCCAGACTGCGGAAAAAACAACCGGCGAACGGAGCTGATGAAAGAATTCATGCAAAGAGGTGGTTGTCACCATCGCAAACAGAACGACGGCGATCAGCGAAAAAAAAAGGCCGCTGGTCAAGGCAATGAACAGGTCAAAAAAAAGGCCTCGTGTCAGAGTGATCCGCATTACGTTCCTTGAATCGTCCGGTGAAACGACGGAAACCGGTCTGCCGGAAAAATTCTCTGTATGCCTCGTCATAGCCGATCGGCTCGGAAAGACGAAGGATTTCCGTTACGGGCTTCATTGGCTGTTACCGGGCCGATTCTTTCGTTTTATATTACAATCGCTTCCTTCACCAATCGGGCGGTTCCGGCAATGGTTGTGTCGTGGGACCCAGTGACACGGAACGGTTTGTCCGTTTGTGCAGGCATTTAATCCGTATCCGTAATGGTAAATCCGTGCGCTTTGAATATTTTCTTCCCTTCGCCAAGCAAAAACTTTGCGTATTTTTCCGACGCTTGGGGATGAGGCGGATTCGTCATTTCACACACCGGTATCTCTTCAATTTGATTAAACGCTTCCGGAATCGGAATCATCCGCATCTTTTTGGATTTTCGCGCATCGGCTTCCCAGACGATACTTGCATCCGCGTTTTTGTTTTCGATCCAGGCCAAAAGCTGGCTTACCGTCACGCCCCGGGCAACGACATTCATTTTTGTTTCATCCAGTCCGGCTTTTTTAAAGATGATGGTATCCGCTTTTCCGATCGCACAGGCATCGGCATCTCCCAATGCCAGTCGGATATCGTTTTTCATGAGATCCCGCAGATGATTCACCTTGTTTGTGTTCAGCGGCGTTACAATCACCGGGATGTGGAAGGCGATGGTCCGGTATCGGGTGACGTGTCCTTTTTCCGTAAGAAGCTTTGCCCAGTTGAGCCCACCGGGAATAAAAAGGTCGGGTTTTTGACCCGCCAGGATTTTATTTCCCAACCGTCCGCTACCCTCATAATCATACACGACCTCGATTCCGTATTCCGCCGCGAATCGGGAGCCGATTTCATCCAACGGCGCCCGCAGTCCCGCGCCCGCAAATACAAGCAAGGAGTCGGCGGAAAATCCCGTATTCGGATAGAAACCGGCCAGGGCCAACAATAGTCCGATGACGATCATGCGTTTCATATTCTTCTCCTATTTTTTTCTCCGGAACGGATACCGCTCCTCGGATCCGGATATTTCTCCGGCGTGTCGAGGTAAAAAAACGGATTCCCGTCGAGACTGTATTACTCGGGCTTTTTGTCCTGATACGGTTTTGAAAGCCAGGGAAAAATTTCTTCGGCGGTTTTCAGCGCGTCCTGTTCCACCTTCTTGAACCAGAAGGAATACTTGTCCTTCAACTCGTTCCCGAACGCCGTGAGTCGATATCCTTCGCGGTTGCTACCGCTTTTGGCGAGCAGTTGACATCCCAACACGGCTTCCGTTTTTTTTATTTTTCCCCATGCCGCTCGATAGGACATGCCCAGGCTTTCCGCGGCTTTTTTCAACGATCCGTATCTGGCTATATTTTCAAGTAATTGGGCTCGTCCAAAGCCGAAGAATACGTCGTTATTCTCTTCCAGCCACAAATGGAGTCTGACGATTGGTTTGTGATTATCCATGATTAACGATCCGAGGTTTATGCGGTTTATGAAACTCCCGCAGAATACCCCGCCATAAATGGCGGGGTATTCTGCGGTGCAGGAGTAAGGGGGATGCAATCCCCCTCCTTGCCCTTTTCAAGAAGCCCTGCCTTTTAAGGCGGGGAGCTTCACTTATATGATTTCCCTAAAATAAAATTCGTTCGATTCCAATCAGGTGCCGAAGGTGCATTTTTGATAGGTGCACGTTTTGCAGTCCAGGCACATGGCTCCATGCCCGAGTTTTGCCAGTTCGTGGCGGGTGATGTTCAGGCCCGCCAAAACCCTCGGCAGGAGAAGATCAAAACTGGTGGTCTTGTAATACAGGGCACAGGCAGGGACTCCCATCACCCGGACCGTATCGATTTTCGCCAGCAGAGTCATGGCTCCGGGTAAAATCGGCGCTCCGTAAAGCATATCCGTGGCGCCGGCATCCCGGATTCCCTGTCGGGTCACATCGTCCGGGTCAACGGACAGACCCGCCGTGGTCACCACGATTTCAACCCCGGCCCGGATCATCTTCTTGATTTCCCGGCAGATGAATTCGCGATCATCCGGTACAATCATATGCCGGATTACGCTGCATCCGAACTTTTCGACTTTCGTTTTAATGATCGGAATGAATTTGTCTTCGATCAGGCCTTGAAAGACCTCGCTGCCGGTGCTCAGGATTCCCACCTTGGCCCGGTGCATCGGAAGTACGCGAAAAAGCGGTTCGTCTCCGAGAATGGAAATGGCCTTCTGAAAATCTTTTTGGGGAAGGAAGAGTGGAATCGCTCGGGTTCCGGCAACGCAATGCCCTCGGTCCACCACGCGGTAGCTTTTGCGGCTGGCGCACATGACCCCCGGCACCATGTTGAACTGCTCCATGCGCTCGGTGTCGACCACAAGCATGCCATCGATTTCAGCGAGAAGCGTGATCTTGCCTTCCCGCGGACCACCATCGACCTTCACTCCTTCACCGGCCATGGCTTGCGCGAAAGCCAGAGAGGCTTCATCTTCATGCACCCATTCTGAGCCGATTTCATTTTCTTCGGCCACATAAACATTTCGTCGGCCCATTTTCTGCAGACGGCAGATATCGCCGGCCGTCAGCGTTTGACCGCGTTTGAAAATCGGGCCTTTCGATGTTCCGGGAACGACCTGGGTCATGTCGTGAAGCGCCCGGAGACCATTGGAATGCTCGACGGGCACCGATTTCAAATGGGGCTCGGCAATCGGTTCGTCATTCAAATCTTCCGACAACCGGTAAGGCGTTTCTCCCTGACAGGCAGGGCAGATGGCTCCGCCTTTGGATCGATAAGCTTCTCCGCACAAGGGGCAGCTCGCTATCCGGTCGCCATGCAGCTTCGGATTCAATAACTTGGACCGGATTTTGATTTTTTGCAGGCTGCAGAGGCGGGGGCCCGCATCCACGATCTGGTCCAGCAACAGTTGATAATCCTGTTCTTTTTTCGGCTTCAGTTTAAAAAACCAGCTGTTGATCTCCGGCCAGGCTTTAATTTTCGAGGAATCGATGAACACCCGGATTCCCTCTCCTTCCCACTTTTCAAACATGCTGAGCGCATACCTGCCGAAGTCCATTATCTTCAGCCATCCATTCCCTATGGTGCAGGGGGTCAGAAGCTGGATTGCGTCCGGCAGACAGGCCCGGGTTTCGCAGATCGCGTCGAAAAACTCTCCCTTCGGAAGATTTTTGAGGGCCAGATCCACCATAAAACCCCCGATGACCATTCCGGGGGCGACGCTGCCGTGAAAGGACTTGACCATATGCAGATACTCATCCAGCGAATAATCGGTGATTCGAACGTCAAGTTCCTTTTGATGATGATGCACTGTGTCCATAAGACAAGTTCCTCGAATGATGTTTAAAAATTAAAAATAAGGATGATAAAAATTAATATGCCTATAAAGGCATATTATACAATATGAAAAAATTTGGATTGTCAAGGTTAATTTTCCAGTCCGTGACATGGAAAGGCGAAAGACAATTTCATTGACTAAATCGATGAAACTTATATGATTGGAAATAAATCAAGCGAACCGAAAAAGGAGAAACGACAAGGTGCTGTACCTGACATCCGCGGATTTACAGACGACGAAAATAGAAACACTGGTCATTCCGGTTTGTGAAGACCGGCAAATGTATGACGATTCCGTGCTGAGATCCCTGGTCCGGGCGGTCAAAAAGCGGAAAGAATTCAAAGGGGAAAAGGGGGACGAAATAACCGTTTACAATCCCCCGGAAGCCAAAGCGGTCCGAGTGCTTTTCCTGGGTCTCGGAAAATTTGAAAAACTGGATCTTGAGGTCTTTCGGGCTGTGTGCGGGGAGGCTGCAAAAAAGTGCGCCGGGAAGAATTTTTCCGAAGTGTTGATTGCCGTTCCTTTTGATAAGAAAATGGAGCCGGGGAGGCGGGATGTTCTCATGGCCATGCAGGAAGGCGCTTTTCTTGGAAATCACCGGTTCGTAAAATATAAAAGCGAGAAAAAAAACAGACCGCTCGGCAAAATCGGTTTTCTTGTAAAACCCGACGAGGTCGAAAAATACCGCGATCTTACCTCACGGGTGGAAACGGTTTGCGGGGGTACGATCCTGGCAAGGGATTGGGTCAGCACTCCGTCCAACGACAAGAAACCGGAAGCCTTTGCCAGAGCGATTGTGCGGCACGCTGCGCGAGAAAACCTTGAATTCCGGGTGATGGACGAGAAAGAATTGAGAAAAAAAAACCTCCGTGCCATTCTGGCGGTTGCATCCGGCAGTCAGAGCCCGCCTCGAATGGTTCTTCTGGATTATGCTCCGAAACATTCCGAAAAGACGGTTGCGATTGTCGGTAAAGGCGTTACGTTTGACTCGGGAGGGATCAATCTGAAGCCCTCCGGATCTCTCGGCGATATGAAAGACGATATGGCCGGCGGGGCCGCGGTTGCGGCGGCCATGATCGCGATGGCCAGGCGGAAGCCGGGAATCCGGGTGATCGGAGCCATTCCGATCGTTGAAAACATGCCTTCCGGGAGTGCGTTTCGTCCGGGAGACATTATTCAAAGTTTCGAGGGAAAAACCGTTGAAATCGGCAATATGGATGCCGAAGGCCGGTTGATTCTAATCGATGCGATGTCCTATGTGATCAAGGAGTACAAGCCGCAAATCCTGATCGACCTGGCAACGCTGACCGGAGCCTGCGTGGTTGCGCTGGGTGAAAAAATTGCGGGAGTGTTCTCTTCCGATGAAAAACTGGCGGAAGACATCATCCGTTCCGGAAGGACAACGCATGAGCGCTGCTGGCGGATGCCGCTTCCGGATGACTATAAAGAATTGCTGAAGAGCGATTTCGCCGATATTAAGAGTACCGGCAGCAGCCGGTGGGGGGGTGCGATCACCGCCGCGTTGTTTCTCTCCGAGTTTGCCGGTGCCGCACGCTGGGCGCATATCGATATTGCGGGGCCGTCGTATAACAAGAAGGAAACCGCCTACTGCGGAGTCGGCGGGACCGGATTCGGCGTCCGGCTCCTCTGCGACTGGATGGAGACCTTGTGAGCCGGGCTTTTTACGGGTTCTGAGAATACGGATGGATCCGAAAAACCCGATCGACAAATACAAACCTCGCCATTGAACCCGTAATCTTTCAAAAAGAGATCTCCGCAGGGCCAGGTGGATGGAATTCCGATGAATCCCTATTATAAACTTTTTGCCATAAAAGACTTGTCCGGCATGTCCGCGGATCTTGCCATCGAGCATATCGGAATTTTGACCGATCGTGCCTTTGAACTCCGCAAAAGTGAAGGGATCCGGCAGGCAATCGCTCTTTCGGAAAGGATTTGGGAAAGAAAATTAACCGCTTACCAGACGGCGATTCTTCATTACCACATCGCCAATGCGTGGGGTAACCTGCATAAATTATCGATCACCGGTCCGGCCGACCTGTGGAAATGGGAGCAGGCGGAGGTCGAAAGCCAGTTGATTCATCTTCGCCGCGCCGTGATCGCGATTCAGAAAGATAATGTCGAACAGAGATTCAAACGCCAGGCATGTCCGATTTATACGAATTTAGCCGGCACCCTGAGTCAGATCGGACGTTTTGTCGAAGCCGTCGCCTACTGGGACAAGGCGCTGGATTTCATTCCGGACTTTTCAATGGCACGGGGAAACAGGGGAGCCGGTCTGGTTCATTATGCCCACTCCCTGTATGACGATGCGCATGCACTTATATTTTTTCGGCATGCCTATGATGACCTTGAATCTGCACTCAAGAAGGGGGTGGAGCCGCATGCCCGGCCGGTTTTCGAGGGGTACCGGAAGGAACTGAAGAAGGTTTTGTCCGCGGATGCATTAAAAGCTCGCATCGACCTGAGTTCATTTTCCCTCGGGGAAAGCGACGAAGCGGTTGATTATAAAAAATGGTGCCTGAAGAACCGGTTGTTTTTGAATCCTTTAAATGATCTCGGGGAATATCCGGCGGCCGCATCCGATATTCTCTCGACCCCGTCCATTGTCATGAAAAAAGGAGAAACGCCTTACTTTCACGGATATTATAACCAGCTGAAGCAGGAGCTTGTCTCGGCAAGGTGGCTTTATTATGAAAGCGCCGGTCGCGCGGAGAAGCATTTTTCAGACGAAAACGTTCTCCTGTTCGATACCCTTGACGGCCCGGTCTACGGTCTGGCGGTCGAGAAAGAAAAACTTTCGTTTCGAATGGCTTATTCACTGTTCGATAAAATTGCATTCTTTCTGAACCGATACCTTAATATTCATATGGAAGATAAAAAGGTGAATTTCCGAACGCTCTGGTACCTGTTTCCCGTAAAAGCAAAAAAATTAAGGGAAAAGCTGGCGGATTCGCAAAACTGGCCCCTGCGTGGTTTGTTCTGGCTGAGCAAGGAGCTTTATGAAGACAAGGAAGGATTCAAAGACGCGCTGGAACCCGAGGCAAGGCAGATTCATGCCATCCGAAACCATCTCGAACACAAATATCTCAAGTTGCATGATTCGTCCTGGCAAGGGCCTTCCGCCGATGAGGGGGTTGACGATTTTGACGATTCCCTTGAATTTTCATTAAGCCGAATGGATTTTGAAGCAAGGACCTTGAGAATCCTGAAAATGGCCCGGGCTGCCCTTATCTATTTATCCCTGACGGTTCACGCGGAAGAGAGCCGGAGGTCGCTGGCCAGAGAGGAAGAGGAAATCCCGGTCATGGAGTTGCCGATCATAGGGAGTGACATGAAAAATGGAAGCACTCAATCACATCGCTGATACGATATCGCTTACCATGGGCGTGGCCTGGGCCAGCGGGATCAATCTTTATGCCGCGATCCTGATGCTCGGCGTCTTGGGAGCCACGGGCGGCATGGACCTTCCTCCGGACCTGCGGATTCTCGCGAGTCCCGCGGTAATTTTAGCGGCGGCTTTCATGTATTGCGTGGAATTCATCACCGACAAAATACCGGGTGTCGACACCGGTTGGGATACGCTGCATACTTTTATCCGGATTCCCGCCGGTGCGCTCCTTGCGGCAGGCGCCGTGGGCGATATGAACCCGGCCCTTGTTCTGTCTGCCGCCTTGATCGGCGGAGGGGTGGCGGCTGGGACGCATGCGGCGAAGGCCGGCACCCGCGTGATGGTAAATACCTCACCCGAACCGTTCAGTAACTGGGCGCTGTCGATCGTCGAGGATTTTACCGTGATTGCCGGTCTTTGGACTGCGCTGAATCATCCGTGGCTTTTCATCGTTCTGTTCATAATCTTCATCCTGCTGATCATCTGGTTGCTTCCGAAGGTTTGGAGGGGCGTGAAAAAAGTGTTCCGGTTTTTCGGCCGCCCGTTCGCCCGGGGGAAAAACGATGAATCCATTCCCGAATAGCCGGCGGCCGGTTATTCGGACTCGGATGATCGGCAGGCCGATGCGAAAATGTTTTCCTCTTCAAAACTTTCATCCGACGCGCGGCTGATACCGTTTCGCTGTTAAAAAGGTGCACCGATCCTATGTTATAACTGATATGGAGAAGCCCGGGAGTTTTTTTGCCAAGCCTTTGATCGAGCGGAACGGATCATTCATGAGGCCTCCCGATCAAGGAGTTCCCCGGCCGCTGGACGTAACCATCCATTGAACACGAGGTGAGACATGGAAAAACGGATTCAGAGATTTTGGGAGATCAGGTTCAACGATCTCAAACAAGCACTGGAAGGGAATAACTTTGAGGTCTTTCTGGCCGATGATGGGGAAGAGGCGAAAAAAATCATACTGGAAGACATCCTTCCCCATACGGATGCCAAAAGCGTTTCGTGGGGCGGCTCAATGACCTTTACCGAAACGGGCATTTATGAGACCTTAAAAAATCATCCCGGTCTTCAGGTGCTGGATACCTATGATAAAAGCGTATCTCGGGAAGAACTGATGGAACGCCGGCACCGGGCATTGGGGGTCGATCTGTTTATCACCGGAACCAATGCGGTGACCGAGACCGGGACTCTCGTTAACCTGGATATGATCGGCAACCGGGTTGCGGCCCTGACCTTCGGCCCTAAATACGTGATTGTTCTGGCGGGTCGAAATAAAATTGTGCCGGACCTGGATGATGCAATGTGCCGGATCAAAAACTTTACGGCGCCGGTCAACGCAATGCGACTGGATAAAAAGACGCCATGCGTTCAAACCTCCTATTGCGAGGAATGCAAAAGCCCGGACCGCATCTGCAATACCTGGACCATCACGGAGAAATCGTTTCCCAGGGGCCGGGTGAAGATCATTTTGATCAACCGGAACTTAGGGATCTGACCGGCGGCAGGTTTGCGGTTACTCGATGGTTTCTCGAACCGTTACGGTACTTGAACCTCCCGCGACCAGCCGAGACATCGGCATCCGATCACAAACGTATCGGCGAGGTTCGGTCGGTATTGTGGGGAGGGGAGGGCTTTATGTATTGCGTGCCCCCCCGTTTTTAACTCTCGTATGCCGGTATCCGGGTCTCCGCAATTGTATTTCGCTTCCCGAAAAAATTCATTCGATGCCCGGCCGGTAACGTCTCACCGTTAAAAAAAGTTCGAAACCGGAGGGATGAATCCATCGTCCGAACGCTTTTCAGGATTTTGGAAAAGCGATGAAGTTCCATCGGGTATTATTTTTTGCTTGGCCTTGGCTCGGAGGCAATGATAATATCCGTTCCATATTGAAACCGAGGGGTTAGCGCTTACTGTCGCGGTTCAAAGATTTTCTTTTTCTTATGTGATTGAAACCAGGGGAAAAATGGCAAAAAATCTGACTCAAAAAATTTTACAGGCACACCTTGTTGATGGAAAACTGGTTCCCGGCGAGGAAATCGCGATCCGGATCGACCATACGCTGCTTCAGGATGCCACCGGAACCATGGCCATGCTTGAATTCGAAGCGCTCGGGATTCCATCGGTCCGGGTGGAACTGGCCGCGCAATATGTTGACCACAACCTCCTTCAAACCGACAGCAAAAACGCCGACGATCACAGATACCTTCAAACCGCCTGCGCCCGGTATGGGATTTATTTCAGTCCCCCCGGCAACGGGGTATCCCATCCGGTTCACATGGAGCGTTTCGGCGTTCCCGGAAAAACCCTGCTGGGTTCCGACAGCCACACGCCGGGGGCGGCCGGAGTATCGATGATGGGCCTTGGAGCCGGCGGCCTGGATGTGGCGATGGCCATGGCGGGCCGTCCTTATCATTTGCCCTGCCCGAAGGTTTTAGGCGTGCGGCTTACCGGGCAACTTCCCGACTGGGTCAGTGCCAAGGATGTCATTCTTGAAATGCTTCGGCGTCACGGAGTCAAAGAATGCGTCGGCAAGGTGGTCGAGTATTTCGGACCCGGAGTGAAATCTCTTTCCGCAACCGACCGTGAAACCATCGGAAACATGGGTACGGAATTAGGCGCCACAACGACCGTCTTTCCTTCCGATGAAAATACCCGTTTTTATCTGGAAGCCCAGGGGCGAGGGAATGCATGGATCGAACTTTCCGCCGATGAGGGTGCCCGCTATGACGAATATGATGAGATCGATCTTTCAACCGTCGAGCCTCTGATCGCCTGTCCCTCCTCCCCGGGAAATGTGGTTCCGGTTCGGGAGGCGGCCGGGGTCAAGGTTGACCAGGTAATTATCGGCAGCAGCACCAATTCCTCATTTCGGGATCTCATGGTGGCGGCCGGGATTTTTGAAGGACGTCATTGTCACCGGGACGTCTCTTTTCATATTAATCCGGGCAGTCGGCAGGTTCTCGAAAACGTCGCCCAGCACGGCGGCGCGCTTGCTTTGCTGATGGCGGGGGCCCGGATCCACCAGTCCGGATGCCTCGGATGCATCGGCATGGGGCAGGCGCCCGGCACGGGGCAGGTGAGCCTGCGTACCTTTCCCCGAAATTTTCCCGGTCGTTCCGGAACCCTGGATGACAAGGTCTATCTCTGCTCACCGGAAACCGCGGCGGCGGCGGCGCTGAAAGGGGTGATCACCGATCCGCGGGAGCTGTCGAAGGAGATGCCTTATCCCCGCGTGAAGGAACCCGAACGATATCTGATCGATGAGGCCGGGATCATCGCTCCATCCGAGGAACTGCGCAAGACCGATATCATTCGAGGGCCGAATATCCGACCCTTGCCGGAAATGACGCCGATGCCTGAAACCCTGGAAGCGGAGGTGGCGATTAAAGTCGGCGACAATATTTCGACCGATACCATCATGCCCGCCGGAAACAAAGTCCTTCCTTTTCGTTCCAATATCGAGGCCATCAGCGAGTTCGTCTACTATCAGATCAATCCCGGGTTTTACAGGGAATGCAAGGAAAAGGGGAGCGTTGCGGTCGTCGGAGGGGAGAATTACGGCCAGGGCTCCAGCAGGGAGCACGCAGCCCTTGCTCCCCGGTATTTAGGGGTCCGTTTGAAAATCGTCAAAAGTTTTGCCCGTATCCATAAAGCAAACCTCTGCAACTTCGGAATCATTCCGTTAACTTTCAAGGACCCGTCGGATTTCCAGCGTTTCAAGAAGGGTTCAAAAGTCGTCCTTCCCAACGTGCGGACGCGGATCGAAAAAGGCGAAACGGAAATACCGGTCATGGTGGACGGCGGCTCCGTCGTTGCCTGCCTGGATGTTTCGGATCGGCAGCGAAAACATCTTCTGGCCGGCGGCGCACTGAACTTCGTTAAAAAAGAGTTACGGGAAATTGATTGATTTCAAAGAGTTTTTCCTTGTGTGAGGATAACCGTACCGGGAAGATTCTATAAGCTCGTTCATGAAACACTCCAACGAAAAGCCTGAATGAACAAATTGCCTGCCGGGAATTCGATTGAAAGACGGAAGATATTTTCATTCGAGCGCCAAATCGACTCCGGGCAACGTAAGCGTCGAAAAAAAATGACCGATTAAAAGTGCAATGATGAAAGCGGCCGCCGTATGACCCGAAGGAAAACTGAAACGATCGCCTGGAGCAATCCTCTGGGCAATTCCTTGAAGAGCTTCACAGGGACGATCGCGTTTGATGCAGTTTTTTACAATCTTGTAAATCGGCAATTCCAGGCTGAAGGCAACGATCGCCGATATGAAAAATGGATCGGCCGCCTGAGGGTCGATTAAATAGACAAACAACGGGACGGCGGGATAATAATATCCATTGCCGGTATGGGACACCCGGGGGAGAACGGATGCAACGAATTTTCTCCCGTTCCATCCGATAATCCGGGTTAAAAACACGACATCCCAGTGGGCAACCGTTGCGACGAATGTTCGCATCACACCTCCTTTCTCTTGGAGCAAAATTCGGTTCTTAAAATTTGACTGTTGTCAGACTTTTATTTTTTTTTGAATAGTTATCCTGCATGAATCCGTTTTTCCTCCCCGTTTTTCAACCCTCAACCTGAAACCGATCCGGCCGAGATGCGTTTATTACCCGCCGACTGAGTGCCTGGATGGTTGTCCTCCCGCGTTCAATTACAGTTACCTCGGAAAAGCTTTGGATGAAGATTTTGTGCCGCTAACGAAAAAAAAACGAGCCGAAAACAGATTTCTTACAATGCTTGTTTATGCATGACACAGCATTTCACCGACCTGACCTCAAGAGGCCGGAAAGCCCGAATCGTCGATCTGTTTTTCATGATACGGGGTGTTTCGCCCGCCTTGGGGGCAGGGAAATTTTTAATTCAAAGTAAGGAGGAAAAATGAAACGTGTCAGCAGAAGAGATTTTTTGAGAATTGGTGGCGCAGGTCTGGCAGGTCTCACTTTATCGGGTTTGAATATTCCGATTTTTGCGCCAAAGCGAGCCTTTGCCTGCGTTTCCGACACTGCCTGGAAATTCGGCGTCATGGCCGACACCCAGTGGAAAACCGGAGCCGGTGTTGTCGATCCGGCTTCATGTGCAACGACGATTATCGATGTCTTGAACGATCAATTCATCCAGCACGGCTGCAAATTCGTCATTCAGGTCGGCGACCTGGTTGATAAGGAATCGGTCAGCAACATTCGCTCTCTCCCCACCCGGGCAGACCATGCAACCGCTCTTTACAATGCCGGTATCGGCTTTTTCCCGGTTCGCGGCAATCACGAATCCAGCGCTATTGCGGCGGCGGAAATTCCCGAGCTCTTTCCTCAGACCCTGGGTCAAGGGTCACATTTTTTCGGGGCCACAAACTTTGAAAGCCCCATCCTGAATACCGCCACCTCGCCCTATTCTTCCCCTGAGAGCCTCAAAGGCTTGACCTACATGTTTGACTACAAAAATGTCCGCTGCGTGCTGATCGATCAGTTTGTTCGTGCGGACGGCAGCAATTACGACGGCACCGGATCCTATAATAACAATGCGGTGGACCAGGTGCCATGGGTGGATTCGGTGCTTTCGTCCAATTCCCTGAACCGCCATGCCTTTGTGTTTGCGCACAAGAACCTGATCGGACAAAACCACAAAGATGTTCTCTTCGGCAGTGATCTGACCGCCAATGCCACCGCCAGGGATGAGTTTCTTTGCAGTCTTTGCAACAACGGTGTGCGTTACTATTTGAGCGGCCACGATCACATGCACCATTGTTCCATCGTCCGATCCGGCGACCTGGCGTCCAGCGTCGGCCAGATTATCTGCGCCTCAAACAGTTACAAGTTTTACACCCCTCGCGACGGAGATGACGGACGGGAGACGCCCCTTGACCAGGAGCTTTACACCATCGGCTATTACATATTTACCGTCGACGGCCCGCGGGTGACCGTGGATTTTTATTCCTCCAGTCATGGCCGGGACTATGGCGACTTTGATTTGATCGCGCCGCCGGACGGCTTTTATTTTTATCTGCGTGACACATTCGGTTACAGCTTGAACGGCAATGAGTTCGAGGTGGGCAGGGGCGAATCCTACACAAAGGTGAAGGATACCTGCGGCGGCACAACGGCCCGGATTCTGAGCGGCATAAACGAAAACAGCGAAACCGATCTGCTCGGCCGTCCCCTGTCGAAGATCATAAACACCGGCTGGTCGGATGCAAGGACCGTGCGCAGATCGGCGAGCAAAGTCTTGAGTCTGTGGGGCCTGGCCGACAACCTGAGCCTTTACGACGGAAATCTGACGGGCCTTTTGCCCGATTCGAATGAAAGCAAGAAAACCGATACGTATACGCTTTCCATGACCTATAACCGATGGAAAGTTCATCCTTCCCAGATTATGAGGGGAAACTTCTGTCTGGCCACGAAGAATGGATCCAAATGGGTCAATGCGGTGGACATGAATACGGGCGGCAACAAAACATTTAGACACGGCCCTTGGCGATCCAGGTACGGGTTGGGAACCTGGGGCGTGGATCCCTGCTCACGCACGGTATGGGCGGTGATTAACCATGACGGTGAATTTGTTGCGAAGCTGCTGTAAATTTGATTTCTTGAAAGAACGGAACGAGAAAAAAATAGAAGACCGGAAATTCAAAAAAACTGATGGTGCGGACGCCTGGTGCCGCACCATCGCTTCGAATAATCGGCCGGCAATAAACCGAAGTGAAGTTGATTGTCGGTCCCGGTATAATCAGTGCCAGGGTCGCCGCCGCGACAAAGGGAATCCGAATTTCCATGTTCATCATTTTTCCTTGATTAAGGATAGGAAACGAAACAATCACTTCATCCATTACCTGCCGAACGATATTCGGGTATATTTCATTCACCCGGCACCGGCGCTAGTGGGAGGCGACTTTATCGAAATCCTTCGCAAATCATGGAGATCCTCCCGGTTCATGCGGATCATGCTAATCGTGGGAATTCCCGCCGGATTGAGACCCGCCGCAACGGAATCGCGGAATTCAAACGACTGATAAAGCTTTCTTGCGGGCGCCCCGGCTTCTACGGTTTGATCGAAGGTTGTGAGCGTGATCGGTCTGGCAGGATCTAAACGGTTTATCGCCTCCGACAAAAGGGCGGCTCCGATTCCCCGTCCCCGACTTTGGCGCCCTACCGCCAGCCAGAGAATCTCATTGGTTCTTTTGGAAATGATAATACCACCGTGAAAGACACCGTTTCCTTCGCTGTCTCTCCCGGCGATGCAGAAGGCGTTCTCCTCCAGAATCGCTTTCCTGAGGCCGTCGCGGAAAATGGGGTCGTCAACCATCGGGCCAAACAGCGGCTCCACATCCTTTGCAAGTTTCAGCCAATCGAGGTAGTCATTCGGTGTGGACGGTCGTACGGTCTTCATGGATCAGCACCATTTGCCCGGGGCTGATCGGAGTGCGGATCGGCTCATCGGGCATTCCTTTTTCATGCGTTTGCCGGTTTTTTTTGAACGGTCAATCCCCCTATGGCCCATATTTTTTCCGCCCGTGAGCCCAGATACCAGGAAATGACGGCAAGGATGGCGAAAAAAATACCTTTATGTATATTATCCCAGAAGAATTCGAAGAAGCGCGTGTAAAGGTTGATAAACAGGAAAGTGATGCCGAAGCCTCTTGTCATTCCATCATCCTCTTTTATTCCAAAGTATATGGAAGCGACGGCCGCAAGGCCGAATAATAATGACCAATGAAACAGCTCGATCTGTTTCACTTTTACCCATTTAGAAATGTCGCCATAATTCCCGAAGACAGACATGATCCACAGGGCGATAAACAAATACAGCAATCCCATCGCACGCGTGGGCTTCAGGAAATCTCCGCGCGACGGCCACCTGTTAAATGCCGCGCTGGAAGCGGTAAGAGCAATACCAAAGAGGACAAAACGAAGCGGAAAATTCATGCCGAGATAGTAAGCCCCCCAGCCGGAGACATAACCGGTTTCCGCGCCCATCCAACCGCCGAGCGAAAGAAGGGCGAAGATCCATATCAGCCTGGATGGGAACCACAACCCGAGAATTCCATAGATGATCGCAGCAAGCAGGATCAGTAGTGAAAAATGACCGCTTCCGGTATCGATCGCTCTACCCAGAAACGATATGGAAGCGGCCGTTGCAAGAATTCCGAAAAAGAAGATTGCTTCATTGCTGAATACTTTTTCGGGTTTTTTATTTTTTCTTTTGATGCCGTAGTAGAAGATCCATACGGCAAGCATGGCGGTGAAAAGGCATTTGACAATTTCCGGGGCGGTGAAGAGTTTTGCCAATAATTGCATCAGGTAATTATCCGTGATAATTGAACCGACGGAAATGACGATACATGCAATGGAGAACCAGAAAGAGTATTTTGCCAGTCTTTTCCAGTCGAAACTGACGATTTCATAGCTTTCCGAAAGAATCCGACCCTGGTCCGGAGAGATGACATTCTCTGTAATCCATGACTCAATTGCCGACCGTACGATTTTTGCGTTCTTCTTTGTCAGGTTCATGCCATTTTCCTTTTCATGCCGGGTTAACGGCCGGATGATAGGCGCTTTACATTTTTCAAGACTCGGAACGTCGAGTGGGGAATTCGGGGACGTCCATTTTTTTGGAGATAAATCCGGATAAAAAGAGCTCTCGCCGTATTCCCTATTTGGGAAGCTCGGTCGGCAGTCCCATTTTTTTAAGTTGATTCTTAACGACCTTCAGTCCGGCTTCAGCCTCCATACATCGCCTTTGCGATTCATAATCGTTCTTGTCGCAGTTTTGTTTTTTCATGGCTTCATAATTTTGGAGCTTAAAGTAGAGTTCACGGCGTATGATTTGATCTCCGTCAACTTTTTTCCCAGTTCCTGCCGCCTGGGATCCCGATGCGCTTCTGGTAAGGCCATCGCTTATTTTTACGCCGCTGGAATCTCTTTTGTCATTGCCGTTCTCAGTGGAATGCTCCGATGAATGTTTCTCAAATAAGGCGGCATCGGGTATAATCTCTTCATAGTTTGCAGCCTCTTCTGTTTCCCTGATTTCCCGTATGCTGTCTTTCCCGATGCCGATGTAAGTTCCGAAACGATGGTATTTTACTATATCCCCTTCTTCATAATAGCTATCGGTTTCGATCATATTTCCGCCTTTTAGTATAATTTCATACCGTGCAAACACGGAAAGAGGGATACAGACCCCGACCAGTAAGAACAAGACAAAAAATGCCGATTGAACCGGTTTTCTCACTTGAAAATCTCCTTTTGCTGGCGTTCATGATATATGATTCTATGAAACCTGTAATCGGCACTTTTTCAATGGGAATGAACCGATATTTTTTGGATCATTCGGCGGGACGGCACAACAACTTCCAGGAGATCCGGGTATGAAACTTGATCATCGAAATCACAGGTATGAATTCGATGTTGATTTGTGGGGTTGGAGGTTCGTTTGTAATCGGGCATAGGGGAGCCGAAGCGTTTCCGGCCTCAAACGGCCGCCGGAGATCACGCCTCCGGTTCCCCGCAGCTTACGTGAACCGGCCGGCGAGACGCAGGGGGTTGGAGAGAAAAACCCTCCGCTTTCCGATAATGCCTTAAATCTTCCACTTTCCTTTAAAATACGTATTTTTGACGCTTTTTGCCTTGTTTTGCGCCCAGGCTTCCAGTCCCATTTTCTTTATTAAACACAAATTAAATACCTTGGTGTTATGCGGTACTCCACCGGCTTTATCCGCGTATGGATGAAGATGATCGCATGGAAAATCGGTACAATCGGAGCAAAAATCAATATTTTTCTGTTGAACGCACTGATAAACACCACACGGCCCGGTCATGTTCAGAATCGGAATGGTTCCGTTTTCGTTTCGACACCCTTTGCAAAATGCTCCGTCCGAGGGGATATTCATCTTTTTTGATATAACCGACCGTAATTCCAGATTTTCACCGGCTAAATATAAAGGGCAATTAAAACAATCCAGTCCGCATGGAGCCGTCATTTGTGCATAATTCATTTTCCGTTCCCCTTTCCTTTCTTTCTGTTCTTCGAGCGATGTCCCATTCTGAGATACCGCTTCATATCCTAAAAAACCGGCCCTTTCCCTTTGCTCCATCCGATGGAAGCACTTTCCTTGAAATCCGGGGTCGGCTCGCGCTTCGTTCAACTCGGAATTATGTTTCGGCATCGCAAAACATGAATTCCTTTTTCCTTAGGCAAACCACTGGATCATTTGACATATTGATGACCATGCGCGGGAGGAAAATTATTGCCAGCACTCACCAATGAATTAGATGCCATCCGGAATCTTCGACCGCATCATTTTCCTTCGATTCAACTTCGGCCCATCCACCACGAAGGTGCCGTCACCAATTGCGTGAATGGTTCGTTTCTCTTTTCGTGAACTGTCGAAGTACGCAGCGACGCCTTCGAGGACAACGATATTGTGCTTTTTGACGATATCGATCACTTTACATTCGATATTTGCCAGGCATTCCTTGATCAGGGGCGATCCGACATGCTTTCCCTTCACAGGAGTGAGTCCGAATTTTTCAAATTTGTCCGTGTCGGCGCCGGAACATGTTCCCACACCAACGATCTGGTCAATTAGATCCACGGTGGGAATTGCAATTACGCATTCCCTCGATTCCCGAAGCGCGGCATAGGAATAGTTCCAAGGCCCCGTGGTTATGGCAAATATCGGCGTAAAGTCCAGCACCATGGTCCACGAGATGGTCATTATGTTATTCTTCTGTCCATCATTTGTCGTAATGAAAACAACCGGGCCTGATTCAATCAGGGTGAATGCTTTGCTGATCCGCATTTTTTTCATCACAGCACGCTCCTCATACGGTTTGCCTCGAACGTCCCCAAACGCGTTTGATTTAAATCTTTTTTCCGATATAAAAAGCATAGCCGTAATACTCTTTATATGTATAATACAATTCAGCTTCATGCCGTTGGTTTTCTACGAGTTCTTCGGCAGTTTTATTGCCTGCATATTTTTGTAAAAATTTTTCCTGTGCGGAAACTTGCGGAACATAAAAATGTTCCGTCCAGCAATTTTCAGGCAGCACAAAAGTAGCAATTGGAATATATCCGGCTTTTTGCATTTGTGCTACCTTATGTGAAATGGTGTTTATTTCCGGATAAGCATCTTTCCAGAACTCATCGATTTCGGCAGGTCGCTTTTCCGTGAACCACGATGCCTCGGAAACGGCAAGGAAGGCTCCTTTCTTCAAAAACTTACGCCATTCGTTCAGGCCTCGTTCAAATCCGATATTGTAGATTGCTCCTTCCGACCAGATTAAATCGAATTCTTCATTCTGAAAAGGAAGGTTGTCCATTGAACCAACAACGCCATTCACTCTATCCTGTAGATTCAGTTTCCGGCTATTATCATTGAATCGATCGATAAAGACTGGAAACAAGTCGATGCCTGTAATATGCCCTGACGCATGATTAGCCAGCACCATCGTCTGACCACCGGTTCTGCAACCTATATCGGCAATTTTTGATTCATCTGCCAGGTTATCAATAAAGCTCAAAGCTTTAATAGTTACTTCAGGGCTTCCAGGCCCTTGGCGTTCTATAATCGAAAAATATTCGCAGATTAATTTAAAATCAAACTCATGAATTGATTTATTTCCATCACCCACGATTTTTTCCTTATTTTTTCTCAAAGTTTTGTCTTGATCAGGTATCGGAAAAATCCATCGAATCGGGATAGGGAGGAGTCTCGTGTCCCCCTCCTCCCAGACCACCGGGCATACGGATCACGTACATAGGCGGTTCGGTTGATTTAATTGAAAAACAAGGGACGTATGTCAGATTATAAGTTTCAAATCTCGTAGTGATATTGCATAGGTTTGTGTTTCGGTGATAATTTTCCCAAAGCGTTCGATAAAAAATCTCGATCGTCATTATCATCGAAAATTTTTCGGCGCCCATTTCCTCCGGCAATCATGTGGTTCAGTTCGCATTGTGCATCTGCGCGGGCTTTTCGTGGCATGCAATCAAAACATCAAATGAAACATTAAAACGAAACTTATAATCTAACGAACGCATCCTGTTGTTCATTGCCTCTGGACAGGACGTGGTACAAAACACCAGCATATTCTATTCGCCACGCGCGCGCCATAATCGAGGCGAATCGCAGGAAATGATAGAAATATCAATTTGATCACGATTCAACGATGTGACCCCAAGTCTGCATTGCTCCTTTTTTCTTTCTTTTTCGATTGCATTCCAATTGATGATTAACTGTCTGTAATTTACCTGATTTTCAGTTTTCCCGGCACGAGTTCCATTTGACCGTTCGGAAGGGGCTTTAACGTCGGTCCGCCACTGATGGTGTAATGTTTGTGACCTGACCATCCGGCGTAGCAGCCCATCTTACTAACCGAAGCATTCTGCTTGGTGAAAATGTTTGACAATGCAGTCGCGGCCGCCGATGAACTCAATGCGCCAAGCGTAGCTCCGGATATTACGATGGCCTCCGTGGCGGCAACACCTCCTGCAATCAAGGTTGAGGCCATGGATGCCGTGATGCCTGCTATACTGAGCGAACCGACGCTTGATGCAATTGATCCGGCCATAGCAAAGGCACCGTATCCGCCGGTCAATGCCCCTATCGCAAGCGCTCCCACTACGGATGCAATCGGCCAAATTGCATCCCATTTCGTAATGTGTTCCTTGCCGTCAAGTGAAACCGTGGCTTGTATTGTGAACCAGACCGCTCCGGTGCCGCGCCTGAACGTCTCTCCCGGATTAGTAACACCCCAGTAAAGCGGTCCAAGCTGTCTCAGGGAAATCTCCAGCGGCCATATGGTGTTATTTTTAATATCGAATCCAGCCATCGCTCATCTCCTTCATTTCCTTAATTGTAGTTTTTCGGATGGACTACTTGTTCACCGAGCTCGCAATCCGGATTTCGTCGAGTAAGTGAACGAGCTCATTGCATGTCTCATGAACCAAATTCTGGACATCATGCAAACGTTGGTGTTGAGTGTCAGCGATCGCACCTAATAACTCCGTCGAATCCGACAAGATCTCATCACGATTGCACTTACGAAAGTCGATTCGATAGATTTCTCCACCAATCCGAAGCAAAAAGTCCATTTCATCCGTTTTGACGGAGATGCCAAGCATCTCGGAGACGTAATGACCGGCTTTCTCTTTATCCGACATGACTGCGGAAAAATTTTCAGGCATATGAACCTCCTTTGTATTTTTTGTTTTGATCAGCCGAACGCCAAAGGTCGGGCGCGCTGTAGAGCTTCGCCGAAAGCCTCTTCGTCGCCATCTGCTTTGAATCCGTCGTGGAACGTGACGGTGCCCCGCGGAGCATGCCCGTCGAAGGACAGAGCGAAGAAGACCTCCTGTGGCACTCCCTCATGCACAAGTCCCGGCATATTTTTGAACCCGAATTTCCTGTAGTAATCCGGATGCCCGACGAGACAACATCCTTGAGTATTCATTTCTTGCAGCCTTGACAGCTCTTCTCGCATCAGAGCTTTGCCAACGTCCTCCCGCTGATACTCCGGCGACACCGAGACAGGCCCGAGTCCATACCGGTTTCGGCTCTCCTTCCGAATTCTTGTGACCCCGCTATCCGGGATCATCATTTCATAATTTGCGCATTTTCTTCCAGTATTCATATTCAAATGCCCATTCGTCTTTGCGATAAATCATCAACCGGCGCATTCTTTCCATAAACCGAGTCCTGCGATGCTCGATATCAGGGGGCAAAATTCGATTTTGCCAGTCGTGGACCAGTTTCCGGCCGAGGGTCTTTGCATTTTCTAAAATTTCCGCGGGAAATTCATCGCCGGAAATCTTGCCCATGGTGGCCCAGACCGAACCTACAGGGATAATGCCGGTGATGATCATGAAATGGTTCATAAAATCAGCCACCTGGGCTTCATCCCCTCCCCCTGAAGTCACCACCGAAGCGCCATATTTTCCTTCGAAGGCCATCCGATGGATGACACCGCAGCAGCGATCCATGAAGGCTTTCAATTGAGCACTGACGCTAAAAATATAATTCGGACTTGCCAGAACGACACCGTCGCTCTCCATGATTTTGGCCTTAATGTTTTCAAAATCATCTTTCTGCGGACAAAATCCTTTTTGGTGACATGTGTCACAGGCTTTGCAGGGAAGAACCGTCCCCCCGGGCAAGTCAACCGTTTCAAATGTTGCGCCTTCTTTTTCCGCTGCCTTCAATACCTCCAACATCAGCCGACCGGTATTTCCTTTTATCTTTCTTGGACTTCCGACGATGCCGATTATCTTCATATTTAAAGAGTTCCCCTGTTTTTACTTCAATCCATCCGGGTTGATTCATATACTCAAAAGCGGTCTCCAGGTGCTCATGTTGTGCTTATTCAATTTCGGTTGAAAAACCATCGGTGCCCCAAGGCTTCCTTTTTTTAATTGTTCCATAATCGCATCCGTGAATTTATGCAACCTGCATACCGAATTTCAGACATCACCGGTGCCTGAAAGCCGACCGGTGTATGCCTTTTTTCGCTTTTGGCAAAATTCGATTATAATTCAAATGGCGGTTCCGAAATAATCATCCGGATGAGCGATTCAGCATCTTTCATCTGTTCCTCGGTTCCGCTGACAGCCAGCCATACACAACCCTCTGCACCACATACTCCTCCACCTGCGATCATTTCCGCTTTGGCTCCCGTTAAAAGTGCAATGGCGTCGATCTCGGTAAAAACCTGACCCGGCACCGGCAGAAAACGCGGCCCTTTTACTGCGGGTGCATTCATTTTTTGTGCGATTGAATCGAAATCGCCATCCATACGCTTCTCGAGACCTACGGGAAGAATGAGCTGGACGCGTCTACCTAAAATTGCTTGCAGAGCCACGCCGATTGTTCCGGCTTTGGGATGTCCGATAAGAATTGCTGCTCGTTTGTGAACGAAATCTAAAGCATTTGCCCCTTTGAGAATGAGATCTCCTTCTTTTAAATCATCCACAACATCGAAAATTGTTTTGCCTTTTTGCCGGATGCCGTTCGAAAGGATGACATCACCCGGGAACTCACTTTCATCCGGTAAACGCCCGGTATGAGTCGTAGGTAGAGACGGAGGAAGAGTGACTCCGCGGAAAAATCTCCTCCTGGTGAATCCCTGCGCCTGTCCCACGGAGCCAAGTATTTCCTCGGCAACATAACCATTGGTTGTCCCGGCCACAATCACAAGAGTTCCTGCTTTAAGCACGGATGAAACAACCGGATGAACGGCTAATGCCTTTCCGATCAAACGTTTTCCGGCTGCCGGCGTAAGAACATACTGTTTCATTGAGTACCTCACATAATAAGCAAACGGGTTTTTCAAATGCGCCCGCTGTTTGGCCTCCTGCCCGATTTGTAGGGGCGCAGCTTTTAAATCCGCTTGTCGGGTGGTGTGGGGGCCGAAGGGAAAAAACCCCCAGCTACCCGATTCTACGATTTTTATAATTGAATGCCTTTTGCCTTTAAAATCAACGCAAAAACAAAATATGCTGTCGCAGTCAAAGACATTGAAATTAACAAGCTTACATAAAAGTTAATGTTGGATTTCAGCAATATGGGTAGTGATATAAACAACACCAACGACGGAATAACAAGCCAAAATATTTGTGTTGAAAGCGTTGACACCTTTTGTACGTCACCTGTATCGACGTACATCCATACGAAAGCCAATATAGAAATAATGGGCAAAGAGGCTATAACAGCACCCGCAAATGAATTTCTCTTAGCGATCTCCGAAACCAGCGCTATTAAAACTGCCGATAGAATAACTTTAATAATGTAGTGAATCATATCTTTTTGAAAACGGGGATCACATCTTGAATAGTGAATATATTTTCATGAATTTCTCCAGGAACTCTTCATTCGTCTCCAATTCGGATTTCACCGATTTAACGATATGACTGATCGAAGAATAACTCACGCCGAAAAGCTCACCAATTTTTTCGTTTGTCAGTATTCCGGTTTTCCATATGCAATATACAAGCAGGTCCCTATTGGCTTTCACCGATTTTGGGATCCTTCTGGATTGTTGAAAAAGCAACATATCCACATCAAGTATCTCGGCTGCTTTACGGATGAGATTTGACGGATCAACATCTTTTCGTATTTTTAGCTGCTGGGGAATCTCTTTTTGAACAGAGCGGGGCAGAAAATTATCCCTTAGTTTTTTTACAAATTCAGTGGTTCCTAAAATCATGCCATGTTTCAGATCCTCCCATAATCGCTTTTCCTCCTCGGAATATCGCTGCACTTTTTCTCTATATGCCTGATGCCTGTTCCGATCGCCGAATTGAGAAAGAATCGTCTCGGTTTTGAGCCATTCAGGTCCCTTGCATCCGTATGCATAGACGGGGTAGCTGCTCCAGCGGTAATCCGCCAGACGTTCGACAATGTTTGCCCTCAAGGGATTACGGTGAATATAGCAGGACACAAGTACCAGATAGGCGTCATTTTCAACAATGATGCTTTTGAATCGCCCCTGAAACAGATGCCCTGACCTGCAATGGCGTATATTAAAGCGCCGGGTATAGGCCAATCCAAGCCATTGCATGCCTTTTGACAGATTTGATCGGTTCGTTTTCAAAAGAAGGTGATAGTGGTTTCCCATCAAAACATAGGCAAAGATATCCATATCATAACGTTCGGACATCTCTGCTATTGATTCTAAAAACCGACTCCGGTCCTGATCGTCGCGAAAGATATCCTGTCGTTCATTGCCTCTGGACAGGACATGGTACAAAGCACCATCGTATTCTATTCGCCATGCGCGTGCCATAATCGAGGCCAATAGCAGCAAACGATAGAAATGTCAATATTGCTCACTATTCAAGATGTGACCCCAAGTCCAGGCATGAGTGGTTGGGAAATCCGCTGGCATTTCCCAACCCGTTTCAATGCCTTTGTTCAGGGGCACCTTTTTTATCTTCTGTTAGTGTGAACAGTTAATACTGACTGCTTTTGATAGGCTTTTAACCACCATAAAGCAGGTGATGAGTTCGATCATAAAAAGCCCGGCCAATGACATAAATCCCATCTGCCAATATCCGGACTGCCCCATTTTCCCCAGTAGCAGAGGTCCGAAGAAGAAACCCGCTCCCCAAAAAAAATAAAAGGCACCTGAAATCGTTCCTTTTAAAGGCTTTGGAACACATTCGTTTAAGAATGTTATTGCAGCGATGGAAAAAACGCCCAGTCCAAAGGACGCCAGAGTCAGAAAAACAATGAGCCAGGGTTGTTTGAATCCCGAAAACATCGCGATTCCAAAAGTTGCCATGATCAGTCCAAAAACCATCGTCGGTTTCCGACCTTTGCGATCCGATAGGGGACCGGCAATGAGATGGGATAAGCTGATTGAAATATAAAAAAGCGTGAAAAATACCCCGACTGTTGTTTGATTAAAACTTTTTGCGCTGATCAGAAAAGCAGGAATCAGAGTTATGAAAATTCCATACCCAGCGCCATACAGTGCAATGCCCGCCAAGACAGCCAGTACTGAATGATTGCTGGACAGGGATCGGACGAAAGCGGTATTTAACCTTGCCGTTTGAGCGATCCCTTCCTGATTTGGGTTTTCAACAAACAGCGCAATAAGCATTCCGCCCAGAAAGCTTACCCCGGCGAAAAATAAAAATGGTTCATTGCCCTGCCATGTTCTGCTGACTAAAACTCCTAAAAGGCTTCCTGAGGTGAGACCGCAATGAAGAGAAGCGTTATACAACCCCATGACTCTACCCTTATGATCCGGAAATTGAATCGACAAAAGGGCAGGTGCAAGGGCCCAAACAGGAATCTCTCCTATGCCCTGCAACATCCGACCCCATAGAATGAGTCCGGATGTTTTTGAACAATAGTAAAGCAGACCGGTTAAAGAGCAGAGAAAATATCCTCCGACAAGAAATGGTTTGAATCCGAATCTATCGGAAAGGTTTCCTATCGGAATCTGAAACAACACGTAAGTTAAGGCAAAGGCAGAGGCCAAATACCCGACACTCGATACTGAACCGGACAGATTCATGATTCGCTGGGGAAGCAATGCTACGATCATGCCAATCCCGAGCATCAGTAAGAAAACCGCAATATTTATAGTTACGACAGATTGATATCGTACCATAGAATTACTCCGTATTCCCAAAGAACAGTTCGTTTTTGCACATGGATTGACAGTTGGAGGAAATAGAGAAGATCGAGTGACCGGCGATGCAAACACCTGTCCTCTTCCCTGTGACAACTCCATCGGTCAAAGGGTGTCAATGCCCATGTGCCCTTCATAACCATCGAAAATTTAATGGCTAATTGAAGGCAGGCGGAGGTAGTAATCCTATGGTATTGAGATGCATTTTTTAAAACCCGATCATTATAATTCAGGAACAATCCCAAACTGAAATTATTTAAAACATCAAGATGCGGATCATCGGCGGATGAAAGCCATCCGGTGGATCAGGAATCAAACCCTATAGATAGTCCTTTCTTGGCGGACTGAAGAAATCCAGTACTTCACCCGGCTCAATGATTTCAATGGAATGCTCAACGTCGCGAGGAATGGAGTATGAATCACCCGGGCCGATTTTGTGCCCAACATTATCAATAATGATTCTGTATTCCCCGGAGATCACATATCCGCTTTGCTCATTCGGATGCTTATGTAACGGGGGATTGTCCCCTTTCTTGTAAAGCATTTTGGTAACCATTGATTCCGGGCCGTGCGAGAGCAGAACAAAATCAACCCCAAGAAAACTCCTTCTCTGTGCATCCTCAGATTTAACGATCATGCCGTATCCTTGTGTGGCGTGATGGCCATTGATTGGCAGACAAATTTGTCCAGCCTTATTGTCTTCCGTTTCGTTGTTATCTCTACAATCGGAAACACTTCGTGTCAATGGATAAAAACAGATCTAAGGGCTTGAAACTTTTCAATGAAGTTCGGGCATGCGGGATAATCGGAATCCCAATTCGGAGGATCCGGCAAAAAGAAGCCCGGCATCCCCGAAGAAGCGTTCGAATGAACAGGTATGCCGATAAACCCGTCGGATTGCCTATTAAAATACAGGATTTACCTTATTTACGGGCACTTGATTCGGGGATAAAGTAAATCCAACAGGCTTCGATGTTTCCGGCATAAAAACGGTTAAATTCCCGCCTGGCTCAGGGAAACGGGGTCGATTCAAGATTCCGGATACGGAAGGCCGGGCAGTGAAGCGCGACAGCGAAGGCATTTCCGAGGCTTGTCGCAGAGTGAACGAGCGTAATGGCTAAAAAAGGGAGGCAAGGTATGCGAATCCTCATGCTTGGTTTGGGGCGGATGGGTATGAATATGGCAAAACGGCTTCTCAGGGGAGGGCACGAGGTGGTCGCCTACGACCACATCCCGGAAAAGACGGACCGGATGGTTGCCGAGGGAGCGATCGGTGCCTACTCTCTTGCCGAGGGAGTCGGAAAGCTTTCTCCGCCTCGCGTTGTCTGGATCATGCTCCCCGCCGGGCCTGTAATTGATGATTATATTTATCGCCTCAAAGAGATCCTGTCGCCCGGAGATATTGTCATCGACGGGGGGAACACCTATTTCAAGGACGATAACCGCCGGGCGGCTTTGCTGGCCGAAAAAGGGATTCAGTTTGCGGACGCGGGGGTGAGCGGCGGCATTTGGGGTCTGGATGAGGGTTACTGCCTGATGATCGGAGGAGAAAAAAAGACGTTCCGATACCTGGAGCCCATGCTTAAAACGCTGGCTCCCGAAGAGGGGTATCTTTACTGCGGCGACACCGGAGCCGGCC
>JAHDSC010000047.1 GCA_018432925.1 Desulfobacterales bacterium | reverse complement strand
GCAAGCGCTGCGCGAACAAGCCAGTGGACCTGACAGGGTCTGGCCTCCGCTGACCGGACTCGGGAGCAAGCGCCCAGCCGCCCAGCTCCGCCAGACCGCCGCAGGTCACCGCCGCATTATGCGTCCAGTAAACAGAGAGGTAAGTATGCAATTTGGGAAAATAAAGAAGCTAAATCCAAGGGACATTTGGCCTAAAGAAGCAAAGGATTTTACACCATGGCTTGCGGATAACATTGGCTCACTTGGTGAAGCCCTTGGAATGGAATTGGAACTCACGGATATGGAAGCAGCCGTTGGTGATTTCTCCTTGGATTTGCTCGCAAAAGATTTGGGTTCCGGCCACACGGTCATAATTGAAAATCAATTGACACAAACGGATCACGATCATCTTGGCAAGTTGCTGACATATGCCGCTGGTTACAGCGCATCAACAGTGGTATGGATTGCTGAGGTTGTACGAGATGAACACAGGCAGGCTCTTGAATGGTTAAATCAAAGAACTGACGAAGACACGCAATTCTTTGGAGTTGTTATTGAAGTCTTCAAAATAGATGATTCAAAGCCAGCCTACAGTTTCAAGCCAGTCGTTTCTCCAAGCGAATGGCAGAAATCGAAAAAGCGCCACGCCGGTGGCACTGTTTCTGCTAAAGGAGAACTGTACCGCAATTATTTTCAGGCGTTAATTGATGAGCTTAGAGAAAAGTACCAGTTTACAAATGCAAAGATTGGACAACCCCAAAATTGGTACTCTTTTTCTTCTGGCGTCTCGGGCATTACTTTTGGCGCCGTTTTCGTACAGGGAGGTAAGGCACGCACGGAGCTTTATATTGATGTTGGCGATGGTGAAAAGAATAAGGCATTATTTGATTTGCTATACGATCAAAAGGAAGAGATACATTCGAAATTTGGAAAAGAGCTTGAGTGGGAACGGCTTGATGATAAAAGAGCCTCACGAATTTCAGTATATAGAGAAGGGACTATTGAATCAAACGAACAGGAACTAATACAAATTAGAGCATGGCATGTTGAAAATCTTATCAATTTCAAAAAAATCATGTCGCCTTTCATTAAAAAGAGACTAAAGGCTATAGCATAAACCCGCATAACCATGCTAATTCAGCCGACGCAAAAAGCCGCGCGGCTGATTAGCAACGTTGTGCTACGAATCACTTCAAAAATAAAGAACTGGTTCCATGATACCAAAAAATCTACAAAATGATTTTTATGAAGGTCGTACGAATAGCATCGTAAAATTTGTAATAAATGACTCTGTTGAGGTGGTCGATGGTGAGTTTAAGGGGAAAAAATGTTCAGTTATCTCTATTCAAGCCATTGAACCTGAGGTTGTTTTAATGATTGAGCGTGGAGATAATGGGGCGCTAATTACTGTGCCTCAGGCTTCTCTTGTATCACTTCAAGTATAAAAGAGCGCACAACCATTTTTTGCAGCTGATTGCCAGGGCGGGGCGGCCTTGGTAAATCGAAATTCCGTATTGCCCTGGCAACAGCTGAAAAACCCGTTCGCCTTTAAATGACTTGACATTGATTGCTTTATGACGTACGATATATCGTACGCAAAGGAGAATGAATATGCCTACCTTAACAGCAACAGAAGCAAGAAAACGTTTATATAGCCTTGTAGATGAGGTGAAAGAATCCCATGAGCCCATTCAGATTGTAGGGAAAAGGAGCTCCGCAGTCCTTATTTCTGAGGAAGATTGGCGTGCAATCCAGGAGACTTTATTCCTAACATCAATACCTGGCATGCGTGAATCTATCCAGGAAGGACTTGAGACTCCTGTTGATGAGTGCGATAAGGACATAGACTGGTGACTTGGAAAATAGTCTTCACCAAACAAGCAAAGAAAGACGCCAAGAAGATTGCACATTCCGGTTTGAAACCTCAAGCAGAGCACCTTATAGAGATTCTCAGGAAAGATCCCTACCAGACTCCACCTCCATATGAAAAACTTCTCGGAGATCTATCCGGGGCATGCTCCAGAAGAATTAATATACAGCATCGTCTAGTTTATCAAATACTGGATGACATCAAAACAGTGAAAGTCATCCGTATGTGGACACATTACGAATAGCAGGTGACATAGGCGAACATCTATATGGCCTTCGGGTGTCAAGAAAAAACTAGTCCCTTCGATCGGAAACGTAAATGAAAATATCTTCCGTCTTTCAATCGGATTTCCTGACAAGCGATTCGCTGGTTCCGGCTTGCATCTTCGATTATGAGCGTCAGCGCGTTTTGAATAACGCGTCTGCACCAGACAACTATCGGGATTAACCGATCCGCCAAAAGGTTCATTGACAATCAGCGTGCCGCCTTCAGACGGCTTCGGAATATATTTCGTGTCCCTTATTCCGGCGCAGTCAAAGAAATCGGCTCGTCCGCCGGAGCGGGCGTCTGGTTCGGGTGTCACTCGGAAAAGGGGCAGAACGCGATCATCAACTATCAGGATATCCGTATCCGTGGATGGAGCCGGAAGGTGCCGCCAATCAAGCGCAACGAGCTTCGGGTATTTGGTCCACTCTTTTTTCGCAGTCAGGCTGCATGGTTTAAATAGAGAGCATCAGGTCCACCCGTGTGATCTCAGTTAGGCCGCAAGCCGGCACCTTCCGGTTCCAAGCCTATTTATCGAAGAATCGTTTCATATCAAACGCCTCTTTGTTTTTCAGCATAAAGTAGATGGCCCGGCCCAGCTTGTGGGTAAAGATGCCCAGGGCCTTGCCTTTGTTGTATCTGCGCTCCAGTTTGGATACCAAATATTTGGCTTCGGCAGAGCCTCTGAGCATGAGGATGGCCTCCTTGACCGCCCACTTGACCAGTTCGCTGCATCGCCTTGAGATATACATGCGCCGGCGCAAAAGATCCTGGCTGGCCCGCCATTTTGCCGGATAGGGATAAGCAGTCGGGAAATTGCCGCCTTTGAGCAGCATGGCGATTTTGTAAGAATCGATTTTATCGTTTTTGGTTTTGCCGCCGTGAATGGCTTTCATGTATAATGCGTGCCCGAGGACAAAGTCGATATGATGGTCGGCGCAAAGATCGGCCAGCCAGTACCAGCAGAAGACACATTCGACGCCGACAACAACATCTTCGATGAAGGGAAAGATCCGTTCGAAAAACAGTTCAGGGTCGGTTTTGATATTCGGATGGACAACGACTTTTCCCCTATGATTCAAGATGCAGACATACATTTTTCTGGCATGAAGATCGGCACCGCGGTATTACTTGTGCAGTTGATTGTAAAATTTGAGGTTAATGAAAGTTTGGGGTTCCATTATATCCTTCATCTGAAGGAAGGCCATAACTTGTATCGAATCAATCCACGCGACCGCTTACAGCGGCGCGTGATTTCCGGCGTTAAATGGAAAAAATGATGGAAATTAAGGAAATCTCTCCAGACTTGGTTCCTCAAAAGCTGTTACTTGAAGCGGATCCATCAATTGAACGTATAAATCAATATTTGGAAGATTCATTATGTTATGTGGCTGTAATCCAGAAAGAAATTGTTGGAGTCTGCGTTTTAAAACCCATAGACAAAAACAGAATTGAGTTATTCAATATCGCTGTCTTACCGGAAAACCAGAAATCAGGTATTGGGTCACAATTACTCCAATTTGTTCTGGACAGTCTCAGAGAGAAGAATATTGAATCAGTGGAATTAGTAACTGGAACCTTTGGTTATCAATTGACATTTTATCAACGTTTTGGATTTCGAGTGGACTCAATACACAAAGATTATTTCATCAACAATTATGATGAACCAATTTTTGAAAATGAAATCCAACTTAAAGACATGCTACGGCTCATTTTGAAGCTGTGATAAGAACCATTTAAAATGCATTAACACGGATGTTTTTCGCGCCGTTTCGTTCGCTTCGCTCTCTACACTCTGCGAAAAACACCGGTTATGCTGGTGTTAACTGGCGCAAAGATGCCTCAGAAATCAATAAGATTTGGAGTTGGAAACGTATCGCTTCACTCGGCTACATGGAAGCTGTGGACTGAAACATCTGGAGGTCATTCCGAAATTTATTTAGCGTGCAGAGCCCTGGGTGGCGAACTGAAAGCAAGCATGCACCAATCTGGTAATTGGCATGTAGCATTTAGCCAGAGCAACTACAAAGATAGGGTCGAAGGAGCGATTCCAAGCTTAGCTAGCCGTTTTACCGATAAATGGCCCCAACCACCTGAAATCGCTGAGGGGGTTACGTTAGCCTTCAGGATAGTTACACCGGAAACCGCTGTATCGAGCAATTCAGAAGTAAAGAATTCCAAAAAGGTCAAGTGGGTGCCTCCACCACCACAAATCAAGGCAATTGAAATATACATTATCATAACGACTCCTTATGCAAAAATACCAGAATGGCCCGGCAAAAATCCCATGGGTACAGAATTGATCGGCTCATTCCAATTAAATAATAAAAACACCGTGTGGGCAGTCTCAAAAATAGGTAAAGGAAAGGGACATTTCTTTAAAGGCAAATCAAAAAGCGATCTAAAAGAATTTAATAATATCAGAGCCCTGGTATTTGGTGATAATCCAGATGGATCACGAGTAATATATGATATCGCCGTTAGCTCAGGCACCAGTTAACATCAATGCCTTACACTCGGACGGGAGTTCCGCTGCGCGCCACTCCCGCCGGTGAAGGCCCCCGTTGTGAACAGCGACCCTGCATAGGAGCACAGAACGCATCATGATTGAGACATTTTATAAGGTGAACATATGATATGCCGAGTGGCCAGAACACTTTTACATCCTTTAAAGCTGGATTTCAGTGAGTTTGAGAGTATCGCTTCCATAGCGCAATACTCCCGAATCATTGGCGTTGGCGAAAGCGCCCACTTTGTTTCGGAATTCTCCCTGGCTAGAGCCAGTCTCATCCGCTATTTCGTGGAGGTACACGGATTTAACGCAGTTGGCATGGAGTGCGGGGCGATTCAGGGCCATCGGATTTCCGAGTGGCTTAATTCCTCAATGGATGCAGATGAACTGATAAATGTCGCGAATCCATTGACCTTCGCTGTGTATGGGTCGGTGCTGACTTGGCTCAAAGCCTATCTCCGGGAAACCAGCAGAAAACTGATAGTGATTGGCATCGATTTGCCCAACACTTTGAACCCATGCGATGATCTCGATCAATTGTCTATCGATATTGAGGTCCTCGATCCCCTCGTAAAACCGGAAGTGGAAGAGTTAAGGCAATCTCTGGCACCTATCTCCGGAGAGTCCGCTGTGGTCTCATCAACGCAATGGGGGGAACTCGACCCAGCTTCGAGGGATAAAGCACTCTCTGGAATCATGCGACTAAAATTGCGACTATTGGGACTGGCCCCGGCTCTTACCAAGTTTCACGGGAACGCGCTATTTCAAAACGTGTTTGATCGTGTATCATCGGTTGAACATACGTTGGAAAGCCTGCGCAACATGAAGAGGTTCTTTGATGGCTCTTCGCTTGAGGGCGATACATCTGTTCGTGAATTATTCATGGCTGGCGTTGTGGAGAAGCGTCTCCAAGAGGACTCAAATTTGAAGATCCTTCTGCTGGCGCATAACAACCACATCCAGAAAACATTGCTTTCCTTTTCCGGTGAACTGGAGGCCGTTCCCATGGGGCAACACCTTGCGCATCGACAAGACTACCGTGCCATTGGAGCAACCCATTTGGGAACCACCGTTCCGGAGATGAAATATCCATCACTTGAGAGCCCGCTTGGCTTTTCGGTTGAGCTTGCCCCTGCTGATGAAATTCAAAAGGACAGCGTGGAGCAGCGTATCGTTAACATCGGCGGGATGACGACCTCCTGTTTGGTGCTTGCAGACGACGTGAAAGGCACAAAACGAATGAGATCCCAAAGCGCGTCCGTTGAGACGAATTTGAGCGAAGCCTTTGATGCCATCTTCTGCATTCCTGGCGCCAACAAAGACAAACTGGTTGACCTATAGGGACCGAAAGTGGAAACGAGGTTGCATATCAACCGCATCAAGTCGGACTGGCAATTCCGTTGCACTCCATTGCCAGCCGGTTATGCGCGGCGTGTGTGCCAGGCAGGCTCGTAGCTATCAGGGTGAAAGTCCCTGTACCAGGTATTCGCGGAGCCTAAGGTTAGGAAAAGGGCAAGGGCGTCGTCGTGAGGCGGGGTCTGGATGCGGAGCGAAGTGGAAGGTGAGCTGAAAGCGAAAGCGACTGCAAGGAGCGGCCAACTCCAATTCAAAGATGCAGGGCGACATACAGGAACCGGATCTGAGGTCTTGTACACCCGGGACGAGCGGGCACGTGACCGCGAAGTCCTCCATCCGCAACGGGATGTGCTTTATAAATCCGGCGTTTATGCATTGAAAGTTATGTGTCTTACCCTGGGAGATCCCTCATGTGCCCAGGGATGCCGCGTGCGGCGGAAACTGGCTGAGGGAAGAGCACAATCGACCCTGACCGCATGGGAGAAGTCAGCAGAAGGCATAGTAGGTATAAATCAGGTGAGGCTAGTGAGGCACTCCAGAGTCGAAAGACGGAGAAACGGATATGCCGAACCGCAAAGCTTGTACTGAAGGCCCGAACGGTTAGAGAGAGCAAGTAGGCATTTGGACAGTAGACATTAGACCGGTACTCAAGTGTGGTCGTTCAATTAGCAGGGTGTTGAAAAACTGCGCTTGAGGCCGCCATTCAGCGTTGCGGGGCTCTCGCCAATGCTCACATATGCTTGAATATGCTGCGCTTGTCGTATCGCCGCGCGCCTTGCCTGACGGCCTGATTCTTGTTTTTCAACACCCTGTTAGGTAAGTGAACATATTGGTTGCTGCGCTGAATCAACTGAAAACTCGGCTGGTCTCACACGGGCCAGAGCAATCAACCGAACCGCCGTGGTACGTGATCCGTATGCCCGGTGGTGTGGGAGGGGGGAGGCCGTGAGGTCCCTCCCTATACCGATTAGGATGATGCGTGTCATTCCTCAATCAGCGGCTTCATGTCCTGCAGGGCTTCGTCGTCCATGATGCCGAGCTTTTTGGCGATTTGCGGGGTGATGAGCGCAAAGGTTCCGATCGATCGGGCGCAGATATTTTCATCCATGTCGTAGATGAAACCCTCCAGCAGTGCTTCCTTCCGGTTTTTAACCTCGAGCACGTTTCCTTCAATCCGCAGTTCTTGTCCGATAAAAACCGGTTTTATGAAATCCACGGTAATGGATTTTGTTAAGATAATCTTTTTGAGAAGGCAAATTGCCGACCAGCTCATGATTTCGTCCAGAATGGTTGACAGGACTCCCCCGTGAACCAGATTGTTCCATCCGCTCAAATGTTCCGGTACGGTCAGCCATGAAAAAACCGATTTTTCATCGGTGAAAAATTTCATCTGAAGTCCCGAAGGGTTATTTTTGCTGCACCCGAAACATTTATGACTGCCTCTGTTAGGCACCTGCCTTAAATTTTCGGTCCTGCTCATTGATTTACCGGCCTCCTTCGATGTCGTAAGGATAAGATCGCAAAACTTATATCATAATCGTTTCAAAAAATGAATGTGAGAATCCGGCGGTTTGAAGCCCCTCTCAATAGGAACGGGTTTTTTCATGATCCGACGCTATTGACTGCCGCCCCACAATTTGGATATAAGAAAAATCATCGGATTCCGAAAAGGATAGACGGAACATGGACATTTTAAAAATTTGAGACCTTTGAAAAACCGCGGGCGGGTTCTACCGCTTGCCGTTTCGGATTCATAGCCGCGGCGATAAAAGGTTCATGATGAAACGGCCGGGTGGGAATTTTACAAACTTCGCCTCGCGGCTCATTAGAAATTGCGGTGCGAAAAGGAGGTTTTCTTGGAATTTTTTAAATTTTGGAAATCATCAGGTAATAAGGAGAATCAATTTCCGGAAGAAACGATTCCTGAAAAAGCAGGTGCCGAATTCACCGGAGAAGAACCGCCTCATGAAACGATAGAAAACCGGATTGAACGAGAAGTTTTAAACACCAAGCGAAATGAGGCTTTAAAGGAACACCGGTACCGGGCGGGTGTGATTAATTTCGTCGCCGTGGTTCGGGAGGATTTGGAAGGGATCAATGAAACGAATTACAAATCCCTGGTGAGCATGACGATAGCGACCTTGACCAATTTTATAAATGTGGCGCAGGAAGAGAATAACAAGCTGGCTCAATGGTTGGAGGAGCACCGGTAAATTTTTTTTCGAACCAGCGGAAAGGAAAAAATATTGAATACTTTTTCAGAAAAAAACAAGGAGCGAATACGACTTCTGGCTTGTGAGACGCGCTCGAAACACCACGCGATGGACTGGGGTGTTTCTCTGGAGGAATTGATCCGATTGGAAGGATTTTCTTGCGACGAATGTGATCTTGGAGAAAAAAACACCATTGAGAAAATAACCCGTTCTTCGGAGAGGATTTTCAAAAAGGTAAAGGCGGCGCTTATTACAGACGAAAAAAAAGTGCTGATTGACACCGCTCTTTTTTCGACTCAAAAGATATTTGCCCAGGCACATGAACTGGGGCACCATGTGATTCCGGAACACAGGGAAGTTTTTTACCTGTGCTCCGAAACCGACCTCAATCCCATAACCCGAATGAAAGCGGAATTTGAAGCAAATATTTTTGCGGAAGAAACCTTGCTGCCTACACCGCTGATGAAAATAATTTATGACACCTATCCGCTTTCGATGGAGACGATTCTTTTGCTCGCCGAGCTTTCGGATGTGCCCATTCTGCGCGTAGCGGTCCGATACGTCGAATCCTCCGACAAACAGTGCGCCATTCTTATCCTATCGATTGACATAGACGGTGATGGAAATCCCGGCCTGAGACTTAAAGGGCAAGCCTGGTCGGCGTCCTGGGAGGAAAGGTACAAGAAAGAATTAATCGCTGATTTTCAATTTTTCCCACCCAATCATAACCTTTCCAGAGTGGTAACCTGCGAGGATGTCGGTGCTGTTTTCCGAGACACCATCCGGCTCGAGGAAGTGGATCGCATTTTTCAGGCGCATACGGTTTTCAACGGCTATAATGTATTCGCGCTGTTGTTTTAACAGGGTGTTGAAAAACTGCGCCTGAGGCCGCCATTCAGCGTTGCGGGGCTCTCGCCAATGCTCACATATGCTTATGCTGCGCTTGTTGTATCGCCGCGCGCCTTGCCTGACGGCCTGATCCTTGTTTTTCAACACCCTGTTAATCGGCGGTGCCATCGTCATTTTCCTTCCGCCCGAGCAGATTTTCCAAAAAATGGGCCTGAGAATTATTTTTTCCCTGCAACAGGGAGCCATAGATAATAAAAACCGGCGTTCAGTGAGGTGAGGGATTCCGACAACCCAAGATCAACAAGAGCGAGCCCGGTTCCATTGTATCGGGTGGTTGCGGTATTGTATAGATTGTCATTCGGGTATTCGGTGCGGCGATAAACCACGACCTTGGCATCTTTCGGCAGGTTGGCCAATTTCTTCGTTTCCGTAAGCGCATCGCTTAGATATCCGACCTGATCCACAAGCCCGATCTGAAGCGCCTCCGTCGCGGAATAGATCCGACCGGTGGAAATGTCGGAAAGAACATTTGGATCGAGTCCGCGATGCCGGGCCACGAGATCTGTAAATTTTTTTCCCAGTTGATGGATCAGGCCGTCGAGGATTTTTTCTTCTTTTGCGGAGGTTTCCCGGAAAGGAGATGCCATATCTTTGTGCTCCCCGGACTTATTCACTTCCATTTCCAAGCCGATTTTAGCCATGAACCCCGTCAACCTTGGCCGAATGAATATCACCCCGATGGAACCGGTGATGGTGGTTGGATGCGCGATAATCCGGTCGGCAGGCAGCGAAACATAATAGCCGCCCGAAGCGCCGGTATCCATCATGACCGAGACGACTTTCATACCGGTCCGTGCTTTGAAATCCGTAATTTCATGATACAGCAGATCAGTCGCGGTGATCGTTCCGCCGGGAGAATCGATTTTCAGCAGGATTGCTTTGATCGCCTTGTCTTTTTCCGCCAGATTCAGTTGAGAGACGAACTCCTGGACCATGCTTGGCCTGGAGTACAGAATGCCTCTTTCCGGAAGATCCGAGATAATCCCCCGGATGGGGATGACCAGAACTTTGCCTTTTTCTTTCCCCTGAAGGGTGAATTCCTTAAAAGGGACCGTGGCATCCTTAAAGAGATGAATCTTGGGGGTTGAGCAGGCGACAACAAAAATCAGGACAAATGCCATAATAAGGCAGAAAAACGATGTGCGCCTCATGAAACCTCTGCAATCGGTTGAAGCCTGGGGGCAAGGGTTCGGAACGAAATTGATCCGGACCGGGAGAAATTTGTTGCAATCGTTGCTGGAACGCAGACGATCAGGTACAGATTCGCCTTGAATTTGAAAAAAAGCAAGAAAAAAGACAATTTTAATTGCTCTTCCGGCGTTCAAGAAAGGCTTCAAAATCCAGGGGGATGACGGTTGGTTCTTTTCCAGGAGGATTCCCCGCAGGCTCGCTTTCCGCATGAGGGATTTCTTTCCCGTTTTCAAGAACCTTCCGAATTGCCCCAAGTTCCTCTGTTATGGAGGACAGACTTTGTATCAGGCAGCCGGATAGTTTCTGGATTTCCCGGACCAGGTCTCCTTTGTCGTCACTTTCCGGATGGGACGGTTGAGGAGCGGCCGGTGCCTGATTATCGGCATCGCCTGTTTCGGGCTTTTCTGCGGCCGGTTGGATCGGGGGGGGAGTCGTTTTATTTTCCCCCTTTTTTTCGGGCTTGGCATTCGGAAGCTGCAAGGGGCTTTTTAACAGCTTCAGGCAACGGGTCCAAAACGTCTCCAGCCCATAGCTCGCCAAATTTTCCTGATCTTTTTTCAGAAGATTTTCCGCGATATTCTGAATACACTTGGCGGCCTTTGAAGAAGGATAGAGCGCCATGAACGGTTTTTGATTTTTAACCGCTTCCGCCACACAGGGGTCTGAGACGATGGTTCCAAGCGGCAGGATTTTGATCGGAAGAAATTTTTGAACGGTTTCTTTTAACTTTGTGTAGGCAATTTTTGCAATCTGCGGATTTTTGCATTGATTGACGACAACCATTGCGGAATCATTGAAGCCGTTTAAAGAAAGAACCTTCAACAGGGCGTAGGCATCGGTCAACGAGGTGGGCTCCGGCGTTACTACCAGGATGATCTCCGAAGAAGCCATGCAGAAAGAAATGACATTTTTCGAAATGCCGGCGGAGGTATCGAAAATCAAAAAGTCGTAATCATCGAGTTGGGCAAACGATTTGACCATGGGATCAATTTGTTCGTATTCAAGGTCCGCCATCATTTCCACTCCGGAACTTCCCGGAATAATATCGATTCCATGGCAGTCCGTTACGATAATGTCCTTCATGCTCTTCGCATTTGAGAGAACATCCGCCAGGTTGTAATCCGGATGGATTCCCAAAAGGATGTTGATATTCGCAAGACCTAAATCCGCGTCAAAAAGGCATGTGCGATAACCCCGGGCGGCCAGATGAAACGCGAGATTTACACTGATGTTCGTTTTTCCGACGCCACCTTTTCCGCTTGTGACCGTGATGACTCTTGCCATATTCACTCCTTATTTTGCTCCTTGAAATTGGGTCAATCGCTTTTGTTAATTCTTCGGTTCGGCCAGAATCTTTAGCCCGTCCTCCAGGACATCCACACAAAAGGCCACCGCGCTGCATTCAAAGGTATCGCAGATCGTATGATAGTTATTCACGATAAATTCCTTGAACAGGGATAAATCCGAGCGGCTGGAGGCAAGCCTTTTTTTTTCTTTGAGCGCTTCGTATCTTTCAAAGAGCGTATCGATCAAAACGCCTTCATTTTTAGGATCCGAAAGGATGATTTTGCCGTTCACCGGCGGGTTTTTCTTTTCTGAAGTCCGAGGGCTGTTCGGGAAGGAAATCACCGAATTGGTTTCGCCGGAATGAAGCGGTGTGTTATTTGATTCCGGGTGATCGTTCATGAATTCGATATCTTCATCATTTCCTGAATCGGCGGCGGTATTCTCACATGCGCTGAACCGGTCCTCATAAAAAGATTCGAAAATTTCATTGAATTTTTCTTCCGTTATCAATGCGTATTTTATCTGAAGATCGGCATACTTTTCTTCTAATCCACCGGCAAGTTGTTTATTTTCCGGGTCGCAAACGGCCAATGTGAGTATTTTTCCTTCCAGCGATAACGGTACGACCCGATTTTGTTTTGCCCGCTTTCGATCCATAATATTACAAAGCTCGGATTTCTGGGACGCAGTATGGGTAAAGTCTTCCAATTCCAGAAACGGCATATCGTATTGAATCGAAAGCGCAGAATACAGTTGTTTGGTAGTGATCAGATTCTTGTTTCTCAATATGCGCCCCAGCACACCGTCTTTTTGAAGTTGTTCCTGCAGAGCGTCCTGGAGATTGTCATTGGTAATGATTCCCTGCTTAATCAAAATTTCTCCGAGTCTCATCTTGCGGCTGTACATTTTGAGAAAAACCTGGTTAAGCTCGGTAGGAGTGATGATCCCCATATCGCAAAGAATCTGGCCGATGCTGCGTTGGGAACTCTTTATCTTGATTGCATCTTCAAGATCTTTTTGATCGATCATGTCGAGCTTAATGGCCAGCTCACCCAATTTCATTCCATCGACCCGGTTTTCCAATAATGTTTTCAGGGTTTCAGATGTTAAATATCCCTCCCGGATTAATACCTTGTCTATCGGTTCTCCCGGCATTTTTTTGCCGAGGCATTCGGAAAGCTGTTGTTCGGTAATCAACCCGGCTTCAAGGGCCATGGCCCCCGTTTTTTCTCGAATTTCGGGATGGCGGAAGAGCCCCTCGATCTGATTCTTGGATAGCAATCCTTCTCGGACCAGTATTCTGCCTAAAGGAGTCCTTGATTCTTCCGCCTCTTGTTTCTGGATTTCGAGGGCCTTCTCCATATCCTCTTCTTTGACCAAACCCTCATTGATCAGAAAGAGGCCGACCTTTGAAAACCCCTGTTTTTGATTTATATTTTGGGCCATTATTTCACACCTTGCTAAAAAGGTCCGTTGGGGATCCGGCAATTCCGCAGCCGAACGCGGGGTATACTTTTTTAATGTTTAATTCGGCAAAACGATTTCATATCTTAAGAAAGGAGGCTCGAATTTTATTGCGGAGGATACCTGAAATATTTTCATTCGTCTTTCATCCGATAAAAAGAAAAAAATAATTTATGGGGTGGCCGGAATTCAAACATGGAATATATATTTCCTTTCCGTGTTGAGGCATTCGAATGGATAAGATCGGGGGAAATTTCCGGTCAATATTTAAAACGCCGAAAGAGTGGATACATTTACGTTACGGGCAGGAGCAAGGGGGCCGCGGACATGTCTCCTGGAAGGCGATTGCGTCCGGCGGTTCGGATGCTGTTCGATTGCAACGAAAAGACGCGGCAATATGATTTGTCTTAGCAGGGTGTTGAAAAACTGCACCCGAGGCCGCCATTCAGCGTTGCGGGGCTCTCGCCAATGCTCACATATGCTTGAATATGCTGCGCTTGTCGCTTCGCCGCGCGCCTTGCCTGACGGCCTGATTCTTGTTTTTCAACACCCTGTTAGGGTCGCCCATAAGATTTCCGGAACCGGATGCCTCAAGGCATGTTTTCATATCCCGGAACAAGAACTTCTCTGGGTTTCACGCCGTCTGAAGGACCGACGATTCCTTCTTTTTCCATCATCTCGATGATACGGGCGGCGCGATTGTAACCGATACGCAAATGGCGTTGAATCATCGATATGGATGCCTGCCTGGTTCTTGTAACAAGAGCGATCGCATCATCATATCTTTCGTCGTGCGGATCCGAAGTTTCATCTCCGCTTTTTTCCTCCGCCGGCGCTTTCGTTACTTCCTTGTCGTAAGTGGGCTTTTGCTGGGTTTTTAAAAATTCCGTGATCCTGGCGATTTCCGCCTCGGATATGTAGGCCCCGTGGATACGCTGAAGTTTTCCCGTTCCCGGTGGAAGAAAGAGCATATCTCCGCTTCCGAGAAGACTTTCGGCCCCGTTCGTATCGATGATGGTTCTTGAATCGGTCTTGGAAGAAACCTGGAAGGTAAGACGCGTCGGGAAGTTTGCCTTGATGATTCCCGTGAGGACATCCACCGAAGGCCTTTGCGTCGCAAGTATCAGATGAATCCCGGCCGCCCTTGCCATCTGGGCAAGCCGTGTCAATGCAACCTCCACATCCCGGGAAGCGACCATCATGAGATCGGCCAGTTCGTCAATAATGATAACGATACACGGCAGTCTTTGCAGAGGATTCCCTTCGGTATCCTTATCTTCCTTCGTTATTTTCTGGTTGTATTGATGAATGTTTCGAGCTTTTTTTTCAGAAAGAAGCTCATATCTTTTTTCCATTTCCCGAACCGCCCAGAAAAGGGCATGGGTTGCTTTTTTGACATCCGTGACCACGGGCGTTATCAGATGAGGGATCCCGTCGTAGATGGAAAGCTCGATTCTTTTCGGGTCGATCATGATGAGTTTGACTTCATCAGGCGTCGATTTGTACAGAAAGCTGCAAATCATGGTATTGAGTGCGACGCTTTTCCCCGTTCCGGTTGCGCCGGCGATCAGAAGATGCGGCATTCGATCGAGATCCGCCACCACCGGGTTTCCGATAATATCTTTTCCAAGGCAGATGGTGAGTTTGGACTTGGACTTTTCAAATGCGCCGGAAACCGCCACCTCCTTGAATCGAACCATCTGTCTTACGACATTCGGAATCTCAATGCCGATGACGGCCTTGCCGGGTATCGGTGCGACAATCCGGATGCTCGTTGCACGGAGCGCGAGGGAAAGATCATCCGAAAGGTTTACGATTTTATTGATCTTAACCCCGGCGGCGGGTTCATATTCAAATGTCGTAATGACGGGACCCGGGGTTACGGCAACCACACTGCCGTGCACTCCAAAATCATTCAGCTTTTTTTCAAGCTGCATGGACTTCATCCGCAAATTTTCATCATCCGCGGCAACCGGTTTGTCCTCCGGAGCATCGAGAAAATTAACGGAAGGAAGTTGAAAGCCGGTTTCCTCGCGCATGAAATCAAATACTTCCTGTTTCGGCACCGGAACTTCCCGGATGGGTTTGGCCTTCAGTCCCTTGATTTCAATTTCCTGTTTTTTCTTCATCCGATTTTCTTTTGCCGCCTTGGAGCGTTTTTTCGCTTTTTCCCTCCGTTCTTTCCAGATAACCAGCAAAGTTTTTATATGATCGATCACGCTCCATCCGGTTTTCCAGCATCGTCTGCCGAAAGCAATCAGTGAGACTCCCGTCGCAAGGATAAAACCGATAATCCATATCGCAGTTAAAATAATCGTGCCGCCCGTGGGATTTGAATATTTTACAAGAAAAGATTTTAAGGGGATTCCGATGATGCCGCCGGTTGAAAATTTTGTTCCGAGAATCACGTAATGATTCTGCTGGAATGCCAGAAGGCTTCCGGTGGCCACCACAAGAATCAATCCTCCGGCCAGGTTCAAGACAAGGGATCTGGCCGGATGATTCCCAAAAAAATGGATACTCATAAAAAGAAATAAAATCGGAATCCAGAATGCGCCGAGCCCGAACAATCCGATCAGTATACCGGACAGGTGGGCTCCGAGAAAACCGAAAAGGTTGTGGATCTGTCCGGAGGCTTTTGCATTGTGGATGGAGGGGTCCGCGGGATCGTATGACAAAAGACTGATCAGCGAGAAAATGACAAGGAAAAACAGTAAAATTCCAAAGACTTCCTTACGCATGATTTTGTGTATTCCGGTCTGTTATCCGTAAACTGCGGGTTTAGAACTGCAACAGCAAACGCATCCCCTGCGGCTTGCCGCAGGGTTGGCGCGTGAATTCGAAAATCGATCAAAAACCCTCACCGTCGAAGATCTCCCGTTGGTTTCAGCGGGAAGTGCCCATTCGGCGTGAGGTTTTCTTGTCATATTTGTGAAATCCATACCGGTGAAGAACCCATCGCAATCTCACACCTCAAGGATAAACGGGAGTATCACCGGGCGGCGTTTGATGGCAAAATAAAAATATTTTCTCAAAGCGGTTTGTATTTTTGAACGGACCGCATCAATCCGGTCCGAAGCTTCGGGATCCATGTCTTCTATCGCTTCAAGAATCACCTGCTTGGCATCTTCCAGAAGATGCCCGGTTTCCGTTTCAAATACGAAGCCACGGGATACAATCTCAGGGCCGTATACGATCGTTCCGGTTCCTTGATCAAACGCCATGTTCACCACAACCAGGCCGTCTTCGGACAGGATCCGTCTTTCCTTCAACACACTTTTTCCGACGTCGCCGATTCCCTTGCCGTCAATCAGTACCCTGCCGGTTAGAACACTGTCTGAAATTCCCGCCCCATTTTCATCGAACGCCACCACTTGGCCGTTTTCCGCAAGAAGAATCCTTTCCATGGGGATGCCGACCTGTTCGGCGAGGCGTGCGTGGAGAATCAAATGGCGGTACTCTCCGTGGATCGGAATGAAATATTTTGGCTTGGTCAGGTTGATCATCAGCTTTAATTCTTCCCGAAAGGCATGCCCGGATACATGGATCGACGATATTTTTTCATAAATTACGTTCGCGCCCTGTTTGTAGAGCTTATTGATTATATTTGCAATGGCCTTCTCATTTCCGGGAATGAATTTTGAAGAAAGGATGACCGTGTCTTTTTCCTTGATTTTTATCTGCTTGTGGGTCCCGGTTGCCATGCGGGCAAGGGCCGACATCGGCTCTCCCTGACTGCCTGTTGTGATGATAACGATTTCTTCATCCGGAAAGTTGCCGACCTGGTCGATATCGATTTCCATACCGTCCGGGACACGGATGTGTCCAAGTTTTTTGGCGATATTGACCGTTATCTCAATGCTTTTTCCGCTGAAGACAACCTTGCTCCCTCGATCCCGGGCAATATTGACGATCTGCTGGATTCGGGAAACGTTCGAGGCGAAAAGTGCGACGATGATTCGTCCGCTGCTCCCGGCGGTAATCTTTGACAAGGTTTCGCCGATTTCTTTGTCCGAGATGGTATACCCTTCTTTTTCAACATTGGTGGAATCCGACAGCAATGCCAGTACGCCTTCTTCCCCGATTTGGGCGAATTTGTTCACGTCGGTCATCATGCCGTCGATCGAGATGTGGTTGATTTTAAAATCCCCGGTATGAACAATGATTCCGAGAGGAGTCCGGATCGCAATGCCGACTCCATCGACAACGCTGTGAGAGACCCGGATGAATTCGAGCTCAAGATTTCCGATTTTCAGTTTTTCCCTGGGATGGATTTCATGCAAAGCGGCGGATGAAAGCAGGCCGTATTCCTCCAGTTTATGCCGCACCACTCCAAGGGTGAATGGGGTCCCGAAAACCGGTGCTTTCACCTCTTTCAGCAAAAAGGGGAGGGCGCCGATGTGATCTTCGTGCGCATGGGTTAAAACAATTGCCGAAACTTTGGACTTTTTCTGTCGAATGTAATCCATGTCCGGGATCACAAAATCGATGCCCAGCATATATTCTTCGGGAAACATGAGGCCCGCGTCGATTATAAAAAGGGTATCTTCGGATTCAACGACCATCATATTCAGGCCGATTTCTCCCAGCCCGCCCAAAGGGATTATCTTCAACATGATGTGTTTTTCCTTTCCTCTTCCAAACCGTCGCTGATGATCTGTCTGACTTTCTCCAGAAGGTCGTTCTTGGTTTTTCTGGAAAAATTCGAGGATTCAACCGGCTTTTGTATTTCAAGGAAAACCCGGCCGGGTTTAATGCGCAGCTGATTTTTCGACATGATTTGCCAGGTTCCATGAATGATGATCGGGATGATCGGAACACCGGAGTCAACGGCCAGAACAAATCCGCCGTTTTTAAAAGACTTCAGGTTTCCGTCCTGGCTGCGGGTTCCTTCCGGAAAAATGATCACCGATACGCCGTTTCTTATTATTTCCGCGGCGTTCCGGATGCTTTGAAGGGTGGACTTTCGTCCCGATCGATCGATGCTGATATAGCCGGCCCTTTTCATGGCGTAACCGAAAATCGGTATTTTAAACAGTTCGTTTTTTGCGATCCATCGGAACTGAACGGGAAGATACGCCAATAAAACCGGAATATCAAAATTGCTCTGGTGATTGGACATGTAAATAAAAGACCGCTTCGGATCGATGTTGGAAAGGCCTTTCACGGTGACCCGGATGCGGCTGGCAAAGAGAAGGGATCGGGCCCAAATCCTTGCGACGATATGCGGCGCATTCCCGCCACTGCCGAAAAGCGATGCCAGTATGGCGGCGATGGCAAAGAAAACCGTCACCAGAAAAGTCCATATAACAATAAACAGCGTGTGTATCATGGTAAAGTTGTTGTTGTCAGTGGTCGGTTTTTCGAATCATGCCGTATCTCATGTTTTTATCCCGAGTTTCTCGAAAATGGCGTCTACGAATGCGATGATCCAGTTGCGCTGTTGTTCGTTTGCATACTCCATGCATTGGCATCGAATCCGATTCGTGGTTCGAACCAGAAGCTCGCATGACAGGCGGTTCGATTGCAATTCAAGGGCCAGATAGAATGGTTTGCATTCGGTATGTGCGGCCTGAACATCATTGAGAAGGTTTTCCTCAAGCGGTACCCAGTAGATTCCTTCCATCTGACCGGGGCCCAGGCAGGCGTCCAGATAGGCTTTGATTTTTTCGTAATCCGTGAATCTCAATTCGTCGACAACGTATTGTTTCATAGAAAGTTCGGTTATCACAGTTTATTGCGATGTTCAAGCCGTATGTGGGCTGGCAGACTTCTTCTAACAGCCGGTGATTCTGAAAAAAGTGTGCCGCGTTTCAGCGGCATTGCTTTATTTGATACAAGTTGCCGGCTGTGCCTGGCTCAACAATTCTTATCCGCCCATCCTTCAAAGAATCGATCATCTCGATTCCTTGAACACGGACCGAAATTGAGAACGGATTTCTTGTTATGGAACAGCCGCCTGGCCGTAAAAGGAAGGAAAAATCGAATGAAAGGCAGGTGTCATGAAAAATGCTGCCCCCGATCCTTGATGGGATAAAGATCCATAGGGGCAGCAGATTATGATCAGATCACTCTTCCTCGACGGAAATGGCGTCTTCCGGGCAAACTTCGACACAACTTTCACAACCGATGCACTCTTCCGCATTCACCGGAACCGACTTGTCGTCTTGCATTTCAAATACTTCAACCGGACAGACATCCACGCATTCTCCGCAGCCTACGCATTTTTCTTCATCGACAGTGGGATTATAAGCCATCTAAAAAGCCTCCTTTCATAAAAATTAAATCATACTGACTACTTCCAGCGTTTATCTCAATATCGGAAAAAACCCTTATACTAAATCATGGAGCGAGTCAAGCCTTCTTAGGAATAATTTTTTCATTAAAAATCATCGGCGAGGACGGAGACGAGCGCTCTCTTGCACCGGTATCCGGATGCTGAAACCAAAAGCCGATACAGCCTTATCCCGCAACGATACCAACCAGTGTATCGGCGGATTTTTCGTCATCCTTCTTTTTTCTCGTCGAAGATTCGCCCCGTATCAAAAAACGGCGGAAAAAATCCCGGGGTGCTTTTCCGGGAATCCGGTACAGCGTAAACGAAACGGTTTCGCCGCCGGTATCGGAAATCCGCGCCGGCTTCATATCTTCGGTCCAATCGGCCCGACCGTTTTTCTCAAACGTATCCAGATACTTATTCAGGCGGTCCCTCCAGTATCCCATGTTTTCAGTTGACTTGTTTTTCGACGGGATTGAGTCAAACTTCCGGACCATTTTTATTTCGGGGACCTTTTCCATCAGGTATTCAAATACCGCTGGGCTGGTGGTAATAAACAGCCCGGAGGGTTCCTCGTCCTCCTGGAAAAGCCGGGTCCATGCGTCCAACCTTTCCGCTGTCATATAACTGCCGGAATCGATAATCCCCTGGGTATCGGATTCAATTTTTTCCTCACCGGCCCCCTCCTCTTCCCCCATTATTTTTTTTAAAAAATCCATTTTCATCGCTTCGACAGAGAAAAGATCCGAGTTTATTTCCATTTTTTGGATGTCAAATTCCTGTGCGATATGAAGAAAGATTCTTGCGTGGAACAGGGAATCCGGTTTCATCGATTGTTTATTCTTAATTTCCGCCATGATTTGTGAAACGGAGTTGTTGTCCCGGAACGGGGTTTTTTCTATCCAGGGCCTGAAAAAGGTCAAATTGTCTCTTCTGTGGATATTTGCCCAGTTGGTGTAATCTTTTAAAACCGCATCCAGCTTTACCTCATCCCCTGTAACCGGGATTCGGATATCGAGAAAACCGCTTTCGGCTTCGTTTTGCATTTTTTCGGGGATTTTCCGGTTTGAAGGCTGATATATCACGATCTGCCGGAAGAACAGAGAAAGTGCTTCCGCAGCCGGTTCCGGAATGAAGGTAAACGGAAAATAGATCGGCTTCATGGGTCCTCTTGGTTCATTGATAACATTTTTGAGATTTCCCGGATCACCCGTCGAATGAACCGGTCGTCAAACTTTCCGGTCTTTTACAGGGACTCCGCGGGATATCAGCTGCTCACGTATTTTATCCGCAAGTTCCCAGTTTTTTTCCGACCGCGCTTTTTCTCTTTCCCTGACCAGGCGTTGTATGTCCGGATCGGAAACCATATCTCCAAAGTCGAACACATTCAACACCGAATCGATATTTCGGAATGCATCCACGATTCTCGATGCGTCATCCGGATCAATTTTTTTGTGCCGGATCAGGGTATTGATCCGCCGGATCATCTTGAATATCGAAGCCAGGGCGGCCGATATATTCAGATCGTCATCCATTGCGCCGGTAAAACCGTTTTTAATGTCATAAAGCAACTGGTTCAGTTCGGAATAAGACTCCCCTTCTGCGGCATTCATCAATCCCTGAACACAGTCGTCAAGTCTTTTCAGGGAGCGTCTGGCATACCGGAGCCTGTCAGCGGAAAAGGCGATCGGTTTTCTGTAATGCCCGGAAAGCATCCAGAACCGTATTTCCCTGCCGGAATAGCCCATGTCGATGAGATCCCGCAGAACCGGTGTCTTGCCTTTCTCATCGACCTTTTTGCCGTTCACCAATACCCGGTCGCAATGGATCCAGTACCGGGCCAGCGGCTTTCCCGTCAGCGCCTCGGCGATAGCGATTTCGTTTTCGTGATGCGGAAAGACCAGTTCCCGACTGCTGGTATGGATATCGAATGAATCTCCCAGATATTTCATGGATATGGATGCACATTGAATATGCAGGGAAGGGCGCACGTTGCCCCACCTGGTTTTGATGTAGATACCTCTTTTGAGTTCCGGAAGCTTCGATCGTTTTAAGAGCGTGAAATCCCTGGGGTTGTCTTTTTCATAATCATCCAGATCGACGGTGGTTCCAAGGCGCATCTTATTCAAATCAATTCCGGATAATTTTCCATAATCGGAAAGGCGGGAAATGTCGAAATATATGGAACGAAGCTTTTCATAGGCAAATCCCTTTCTTACCAGTTCCTCCGCCAGCGATACCATATCTTGAAGGTGATGGCTGACCCTCGGGTATTTTTCGGCGGGCTTGATTCTCAAGATGGCCAGATCGTTTTTAAACATACCGATATATTTTTCCGTGAATTCGGACAAGGATTGGCCCGCTTTTTCAGAGCCTTCGATGGTCTTATCATCCAGATCGGTGATGTTTATTATATGCCGTACGGAATATCCTCTGAATTCAAGATAGCGAGTCAGAAGGTCGGCAAAGACGAAACGGCGGCATTGTCCGAGGTGCATCCGGGCATGCGCGGTGGGGCCGCATGAATAGATGCGAACCTTGCCGGGCTCCAGCGGCTCGAAAGGTTCCTTGGTTCGGCTCAACGTATTGTAAAATTTCAGCTCGCCCGTTTCGCGGACGTCGAAAAGCGTTGTGCTGAGGTATCGTTCACCGCTGTCCGGGAATATCGCCACAATGGTTCCTTCGGACAGGGCTTCCGCTTCTTTCCGGGCGATGACCATGGCGGCACCGCTGCTCATTCCAACAAAGAGGCCTTCTTCTTTCGCCAGCCGCCGGGTCATTTCGAAGGCTTCTTCGTCGTCGATGTTGATTTTTTTATCCAGCAGATTTTTTACATAAATTTCCGGGCAGTAAGACTCCTTCAAGTTTTTTAATCCCTGGAGTTTATGACCCAGGTAAGGCTCAACCCCCACGATGCGGATAGCCGGGTTATATTCCTTCAGCCTTTTTGCAATCCCCATCACGGTTCCGGTCGTGCCAATGGTGGCGACCACCATCGACACTTTCCCCTCGGTCTGTTTCCAGATTTCTTCCGCGGTCCCGAAATAATGGGCCCGGCAGTTGGCTTCATTATTAAACTGGTCGGTCATAAAGTAGGTTTCAGGGTTCTCGCGAGCCAGACGGTAGACTTCTTCAATCGCTCCGTCGGTGCCTAGATGGCCGGGGGTCAGTAAAATTTTCGCCCCGCGGGCTTTCAGGATCTTTTGCCGCTCCAGGCTGGCGGATTCGGACATGGCAAGGAGCAGTTTGTATCCCTTGACCGCGCATACGAGCGCCAGCCCGATTCCCGTATTGCCGCTCGTAGCCTCAATCACCGTTTTATCCGGGGTCAATTCGCCGGATTTCTCTCCCTCCTCGATCATGGCAAGCGCGGTCCGATCCTTGATCGATCCTCCGGGATTGAGGTACTCCAGTTTGGCGAGAATTTTCACCTTCGGGTTTGGATTGAGCTTCCGTATTTCAACCAGCGGGGTGTTGCCGATGAGATCTAATATGCTATGGTACATCCGCGAACCTGCTTCCGTGTTATCTTCCTTCAAGCCGGGAACCTCGTTTTTTCCGTGATACATTTTCATTAGCGGCCGTTCCGGCTCAAGATCACGGATACGGCTTTTAAGATTTCTTCTCGAACCTGATCCTCTGTCGAGGCGGCATCGATAATTCGAAACCGGGCGGGTTCAAGTCGGGCGAGTTCGAGGTAACCCGCCCGGACTTTTTCATGAAAAGCGATTTTTTCTTTTTCAAAACGAATCTCGGATCCATTTCTGGCGCCGTTTTCGATCTCTCTCAGGGCGCGCTGGAGACCGATTTCCGGCGACAGATCGAGAAGAAGGGTCAAATCCGGCTTCAAGTCTTTAAAAATCAACCCGTGCAATTCGTTCAGGAGTCCGATATCAAGTCCTCTGGCAAAGCCCTGATAAGCCACCGTGGCATCGTAGTACCGGTCGCATAAGACCGTTTTTCCTTCCGACAGGCATGGCCGGATCAGCTCTTCAAGATGCTGGGCGCGGTCGGCCATGTACAAAAGCAGTTCCGCCATCGGATCCATGGCCCTGCTTTCCGGATCCAGAAGAATCGCCCGTATTTTCTCTCCGATCCTTGTGCCGCCGGGTTCTCTTGTGGTGATGCAGTGGTGGCCCTTTTTTTGCAGAAAACCAACGATATGCTTTAATTGGGTCGTCTTTCCGGAACCCTCGATACCTTCAAGCGTAATAAACATGTCGTTGCACCGGCTTCATTGGTTTAATCGGTTAAATCGGGTGGAACGGGTTTCTCGGCCGGCGCCGCGCCGCGCGGAGTTTTCCCGATATAAAAATGGCGATCCAGGAGCCGATGATACGAAGTCCAACTCTCGTTTTGATCTTCATCGGCAATAAATTGCCGGATACCGTTCACCTTTGTGTCCATGTCGTCGATGTAGTACAGCAAAACGGCCTCGATTGTCTTCGGAGGCTCGGGCGAGCCGAATTCTCTGGCCCCGTGATGACTGACGATCATATGCTTGAGCTGCAGAGCCTGTTCTTCCGGAAATTCCCGGATTGCTCGGAGTTTTTCTTCGATCATTCGAATTCCGATAATGATATGGCTGAGAAGCCTCCCCTCATCGGAATAGTCGATCTTGAATTTGTATTCGAACTCCTCGGTTTTTCCGATATCATGAAGGACGGCGCCTGCGAGAAGAAGATCCCTGTTGATTCCGCTGTAATGGCCGGCAATCTGATCCGCGAGAAGCGCCATGGAAAGGGAATGTTCGAGAAGGCCCCCCAGGTACGCATGGTGCATTTTTTTGGCAGCGGGCGCGGTCTTGAATTTTTCGACAAACTCCTCGTCCCCCCAGAACGCCTCCAGAAGCTTTTTCAGATACGCCGTCTCAATGGTAGCGCCCAGCTTAACAATCCGTTCGTACATGTTATCCACATTCCGGCCGGTTGCGGGGAGATAATCGGATGAATCGACCGACTCCGCGGAACATCCCGACAGGGTTTTCACGACGAGTTGAAGCGTTCCCTTATATTCGGAAACATTTCCCTTTACACGGACAAAGTCACCGGAGGATACCAGCGGGAGGATCTGATCGACATTGTCCCAGACGACGCCTTTCATGCTCCCGGTTTTATCGGAAAGGGTAATGTTCAAAAAACTGTTGCCGTCCTTTTTGCGGGACAGTGCCTTTTCCGACAATACGAAAACATCATCGACCGGATCGCCCGCATTTAAATCATTTATAAACTGTTTTTTCATAGAATCCCCTCACCGCCGGGAGGGATGAAGGTTTCGGAACCGCTTTCACGGGTCCCGATTTCCTCTGTTCCGCCGGCGATCTTCCATTTTTTCAGAGCCTTGATGATGCGGTAATCGGTCATATCGCACTTAATCGGGGTGATGGAAATATAATCCTGACAAAGTACGGCCCCATCGATGTCGGGATTTTTTTCAAACACATGGGAATCGCATCCCTGCCAATAATACGTTCGGTTGCGCGGGTCCACCCTTTTTTCAAAATATTCGGAAAAAAGGGTGACCCCCTGTTTGCTGATCCGGACCCCCGCGATTTCTTTCATGGGTTTATTGGGGATGTTGACATTCAGGAACGTTCCGAAGGGAAGACCCTTTTCAATCACTTCCTCCGTCAACCGTTCGATAAAACAGGCGTCATCGTCATAATTGTCGATTTCATAACCGTATATGGAGACAGCGATTGCGGGCACATCGTATAAGGCGGCCTCTCTGGCTGCGGACACGGTTCCGGAATAATTCAGGTTCACGCCGACGTTGGCTCCCGGGTTGATTCCGGAAATGACAATGTCCGGACGGTTATCGAGTATTTCGAGCAACCCCAGTTTTACGCAGTCCGCCGGGGTTCCGCTGACGGCATATCCGAATGATCCGTTATCCAGTTTGACCCTGGTGGAGCGAAGGGGTTTGTGAAGGGTGATGGCATGTCCCACGGCACTTCGCTCGCGGTCGGGCGCAACCACGGTCACGGAATGCTTTTCCGCAAATCTTCGATAAAGCGCTTTTATTCCTTCCGCATGAATGCCATCATCGTTTGTAAGAAAAATATTCATCGTTTTCCAAAATCGTTGAGCAACCGCAATTTTCTTGTTTATCGAACCGCAGGCATCCTTCCAGGCCGCTTCATTTAGCCCTTATACATCAGCTTGCAGATTTTTAAAAGCGGCAACCGGAATAATATCTGTTTATTTAACATAAAAAGTGGTATAAACAGCCGCTGATGGTTTTGAGTGATGAAAGATGATGGTGTTAATTTTTTCGGTACCGACGGATTGCGGGGTTTTTTTTAAAAAAGAATAAGGGGGAAATCAAGATGAAGGCAAAATACGGCAACTGCTTTTGGTTTGTAATGATGATTTTTATCCTGGGGTTTTCTTTGCCTTCATCAGCCGGTGAAAAGCCGGTGCCGGAAGATAAGGTTGCGACGGTCGACGGATCGGTTATCACCCGGGGAGATTTGAACCGGGAAATGAACAACATGCAGCGGCAGCTTGAAAAGCAGGGCAGGCAGATGGACGATTCTCAAATCGCAGAAATGAAAAATGAAACCCTCGAAAACCTGATCAACCGCGAACTGCTATATCAGGAAGGAAAAAAGACGGGAATTGAGATTGAATCCCAGGCCGTCGAGAACGAGTTCGGCAATTTAAAAAAACAGTTCTCGGGTGAAGAGGAATTCAGGAAAGCCCTGACCGAGATCCATCTTTCTGAAACGGCGATGAAAAACGAGTTAAAGAAGAGGCTGACGATTCAGCAATTCATTGAAGATAAAGTTATCAAAAAAATTGTCGTTTCCGAGAAGGAAACAAAAACCTACTATGATGAAAACCCGACATTTTTCAAAAAACCCGAGCAGGTCCGCGCAAGCCACATCCTTATTAAGATAGAACCCCCGGCGGATGATTCTAAAAAAACGGATGCCCGCAAAAAAATCCAGGAGATCCGGCAGCGGCTTCAGAAAGGGGAGGATTTCGCTGCGCTTGCAAAAAAGTATTCGGACTGTCCCAGTGGGGCCAATGGGGGAGATCTGGGTTACTTTTCAAGAGGTCAAATGGTTGAGCCGTTTGAAAAAGCGGCTTTCGGTATGAAACCGGGTGAAATGAGCGACATTGTGGAAACCCGTTTCGGCTTTCATCTGATCAAGGTTGTCGATAAACAAGCAGCGACCACATTGGATTACGAGGCGACGAAGGAAAAAATCAGTCGATATCTGAAGAATATGAAGGTTCAGCAGGAGGTTGACCGGTTAATCGAAAAGCTGCGAGCAAAAGCGGAAATAAAAAGATTTTAAGAGGTTCGGCGTCATTCCGGGGATTCCGGGGAAAACTATGCGGGACTTAAAAACAACGCTGGTTCAGACGGATCTGGGTTGGGAGGATATCGAGTACAATCTGGCCGCGCTGGATGATAAAATAGACAGGTTGCGGGAAGAAACAGACCTGATTGTTCTGCCGGAGATGTTTACCACCGGCTTTACCATGAATGCCGGGCATCTTGCTCAGGATATGGCCGGGCCTTCCGTGAAATGGATGCGAGACAAATCGAGGCAAAAGAACGCCGATATCGTCGGGAGCCTGATCATCCGGGAAAACGGGAAGTATTTTAATCGCCTGATCTGGGCAAAGCCGGAGGGGACGATTTTTGCATATGATAAAAGGCACCTTTTTCGTATGGCGCATGAAGATTCCATATACAGCGCCGGGCATAAGACTCTCACCGTTGAATTGAACGGATGGAAAATCAGACCGTTTGTCTGTTACGATTTGCGTTTTCCCGTATGGACGAGAAATATTGCAAACCAGTACGATGTGGCGGTATTCATTGCGAATTGGCCGGAAAAGCGCTCATCTCATTGGACCCTGTTGCTGAAGGCCAGAGCCGTCGAAAACCAGTGCTATGTGATCGGGGTGAATCGGGTGGGTGTGGATGGTAAAGGCTACTCCTACAGCGGCGATTCTTCGATCATCGATCCGACAGGCAAGGTTGTCTTTCAAAAGCGCAACGAGGTCTGCGCTCACACCACCGCTATACCCTATTCACCGCTTCTATTGTATCGGGACAAATTTCCGGCATGGAAAGATGCCGATACTTTCAAGATTGAAATTTCCGCTTGAACTTCAAGGCATAATTTTTTAATAATTCATTTTTTGATGCGTCCCAGGATTTAAAAACGCAATAAAAAGGTCGTTTCCAAAAAAGTTCCGGATGGATAGTGTGCGAGTCCTGTGCAATGAGACGCACGAAGGGTGCGTTGCGATGAAGATGGATGAATCGCAACGCCTGGAACTTTTTTAAAGACGGCTGTTTTTCGTTCTTTCATGCAACCGACGATTGGATGATCCTTCATTGTAAAAGGGAGAACCGGCCATGATCCATGTTGAAAATTTAACCAAATATTATAATGCGTTCTGTGCGGTGGATCATATCAGCCTCGATATTCACAAAGGTGAAATCCTTGGATTGCTTGGTCCGAACGGGGCGGGAAAAACCACTACCCTGCGTATGCTTACCGGCTATTTTATGCCCACATCCGGAACGATTCGAGTCAAGGACCATACAATTGATGAAAATCCGCTGGAGATTAAAAAGCTCATCGGATACCTGCCGGAGTCGGCACCGCTATACCATAATATGCTGGTCTATGATTACCTGGATTATATCGCACGGATTCGAGGGCTGGACAGGAATCAAAAAAGCGCCAGGATCCGGTTTCTGGCCGACACGTGCGGGTTGAACTCGGTGATGCACTTTCCCATCAACGATCTGTCCAAGGGATTGAGGCAGCGCGTTGGATTGGCTCATGCCATGATGAGCGATCCCGAAATTCTGGTGCTGGATGAACCGACTTCGGGACTGGATCCGAACCAGATTGTTGAGATCCGGGATATTATCCGGCAGATCGGAAAGGAAAAAACAGTTATTCTCTCCACGCATATTCTCAGAGAGGCCGAAGCAACCTGCGACCGTGTGGTGATTATCAATCAGGGGAAGATCGTTGCGGACGACCTTACGGAGAATCTGAAAAAATCAGCCGGCAAGGAGCGTGTGATCCACATTTCCCTTTTGAATGCAGACCGTAACGCGGTTGAAGCTCAACTGATGACGATCGACGGGATTATTGGAATCGAGCCTCGTGCGGATGCCGATGGAGGGAAGCTGGATATCCGGTTGACCTGCCAACCCGCCGCCGATATGAGGGAAAATATTTACAAAGCGATCAAAAAAACCGACTGGATCCTGATCGAATTTTATCAGGAAACCAAAGACCTTGAAACCGTCTTCCGAGAATTGACCAAGGAGAACTGATATGAAGCAGGTGGTTCACATACTGAACAAGGAACTGAAAGACTATTTCATATCCCCGATTGCCTATATCGTGATTGCCATATTTCTTCTGGTGACGGGATGGTTTTTTTTCACCACCTTTTTTCTCTATAACCAGGCGGACCTGAGAAATTTCTTCAACCTTCTTCCGATCACATTTTCATTTGTTATTCCGGCAATTACCATGAGGCTGTTTTCCGAAGAACTCGGTATCGGTTCTTATGAAATTTTACGGACTCTGCCCGTTACATTCCGAGACATTGTTATCGGAAAATTTTTGGCCGGTGTTCTATTGATCGCCGCTGCTCTCATTCCAACGTTATCTTACCCGGTTTTCATTGCATTTTTAGGCCAGCTCGACTGGGGTCCGGTTGCGGGCGGCTACCTGGGCGCGGTTTTACTTGGCGCGGCCTTCACGGCTGTTGGGCTTTTTGCATCCTCTTTGACCCGCAACCAGATCATTGCCTTTATCGTCGGCGCGATCATCTGCTTTTCCCTGACTCTTGTGGATCAGATGCTCTTTTTCTTTCCCCGGTCCACTCTGGGCCTTATCGGGTATCTGGGTGCGGATTTCCATTTCAAGAACATTGCCCGGGGTGTTATCGATTCCAGAGACATCCTGTATTTTTTCAGCATAATTTTTATCGGCCTTTATTGTGCAAACCTGGCCCTGCGGGAAAAGGAATAAGGAGAGGGAAATGATGGGCATGAACAGCAGGTACGCAAAATACATGAAACTCTTCACCTACCTGATCGTCGTCGTGCTGATCAATCTGGCGGGCATGACGCTGTTTTTCCGGATCGATCTTACCGGAAACAAAATCTATACCCTGTCAAAGGCCAGTAAAAACGTGGTTTCCACCCTTTCGGAACCACTGACCATCGACGTGTTTTTTACGAAAAATCTTCCGGCGCCGCATAACAACACGGAGCGCTATCTTCGCGATTTGCTGGAAGAATATGCCATCCATGGGAATCGATATTTTAACTACCGGTTCCACGATGTCAGCCCCGAGGCGGAGGGGATTTCGGAAGAGGCCGGAGAAAACCGGGAACTGGCAAACAATTACGGGATCCATCCGGTTCAGATTCAAGTGGTGGAAAAGGATGAGATCAAATTCAAAAATGCGTATATGGGTCTGGTGCTGATTCATGGCGATATGATCGAACGGATCTCTACCATTACCACCACAGACGGCCTGGAATACAAAATCACGACGGCCGTTCAGAAGTTGAATAACAAAATCAGCGCGCTTCTCCGCCTGCGGGAGAAAATCCGAATCCAACTGTTTCTTTCTTCTTCCTTGCAGTCCGTGGCGTCGTTCATGAATCTGGATGAGCTTTCCGATTATCCGGAAAAAATAGCCGATATCATTGAAGCCCTGAATAAAAAAATGTACGGGAAACTCCAATACACTTATGTGGATCCTTCGAATGATCCGGTTTCCGGAAACGAGTTGGAAAGATATAACCTGATGACCTTGAAGTGGCCTGCGCTTGCTGGTGAAAAAGTCCGGGCAGGCAGCGGTGTCATCGGCCTGGTGATGGAATACGGAGACAAACGCAGGGAGGTGCCGCTTTTGAATGTCCTCCGAATACCGATCATCGGAACGCAGTACAATCTGGTTGAAATCGGTCAACTGGAGGAGATGATCAGCGACCATTTGGAAACGCTCATCGATATCAATGAAGACCTGGGATACCTGGCGGACTACGGCACATTGAATATTGCAGACTTTTCTCCGATGGGAGAACAAAACCCGGACATGTTGTCGAGCTTTACAACCCTTGTCGCCGATAACTACTCGCTTCAGCCGGTGAACCTTCGAGACGGTCTTATTCCTGAAGGCATTAACTGCCTGGTGATTGCCCGGCCGACCGAACAATTCAGCGATTACGAATTGTACCAGATCGATCAGGCATTAATGAAGGGGATCAACCTGGCCATTTTTCTGGACGTCTTCCGTGAAAGCATGCCTGAAAATCAGGCCTCTTACGGATTCAGCGGGGAACCGGTTTATCAGCCACTGGATACGGGTCTTGAAAAATTGTTGGATCATTACGGCATCCGGATCAAAAAATCGTTTGTCATGGATGAAAACTGCCATAAGCAAAAACTACCGAGGCAGCTGGGAGGCGGTGAAAGACCGATCTATTTCGCCCCGATCATCAAGAATGAGAAGATCAACCAGGATCTCGGTTTCATGAAAAACATCAAGGGATTGATCGCTGTTAAAATATCCCCTCTGGAATTGGATGAAAAACGGATTGCAGAGAATCGCCTGAAGGCTTTCCGGTTGTTTTCCTCATCGGAGAAATCCTGGGAAATGAGGAGCCGGATCAACCTCAATCCTTTGTACATACACCCGCCTGCGTCTGAAACAGAGAAGGAAAGCTTTCCGTTGGCCTATCTCTTGGAAGGGGAATTCCCCAGCTTCTTTTCGGGAAAACCCATGCCGGAGAAAACGTCCGGTAAACCCGATTCCGATGATGCGAATGCGGAAGTGAAACGGGAAAAGACGGTTGCCGGGAAGGAGGAAGCGGATCTGTCGAAAATTGAAGGAACCGGCGGTTTTATGGAAAAAGGTGTATCAAGCAGGATTTTCCTGATGGCATCCTCCGAGATGCTCAGGGATAACGTATTGGACCCGGAAGGCCAGAGTCCGAATGATATGTTTATCATGAACGTTCTGGATGCCCTGAACAACCGGGAAGAAATTGCGGTGATGCGAAGCAAGGAACAGCGTTTCAATCCGTTATATGACAGGGGACCCTTTACCCATACCTTTACAAAAGTTTTTAACATCGTGGTGTTGCCGCTGTTGGTGGTTCTGTTCGGCTGCCTTGTATGGGTTCGCCGTCATTCACGGAAGAAACGGATTCAGGAAATATTTCAAAAGTAATCAGATCGCTTCTGATCGAGTTTCGATAACGTTCAACCGGCTGTGATTTATTCACTCAAGTTCCTCTCCCCCCGATTTTTTCGGAGTATCGATCATGCCGACGTTGAATCAAATTTTCAGGGGACGAATCGCGACACCGAAGCGGTTTGCCGGGATCCGGCGGCAAGCCCCTCGGCCGGGCACCCGGTTGGTGTTTTCAGCGCATGAAGAATTTACATGGAGATCAACCGTCATTCATAAGGTCATGTGTGCCGTTATCGAAACTCCCATGAACGTACCTTGTCCCTCAAAATTTCCTTCGACATGCGGCTGATAACGTTTCTCTTTTAAAATAAAAGACGGGCGGGAGCTTGAGTTTTTAAATGATGAGGAAATAAGATGAAAAGGAAAAAAGAATCGATCCTACTGGTTGCCGTCATTATCGGTTTGATACTTTATCTGGCAATTCGAGACTCCGACCGGACTCATTATCAACTGCCGGGACTACCCGATATCACCGAAAAACGCATATCCCGGATCGAAATCTTCAAAACGGGCCAACCCATTGTCTTAAAAAAGGAAGGCGAGCAATGGTATATCGATCCCGAGGCCTATCCCGCCGATCCGGGTAAAGTCCGGAATATGCTGAATACGATCAAGAAACTGACTCTGACCGCCCTGGTTTCCGAATCAAAAAACTATATCCGGTATGATTTAAACGAAGACAAAAAAATTACCGTTAAAGCCTGGATGGGAAACACGTTGAGTCGTGATTTCGATATCGGAAAACCGGCGGGCACCTATCGACACACCTTTATTAAACTGGCCGGAGACCCAAATGTCTATCATGCCCTCGGTGATTTCCGACGGGAGTTTGACCAGACCGTCCATAAGTTCCGGGACATGACCGTTTTGGCTTTCGATCCGGACGACATCAGGGAAATCAACGTGTTGATGGATGAGGAAACCATCACGGTCGGACGAAAAGAAATTTCTGCGGCCGACTCCTCCCGGGTTTCCGGCGCGGAGCCGGTCTGGCTGACGAGTGGGGGAAAGGAGGTGGAAGCGTCCGGATTGAAGCGTCTTTTTTCCTTACTGTCCGGGATGAAGTGCGAAGAATATATTGCCGACCGGAAAAAAGACGATTTCAGGGAGCCGGTTTACAACATTGTCCTGAAGGGTTCCAAGGAATATTTTCTTTCCATACTTGCCCGGACCGACAAATATGGCGCCCTGTATCCCGCCGTTTCTTCAGAAAATGATTATCCTTTTCTGCTTGCCGAGTATCCGGTGAACGAGTTGAAAAAAAACGTGGAGGAGTTGATAAAAAAGGAGAAAAAATAAAACCGATTGGAATTGCGGCAGCGATTGTATTTCCTTCGGTTTACCGCGGAGGCCGGCAAGCGAATCCGAAGATCGACCCGAAATCATCACCGTAGAAGATTCCCCGCTGCTTCCAACGGGGATCTTTTATTCGTTTGCAGGCGGGTTACCTCAGAAGCCCATGAAAACGAGTCCGGGCCTTTTCTCGATTCGTTCGATGCCTTCTTCTCTTGCGGCCCGTAACGCCTCGGCATACTCTTCTTCTGAAATCGGTTGCAGCAGTTCCTTGATCTTGTGAGATCGGCCGAGGGGCTTGAACTGGGGCATGATGTTCACATAGGTATTCGGCGATATTTCCCGGGCAACGAATCTCATGATATCCCGTGTGCCTGCCATCCCGCAGGGCATCAGCAGATGCCTGAGCAAAAGTCCGCGCCGTGCCATTCCCGAGGATTCGTCGATGACCAGATCCCCGACCTGCCGATGCATTTCCAAAATGGCCTTTCGAGCCTTTTCCGGATAATCTCGAGCCCGGCACAGTTTTTCCGACACATCCGGATCCCAGAATTTAAAATCCGGCATATAGATATCGATGACTCCTTCAAGGAGGCGGAGAGCTTCGACGTTTTCATAACCGCTGGAATTGTAGACGAGGGGTATTCTCAAACCTTTTCCGACAGCGATTTCAAGGGCGGAAAGAATTTGGGGCATGACATGGGTGGGGGTGATAAAGTGTATATTCAGGCATCCCAAGTTCTGCAGGGTTAGCATCATATCGGCCATTTCCGCGTCTGAAATCTCTCTCCCATGACCGTCATGGCTCATCTCGTAATTCATGCAAAAAATGCAAAGGAGATTGCACTGGGTGAAAAAGAATGCGCCCGATCCCGCCTTGCCGACCAGAGAGGGCTCATCACCAAGATGCGTCTTATAGCAATGAAGGGGGGCGTTTTTGCCGGTTCTGCAAATCCCCCGTCGGTCGGATAGCCGATCCACCCGGCATTCTCTCGGGCACAGGGTACAGGATCGTAACATTTCGCGGGCTTTATCAACCTTATCCCGGAGCAATCCCATCCGGAACGTTTCAATGTAAGACGGTTCGAAACACGTCATGATGCATTCCTTTTTTGGGTATTTTGTCCGCAAGGCGCGGCTTCCACATGTAAACTAAAGGCAACGTTTCCGCTACGGAACAAAATTGAAAAAGGATCCAAAAAAAGCGTAAAATTTCACTTACATGATGAAATCGGAATCGATTTTATTTTTAATCGTTTTTCTTCTAACAAAAAAATCCTTATTACAAAATAACAAAAAAAGAAATCCCTTCACAGGAATTTTTCATTTTTTCAATTGTCCGCCGGAAGACCGCTTCCTTGAAATGTAATGATGTTATGCAACCGCACGGTTCGGGTCCGGTATTTATTTGAAAATGCCATGGAATGATTCCATGATCGGAATGGCTCGCGGCTCTTGATTTTGAATCCCAACCGGGCTAAATGGATCGTATTGAAAAAACCGGCGAAATTGCCCGAATAGAAACCTTCTTTTCCGGGAACATATGTATCCGCCTTTGAAAGCCGAATCCGGTACCTATGCATTAATTCTTCGATGTCCGTCCGAACGGTCCATCGAGGTCGGAAAGCTGGGAAGACTCAATATCAGGAAGGGATACTACATTTATATCGGAAGCGCCTTCGGACCGGGTGGCGTACTTGCCAGGGTCGGACGTCATTTGAGGATCGAAAAAGCTCACCGGTGGCATATTGATTATCTGCGACCGGCTGTGTCGCTGACCGAGGTCTGGTATTCCCATGATCCGCGACGCCGTGAGATTGCCTGGGCCGGCCTGTTCCTTAAGGGCTGGTGTGATGCCGTTCCGATACCCGGATTCGGTGCCGGCGATTCCAGGCTCGAATCCCATTTGTTCTATATAACGCATCGCCCGGATGTGGCGAAATTTCGGCGGCGCCTGAAACGTTTTATTTCCGGTCATCACCATGTCGGACAATGGCTTGCGGATCCACCGATCGGATCGATTTCACCTGAAAAAGATCCTTCGCAGTCTCGCGGTTTGGTGAAACGCTATCGGTGCCGTCCGGCGGAGCACGGGGTCCGGTTTTTAAAAAGGAGCTTTATGGAATTCCATAACTGCTTTGTTTCGATTTCTTCTGCTTTCGGTGTGTTGGGAATGGTATGGCGGGAAACCGAATCCGGGCCCAGAGTGCATCAAATCCTGTTGCCGAACGAAAAAAACCCGCCGGATAATCGCCTGGCTGCAATTTTTCCACATCCCGTGCGGCGATCCTGCGCTCCTGTTGTTGAGCTGGCTGAACGGATTCAGGCCTTTCTTTCCGGGGAAGCGATCCGGTTTGAACTGGATTGGATTGCTCTGGACAATTGTTCCGAGTTTCAGCGGTTGGTCCTTCTGGCGGAACATCGGATTCCGAGGGGATGGGTAAGCACGTATGGAAGGATTGCTCGCAGTTTGGGTTTGGAAGGCGGGGCAAGGGCGGTAGGAAACGCCTTGGCGAGAAATCCATTCCCGATTGTAATCCCGTGCCATCGAACGATACGAGCGGGCGGCGAGTTGGGAGAATACCAGGGCGGGGCGAATATGAAGCGCGCGTTGCTGAAAATGGAAGGAGTGGAAGTGTCCGAGAGGAAGAGGGTGGCTTTGGAGTGGATGTATTATTGAGGTTATGTCGGCCGCACCTTCCATCGATGCTTGTCATAGGCCGGTACAATCGGAAAAGCGGTTGAACGACATCGTTTCAAATACCTCCAGGATGGACTCAACCCGGGGATGAAATTCGCATGATTCGGCGGTGATTTCCGTAATTCCTTCGGATTCCATCGCGCATACATGATTTTTCTTGACAGATATTCAAAAAACCCACATAACTTTCCATCATCTAATAATATGTTGCAAAAATCGCAAGCGATCCTTTCTGAACAGCCGCACCCCATTGGCATTATGTAGAGCGAGACCTTTGAAAAATACTCGATTTCGTTCAGGTTCAAGAAAAGTGATCATTTGAACCACGCAACTGAATTGAATATTTAGAGAATTAAAATATGAGCATGACGCAGAAATCAGGCGCAAGAGGGCGTTATGCAAAGGTCTCTTATTTTTGATCGGATTTGATGCATAAAACGCCCTTTATTTTTAATTGCCTATTATAATAAGGAATTCCAACTTGTTGAAGGAGCCGTGTTATGACGGGCAACCGGTTGAAGGCAATCCCGCAGCGCGTCGGTAATCTGTCAGCCGATGCGGAACTTGATTTTTCCCAGTTCAAGGCCATTCTCGACAGCCTTGTGGAAGGCGTCATTATCTTTGATGCCCAAGGCGGAATTCTGCAAATGAATTCCGCGGCCATGCGGCTCCACGATATGAAGTCTTCCCACGAAATCCGGTGGTGCTTGCCTGAGTTCATGGATATCTGTGAATTATACGATATGTCCGGTGATCTTCTCCCCCCGGAACGTTGGCCTCTTCGACGCGTGGTGGACGGTGAAACGATCTTGGAGTGGGAAGGGCGTCTCCGCAACAAGCGAACCAAGAATGATCGGATTCTTTTTTACAGCGGCATGCCGGTAAAAGATACGAATGAAAAAATTATTCTGGCGGTTCTGACGATACGGGATATTACCCAACGAAATCGGATCGAAGGAGAACTTCAACAACTGAACGAGCAACTGGAGGAAAAAGTCACCCGGCGGACGGAAGAACTGGCCAATACCGTCACCGTTCTTCAGGGCGAGGTGGCCAGGCGAAAATTAGCGGTGCAGAAGCTCCGGGAACGTCAGCGCACTCTGGATGGATTCTTCCGGCACACAATCACGCCCCTTGCTTTTATGGACCGTGACTTCAACTTCATCCGGGTCAACGACGCCTACGCCGGAATTGAGGGAAGGCCCCCAAGGGACTTTCGAGGAATCAATCATTTCAACCTGTACCCCGATCCGGAAAACCATATGATCTTCAGCCGGGTGGTTCAAACAAAGCAGCCGTACCGTGCCTTATCCAAGCCGTTTACATACGCCTGCAATCCCGAGCGAGGGGAGAGTTATTGGGACTGGCAGCTAACGCCGCTAATGGACAAATCCGGTGAGGTGCAGTTTTTAGTGCTGAACCTGCAAGACGTTACAAAGCGGCAGGCGGCTTTAAAAAACCTGGAGGAACAGACAAGGCAACTTCGCTCGCTCGCGCACCAGCTTTCCGAAGCCGAGGAGCGTGAACGACAGAGACTGGCTGAAATTCTGCACGACGACCTTCAGCAGTCGCTGGCAGCCACAAAGCTTCACCTGGGAATCATCGCGGAATCGGTT
>JAHDSC010000096.1 GCA_018432925.1 Desulfobacterales bacterium | reverse complement strand
TCTCCTTATGTCTTGATGTTGCGGCAACAACTCAAGCCAAGGGTAGCAGTGAGCGGCCTTTTTGGCCATTCCCATCCGGGACCGGCTTAGCCAGTCCCTATTACCCCGCCCGCAGGGCGGGGGTTTCTAAGTCGTACTAAAAAGTATGGGTAAGCACATGATCCAGCTTGCCCAACATCTATATGGCCTTCGGGTCTCAAGGAAAAACGGTTCCATTCGATCGGAAATGTAAATAAAAATATCTTCCGCCTTTAAATGGGATTTCCTGACAATACGGATCTGCTTCCGTACATGATGGAATCCGGCGAGGTCGGCTTTCCTATCCCGGATCCCCGGCCGACCTGCAAGATATGTCGAATCCCTGGAGGGCAGAAAACTCGGGAGGAAGTCGGATGGACGGCCTCTTTGCCCGAAGTAACCAGGGCGCCCTTTCGAACTTTCGCCGGAGAGTTCACCACCCTGTCGGAGGAATCCAAGACCCTTGGCATCCCTCATGCGTATCTGACCTTGCGCTACGTTCTTGGGTCATAATTTTTCCGTTAAACAATTTCTTTTCCTTTGACACTTTTAAATATCTCAACTATATTTTCACTTTATTTAAAAAATACGAATCGGGGGGTACTTTAAAATAAAATAAGGAGGAGAAAAAAGATGAACAAAGCGGATTTAGTAAATGAGGTTGCAAAAGTCGTAAAAACCAAAAAAGAGGCTCAGGAAGTAGTGGATTGCGTTTTTTCCACCATCACGGGCGCATTGAAGAAAAAAGACGATGTCACCTTGATCGGCTTCGGAACTTTTAAGACATCCAAAAGAGCGGCACGATCGGGAAGAAATCCACAGACCGGAGAAAAGATCCAGATCGGAGCCAGAAACGTTCCCAAGTTTATACCGGGAAAGGCATTGAAGGACGCGGTAAAATAAAGCCGGCCAGACCATTAAAAAATATTTATGGAAAACATCTTACCTAGGCGGGGAATCAACCCGGAAGGCAAAAATTAAAATTCGGGGGTGGATTGATGAGTTTATTCGGCAGGGCCGATCAGCGGCCCTGCCTTTTTAGATGACAGCTTTTAAAATGAACGTTCCACGCCGCTGGAGCCGCAAGGTCTTCGAAAGGGACTTTCGATGAAGTTTCAGACTTGTTTCCCGACCCCGCGGCTGGTTGCAGGGAACGCGCTCGCTGTTTCGATTCAAACCACCGACCGAAAACATCTGTAAATTCGATACCTTTCATCGAAGTGAGCTCCGAAAAAAATTATCTTGACATCACATGATGCCTATCTTAGGCTGAAGCAGGATCAAAACGGCTTTATTCAATTGAAAAACGTAAGGGAAAATGCCTTGAAATTTATAACAAAATGATATAGGCAAGATTTTTATCATGGCGTTTTCAGCCGCCTTGTCGGGACGCAATTCTCATGAATATTTATTGAAGGAGGAAAAAGGATGGAAAAGGAAAAACGGGTCAGGGATATTATGAATCCTATCGAGGAATACAATACAGTTAATGCTGATGCCCATCTATGTGATGCATTGTCCATATTGAAGCAAAATCATGAAAAAGTGAAATCATGTTCCGTCGGTCATTTTCATAAGACGGTCTTTGTAACCGATAAATCCAAAAATATCATCGGGAAGGTGTCCATGTATGATCTCATCCGAGGCCTGGTTCCCGAAACTGCCAAGAAGCCGGCACTCAGAGCATACCGGGCGATTCTTTCATCGAGGATGGAAGAGGTTGCCGATGAAGTCGGAGAAATTCAGGAGCGCTTCAAATGGCTGGACAGCACCTTTGTCGGTCTGGTAAAGGAGCAGGTTGACAAAAAAATCTCAGACATCATGGGTCACGTTCAACCCATATTGAAAGAAGACGATACCATCAACTGGGCCGTTTACACCATGTTCAGAGCCCATGTGCGGGAACCGCTCGTTGTTCGAGACGGCAAGGTAGTCGGTGTCGTCAACATGATGTGTATTCTTAACCAACTTCTTGAGGTCGTCGGCCCGGAGTGCAAGGTTCACTGGAAATAAAAACACAAAGAAGAACCATCGGTAACCGCCTGCGTTTTCTCCTCGAGATGCACGGGTAACCGATATTTTATCGATAATGCATACGGCTTAAAGGCTCTGAGGCAGATGCTGTTTTACATATGATCAGCTGTTTCAGAGCCTTTTTGCCTCTACGATTCCTATCGCCTCCCAAAACGGCCAACGGCAGGCTGCCTTTGGCCGACCTCTTTCACCTTTTCGGGATGTTGTTTTGAACGGGCTTTGGAAAAACCTGAAAAAAAGCGATATTGCTTTTTCTATTTTTCTCAATCTTTCACCCGATTGTCTTGCGAGGCGAATTTGCCGCTTCCAAAAAACCGGCGATCCGGTGGAGTTCACTGAAAACAGCTCCTTCGTACCCTAACCGGGTGAGTCCGGCGTGCCTGAATTGGAAATTATCCGGGTTGAAGGTTCCGAGGGCACCTGAACCGATCATCCGGTAAAACTCACCGCAGCTCTCATGGGGAAAAGAATCGACCGTGAAAACGCTTATCTGCATTGATGGAGATGCCAATGCTTTAAAAGCCGCCGGTCTGGCCGCAAAACTTGCCTGCGTCACAACCGGCGATGCTACTTTCCTGTATGTTCGACGTTTCCGGAGAATTTCCCGTGGTTACAATATTCGGCAAAAATCAGCGGAAATATTTGTAGAATGGGACGAAAAACTCCCTGAAATCCGGTATCTCCACGAGGCGGAAGCGGTTTTTAAAAAAGCCGTCGCAATAAAAGCAGGTGAAACAGAAGAGGGTGAAAACCGCAAGGCACTGGTTCATCTGGGCCGTGGGGTTTTCGAAGAAGTCAAAGTCCGTTTGCGATCGACCGGCGAAGCACATCTGAAGATAAGGGAAGGCGCTCCGGACGAGGAGATTCTTAAAGAAATCAAAGACGGCCGATATGACCTGGTCATAATGGGTGCGCGCCGATCCGGGGTTTGCCGCTGGTATGATATCGAGCATATTCCTCTGTCCGTGGCCCGAAAAGCCGCCTGCCCGGTCATGATCATCGGCAAGGAATTTGAAGAAGGACAATCGGTGTTGTTGTGCGTGAAGAAAAAAGATCCTCCTGAACCGGGACTTCATCTGATTCGTAATATCGCAGGCAGAATGAAAAGCAAGGTCGAAATCCTTACCGTCCTGAAAAGTTCTGATCCGGACTTCCGGTTTTCCGAAAAGGTAGCCTCTCTGCCTGCCCGATGGTCCAAAGACATTTCGAAGGTAACCTTGAACCTTTTGATCGGAAACCCCGCGGAGGTTATCGTCGAACAGGCTTCCGGCCACGGCCTGGTTGCTTGTTTATCCGGTGAGAAGGCAAAACGAAACCAAATGGGTCGAACGACAAAAAAACTGGTTTGCAGCACCATTAACCTGCTCGTTTTAAAGTAGGGGAGCCGGGAATTTTTTGACTCCCGTTTCGTTTAATCAACCGGGGAAAGCCGCCGTCCGGTTTCATCCATCCTGCTTTCAATTCATCAAGGAAGGATTATGAAAAAAGCGCTTCTCGAAGTTCTCGCCTGCCCCTTATGCCTCCCGGAGGAGCACCGGCTGAAAGAAAACATCCGGATGCAGCGGAAGGATGATATGATCGAGGGGTATTTAAACTGCCCGAAATGCGGCAGCGCCTACCCGATTCGGGACGGTATCGCATTTCTCGAACCTCTGCATTCCGGAGAAGGAAAGCTTGATTCCAAATATGAAACAATTCCGGTACTGTCTTCCTACCTGTGGAGTCATTATGGGGATTTGATGCAAGATCCGGAAGCCTGTCCCGCTTACACCGAATGGGCGGGTCTTGTTCGCGGCGGCCCGGGGATTTGCATCGACATCGGTTCGGCGGTGGGACGATTTTCCTTTGAAATGAGCAAAAAGTGCGATTTCGTCATCGGGATCGACAAATCCGCATCGTTCATCCGGGCGGCAAGAGAACTGATGATCCTTCGTCGCAAGCCGGTCTCACTGATTCAGGAAGGTCTTTTGACCCGCGAGGTGACGCTGGACCTGCCGGAAGAATGGGACGGGGCAAATGTTGAGTTCATCCTTGGCGACGCCCAGGCTTTACCGTTCCGGTCCGGTGCATTTTCCGTAGCGGCATCCCTGAATCTGATCGATAAGGTTCCGTTTCCGATGAAACATTTGAAGGAAATGAATCGCGTGGCGAAAGCGACGGGGGCGCAGTTGCTCTTTTCGGATCCTTTTTCGTGGTCGAAGGATGTGGCAAAAGAGGAAGACTGGTTGGGCGGAAAAACAACCGGAACTTACGCCGGAAAGGGAATAGAAAACATCATCGATCTTTTGCGCGGACGAAAAAGACAACTTCTTCCGGAATGGAAAATTGAAAAACACGGTCATGTATGGTGGAAAATCCGCACGCACTGCAACCATTTCGAATTGATCCGAAGCTGCTTTGTAAAAGCTTCCCGGTAAATGATCGGAATCCGGACCCTAAAAAACGGCAATGGAGGATCCGACAATGAAAATGGATACGATTTGTCGATTGTGTTCGGCCTGTTGCCCGGTGATCGTCGACATAGATCAAGGCAGGCTGAGGGCGGCCGAAAGAAAAACATCTCTGCCTGCCGTGGCAAGCCTTATCTGCCCGAAATTGAAGGCCGCACCCGATATCGTGTATTCCTCCAAACGATTAAAGAAGCCGCTTGTAAAGGATAAAAGGGGTTCGAATTCCGGCTTCCGGGAAGCGACATGGGATGAGGCGCTCGATATCATTACTGGAAAACTCAAGTACTTTAAAAAAAAGTACGGCCCGGAGGTCGTATGCTGGCTTCGCGGAATGGCCGCCGACTGGGGGGCGCCGTGGGACTATGCGAACCGGCTGATGAACGCTTTCGGTTCTCCGAACACGATCGGCAATGGTTCCGTCTGCCATGTCGCCCGGGAAATGGCCCATGTTTTCACCTATGGCGCCATGACGCTGCCGCAGGCGAAAAACGCCCGGTGCATCGTTGTCTGGGGAAAAAACGATCGGAATACGTCTCCCGCGGCTTTCGAAGCGATTCTCTATGCGAAGCGGCAGGGCGCCAAACTGATCGTCATCGATCCGGTACGGACCCCGCTCGCGGAAATGGCCGACATCTGGCTGCAGGTCAAGCCGGGACACGATGGGCAGTTGGCCATGGCCATGATCCGCGAAATGATTGTCGGCGGGCTTTGCGACGCAAAGTTCATAAGGAAATTTGCAATCGGCTTTGAGGAACTGGAAAATGCCGCAAAAGCCTATCCGGCCGAAAAAGTCGCTCCGGGTATCTGGTTGAATGCGGACCGGGTGAAAGCCGCTGCCCGCCTGTATGCCGAGACCTCGCCCGCCTGCATTATCGAAGGCAATGGGCTGGACATGCAATTGCAGGTTTTTGAAGCCACCCGGGCGATCTGCATGCTCCGTGCATTAGCCGGCAATCTGGACAAGGAGGGCGGAGACTTGATTCCTCAACCGGTACCCACCCGAAATATTCAGCTGAAAAAACGCCTTTCCGGAAACGTCCGGCCGATCACCCGCGACTATCCGCTCTTCAATGAGTTTCACGAGACCTGGGGCTTGCATGTGCAGTCCTGCCTGGTGGACGCAATCCTTGAAGAAAAACCCTACCCGATAAAGATGCTGATCGTTCAATCCGGCAATCCGGCAGTGACCATGACCGATTCCAACCGGGTCATTAAGAGCCTGGCGAAACTCGAATTCACGGCAGTGATCGATCTTTTCCTGACGCAGACCGCCCGGTTTGCCGACGTCGTTCTCCCGGCCGGCAGCTGCTTTGAGAAAACCCAGCTGAATCGGGCCTGTATGCGTAACAGTCCCGTCATTCTCCAAAACCAGGTCATCGATTCATTCGGCGAGAGCCGGCCCGACTGGAAAATCTTATTTGAACTGGCCGAACGCCTGGGATTTCAGCAGGAGTTCCCCTGGCGGACCGTCGAGGAGGCAATCGACTACCAGTTGGAACCGTCGGGAATAACGGTGGAGATGCTTCGGAAAAACCCGGCCGGCCTGCGTTTCGATAAACTTCAATATGAAAAGCACCAAACACGGGGGTTTGCGACCCCCAGCGGCAAGGTTGAATTTTTCTCGGAGCGGTTACGACAAAACGGCTTCCCTCCGGTGCCTTATATGGACGGCGGTTACGAAAATCCGATCGGTTTCTCCGGTCGAAGCGATGCGTATCCCCTGATCGGAATCAGCGGGGAACGGACCAATCGATTCACCCACTCTCAATTTCACAACATACCGGCTTTGACGGAAGCGGAGCCGGAAGGGTTTGTGGATCTTCACCCGGATGACGCGCACCAAAATGGAGTGGATAACGGAGATGTTTTGAAAGTGGAGACCCCCAAAGGGCATATCCGGATGAAAGCCAGGATATCCGATGGGGTTCATCCGGGCTCCATTCAGATCGCCTGGGGCTGGGGAGAGGTCGATCCGGATTATAATCTGAATAATCTGACCGATGATGACACGAGGAACCCGGTCACCGGTACCCCGTCCAATCGCACCTTCATGTGCAAAATCGAAAAAGTCTCCCGTACCTGACCATTTAATTGGACCGGTGTTTTATGTTTTTGGGTTAGAAGCGCGCGATCAGCACTGTTTCCGGTGATGGAAACATCGTTCATCAAGCGCTCCAATCAATCCCGATTGCGGAATTAATTTGCTGTAATTTTTCGCCTGTTTGCGGTATACTGCGCCTGTTATCTGAGGATTGAAGGGGAATCGGATGAAAAAACTTTTTCTTATCGTAACGATAATCGCCTTTATGATGATGACGGTATCGCCGATCAGTGCCGGGCCGGATCACAGGGGTCACCACCCCCGGCACCATTCCGGACATCACGACTCCTGGGCGGCCTGGGCGGTAGGAACCTTAACCGGTGCGGTAATTGCAATCCTGTTTTTTTTGCCGCTCAACTCCGGCGTAAACTACCAGCCGCCCCCGGCGGCCGTTGCTCCACCCCCGCCGATGCCCCAGGGCTCCGTCATTTCACCGGGGATCGGGCAAGTTTCGGTCGGCATATACGCACTCAACGTGCGGTCAGGTCCCGGCCTGCACTACTCCATCGACGGTTATGTCTCCCGCGGCGACACACTGGTCATCCATCATCATGTCCCCGGATGGCTATATGTGCAGCTACCTTCCGGCCGGTTCGGTTGGGTGATCGCTGAATTCACCACTCCGATACCCACTCCGGCGTTCCGATAATATCATTTTTTCTCCTGAAATCTTTTTTTATTCCGGAAAAACCACGCAGCACTTTTTATCATCTTGCGTTTCATGCTCCTTTTCCGGTTTATTCCATCCGTTTAATTTCCATTTCACCGATCGGTAACGCAATGACAACCGGGTTTCCGGTGAGGTAAAAATAATCCCTTGCGTCTGACCGGCCGGGGTGATAACAGAACCTTTCCGGCTACATCAAAACGGGTTTGCAGCCATCGGGTTTCTCCTGGAATGGCGCGCAAGGAGGCAGTGATTGTCGAAGTAAAAAAACAGGCAAAAAAAAACAAAAACTCGAACAAACATTCAGTGAAGCCCGGGTGACCGGAACCGTGAAAGCGACGATGCCGTCATCACCGATGAAAACGGAAGCGGTACCGAAAAATCTTTTTAAGGATTAATTTTCATGGGAAAACTTGAGTTGAAAAATCTGACCCTGAAACTGGGGGGGAAAAATATCGTCGAGAATATATCCATCAACTTCCGGGAAGGAGATATTCATGCGATCGTCGGACCGAACGGCGCCGGAAAATCGACCCTCGCCCAGATCATAATGGGTCTGCCCGATTACCGGGATATCGAAGGAGAAATCCTTTTTGACGGAAAGCCGATTACCGGTCTGACCATAGACAAAAGGGCGAAGCTGGGTATCACCCTTGCCTGGCAGGAGCCCGCCAGATTCCAGGGGGTTTCCGTTCGGTCTTTCCTGCTTGCGGCCGCCAGGGATAAAACGGAGGAAACGGTGGACCTGGCGCTGAAGATGGTCGGCCTGGCTCCTGAGCTTTATAAAGACCGGGCCGTCGATGAAACATTGAGCGGCGGCGAAAGAAAAAGGATCGAGCTGGCCTCCATTATCGCAATGCGGCCCAAACTGGTGCTCATGGATGAACCGGATTCCGGCGTGGATATTGAAGCCATCAATAATATTTTTTCCGTTATCCATAAACTGAAAGAAGAAGGAACCACGGTCATTCTTATCACACATAGCGCCGAAGTTCTGAAAGAAGCGGATCATGCCTTCCTTCTGTGCCGGGGAAAACTCGTCAAAAAAGGATCGGTTGAAGAGATGGTATGCATTTTCAACGGAACTTATAAAACCTGTGAATGCCTGGCGCAGCCGGAAGCGGAGGCCATCCTGTGAACGATCGAAAATTAATCGATGAACTGCTGGCTTCCATCAGTATTCACAAGCATTATCCGGAGGGTACCGCCCACGTGGAAATACACGGAAACCGGGTCATCGGCGTATGTCTCGTGGATGGTTTAACCGTTGATTCAATAGAGATGAAGGAAGGGATCGGGGTTACGCTCCGCGTTGCAAAAGGGGTTAAGATAAAAAATCCGGTTCACCTGTGTTTCGGCATGATTCCCGAAACCGGGGTGCAGCGCATCGAAATGAAAACCGTTATCGAAGACGACGCAAGTGTCGGTTTTATCGCCCATTGCACCTTTCCCAACGCCCGCAAAATCGATCATATCATGCAGGCGGATATAACGATCGGAAACAACGCCTGGTATTCGTACATGGAACGTCATATCCACGGCGATTTCGGCGGAATCCGAGTCATTCCGAAAGCAAAGGTCACATTGCTGGAGCATGCCCGGTTCGTAACGGAATTCGAGTTGCTCAAAGGCCGCGTCGGTGAAATCGATATCGATTATGAAACCGTCTGTGGCGCCCATTCGGTGATGGAGATGAAGTCGCGTATCAGCGGACGCGGGGATGACCGGATAAAAATTCGCGAAGCGGCTGTCCTTAAAGGGGAATATTCAAAAGGTCTCCTCGCGAGCAATATCGCCCTGAAAGATCATGCCAGCGCTGAAATCTACAACGATTTGAGAGCCGAAGGCGCCTATGCCCACGGCCATGTGGACTGCAACGAAATCGTGCTGGGCAATGCCGTGGCAAAAGCCGTTCCGATCGTACAGGTCAGCAACCCGAAGGCCCATGTCACACACGAAGCGGCTATCGGATCCGTCGATTCCAAGCAGCTTCAAACCCTCATGTCGCGGGGGCTGTGCGAAGAGGAAGCGGTGGATCTGATTCTTCAGGGCATGCTTTCTCAGAAAAATTGATACCGGCCCGGGCAGGCCCGCTTCATTCTTCCGGGAACGAAACACGCCGGGCGCTACCTGCAGCGGTGCGAGTGTCTCTAAGCGGTCCATTTGCCATGGCAATATACCCGTCCGGTTCCAATCGAATCCATCGGGTTCCCGATTATGTTTGATGTTATGGCATTTTGAATCAACCCATAGGTTTTCGATCATCAAGACTTTCTATTTGACTCAGCGGAAAGGAAAAAGAAATGAACAACCGGTCGTTAAGAAGAATTCTGCCTTTCGTTTTATTTGCTTTCCTGATCATTTCACCTGCAGCCCACGCGGATCTTTTCTGGGAGTCCATCCAGGTAACCGCTGGGGTGCCCGGTCAACCGGATGAGACGATCACTGTAAAAAATTACCTGACCGAGAAGGCTTCCCGCATTGAAATGGGCAAGCAAATCACGATCATGAACTTCGATTCCGGGAAGATTTATCAAATGAGCCAAGAGGATATGACCTGCACGGAAACCGACATGAATGCGATCGGCGGTATGCCGGATATGGGTGAAGAAGGAGCTCAGGCAATGCAGCAGGTGCAGGAAATGATGAAGCAAATGCTGTCAACCATTCAAATCACTCCTACCAATGAAACTCAGAACATCGCCGGATACAAATGCAGGAAGTATAACGTGACCTTTATGATGACGACCAGTGAATACTGGGCGTCGCAAGAGGTTGAGGGATACGGGGAACTCAAGGCGATCGGGAAAAAAACGGCCGATATTTTTAAGGACAACCCCATGTTGAAGCAGATGAACATCGCCGGGATGATGGATCAATTGGACGGTTTTCCCGTCAAAACGGTGGTAAACATAATGGGCGGAACGGTCACGACGACATTGAAGTCGATTCAGAAAAAATCTTTGAGCAAGGATCTTTTTTCAGTTCCGAAAGGATACAAGATAGAGAAAAACGATCCGTCATAACACCCGAAAGCCGGTTTCCGACGCGCCTCACAGGCACGATGCGCCGGATACGGCTCCGGCCGGTCCGCCGTTTCGGGTATCCTTTTTTCATGTGACCGGAGAATAAAAAAACACGATAAATCATTCATCGATTGACAAAAACCACATAAGATTTTACTATGGCACATTCAATCGATAAAAAAGGACAAACTCGTTATGTTCAGAAACATTTCAATCATTATCATCGGCATCATTCGCTGGGGGGCAAGTCCATGACCCGGTAATGGTAAGGTTTCCGAAAACGAGCCAATCAGAAAAATCCGTTATCAGGTCAGAACTTGGTGACGGATTTTTTTTGGAGCGACGACCGATATGAAAAATGAGGATGTTTTGATTTACGATACCACCCTGCGGGATGGGTCACAAGGGGAGCAGATCAGTTTTTCCGCGGAAGAAAAGCTGAGGATTGTTCAACGGCTCGACGATCTCGGATTTCACTATATCGAAGGCGGATGGCCGGGCTCAAATGTGAAAGATCGGCGTTTTTTTGAAATGGCCGGGGATTTGAGGTTAAAAAACGCACGCCTTGCAGCTTTCGGAAGCACGAAAAGACCCGATTTATCGGTTGAAAAATGTTCGAACACCCAGGCGTTGCTCCAGGCGGATACACCGGTCGTGACTATTTTCGGAAAAGCCTGGGATCTGCACGCAACAAAAATTCTGGGGATATCTCCGGAAGACAATCTGGAAATCATTTACGATTCGGTCGATTATTTAAAATCGAAGTCAAAAGAGGTGATCTTTGACGCGGAGCACTTCTTCGACGGCTACAAGGCGAACCCCGAATACGCTCTTAAAACGCTTCAGATCGCAGGTTCCGCCGGCGCCGACAGGATCGTCCTTTGCGATACAAACGGGGGAACCCTTCCATGGGAACTGGAGGAAATCATCAGAAAGATCACGGTTTTTATTCCCCCGAAGCACCTGGGCATTCATGCCCATAATGACTGCGGACTGGCCGTCGCCAATTCCATCCATGCGGTTCGGCTGGGCGTAAGAATGGTTCAGGGAACCGTCAACGGATATGGAGAACGCTGCGGAAATGCCGACTTGATCTCAGTAATCGGCAACATCGCATTAAAAATGAAAAAGAGGTGCCTGCCGGACTCCTCCATTCGGTGTCTTACCCGTATTTCCCGCTACGTAAGTGATGTGGCGAACGTCCCTCCCTTAAATACAAGGCCGTATGTCGGTCGAAGTGCCTTTGCCCATAAGGGGGGAGTCCATGTAAATGCGGTTCTGAAACAACCCGTCGCTTACGAACACATAGCCCCGGAACTGGTTGGAAATCAACGTAGAGTTCTGGTTTCCGATCTTTCCGGGAAAAGCAATATCGCATACGAAGCAAAGGAATTAGGGATTCGTTTGAATGAAGATAACCGCATCTGTAGAAATATTCTTGAAGAAATAAAAAAAATGGAAGACCAGGGATACCAATTTGATTCCGCGGATGGATCCCTTGCCCTCCTTATGAAAAAGGCAATCGGTGAATTTAAGGAATATTTCGCTCTGGAATCTTTTCGGGTGATCGATGAAAAAGTCGGCGAGCATTCATCTCATTCTCAGGCCACCATCAAGATTTCCGTCGGAAAAGATCAGGAAATAACCGCCGCGGAAGGCAACGGTCCCGTCAACGCACTGGATAACGCATTAAGAAAAGCGTTGAAAAAATTCTACCCCCAGATCAGCGAAATGCATCTCGTGGATTTCAGAGTCAGGATTCTGGAGGGTTGTGAAGGGACGGGAGCGAAGGTAAGGGTCTTGCTGGAGTCGAGAGACGAAAAAGACGTCTGGACAACAATCGGCGTTTCGACCAACATCATTGAGGCAAGCTGGCAGGCATTGATAGACAGCATCCACTACAAACTCGACAAGGATCATGCGGCACTTTAAGAATCACCGGAGGCGGGTAATCCCATGGAAAAAACGGTTTCATCCATTTTGACAAAAGGAAAGGATCCTTCCCGTTCTTAGTCGGTCTTAAATTTTTCGTTCAGTTTTCCCCTTTCAATAAAGCCGTCGATTTCATCCAGGGCATTTCTGCAGACAACCATTGCTGTTTTCAACTTGTTGACCACCGGATCATCCGCACCCACCATCTCTTCTGCTTTCGAAAGCAGTTTCTCACCTTTTGCGAAATGGTTCGATATTTCAGCATGCAACTGCTTTCGTTTTTCATGTTTGATACGCTCATCGGCGACAATTGGAAAAAGCTTTCGAACCGAAAGCTCCACCAGCGCATCCCTTTGGGTATTATACTCGGAGGAAATCATATCCAAAAAGGATAAGGATCTGCGGCTGATGACAAAGGTTTTCTGGATACGTTCGTGACGGTCGAATTCCGAATGGCCCGGTTCGCGGGCCAGGTTCTTTAAAACCCCGGCATCTTCCATCAGGTGGTCAAAAACCGATTTCTGTTTGATGCCCAACTGTACCGACAGAATGCTGATCGCGTTGATGCAGGCTTCGGAAAGTCGGAATGTAGCCCGTACCGATTGCCGCCCCCGGAGATCCATGGTTGAAGATTTTTTCGTGGGACTGCTTATATCAAGCGGATTGTCTAGATTTTTTTTCATCACCCCCTCCTTTCGAAGATCCATCCGATTCGATTACTTTAATACGAAATAATTATTTGTAATGCAATATTTTATGTATTGTTAATATTGACAACAAATAAATCGTTTTTATCATATAAACAAAATTTGAATTTAATCATACAACCAGGTTCAAGCGTCAAAGCCGTAACCAGTCAAAACAAGGAGGTGTGAAATGATTTACCGCAGATTGCTTGGTTTTCCTACATGGAGATTCAGAAGCCCGTTTGAGGAGCTGGAACGAATCAAGCGGCAAATGGACCTTTTGTTTGAAGATGTCAAGACCCCTTTCCAACGCTCGCATGCCGGCGTATTTCCGCTCATCAATCTGACCGAGGACATTCACAATTATTACGTGCGGGCTGAATTGCCGGGTGTAACGGCGGATACCCTGGATATCCGGATCACCTCCAACAATCTTTCCGTTTCCGGTGAAAGAAAGATGGAGGCGGTGGTGGAAGGAGCCAAGTATCACCGAAGAGAGCGAGAGGCGGGAAAGTTTTCCAGAGTGATCGGTCTTCCCGGCGAAATCAACCCCGATAAAGTGGAGGCCAGACTGGAAAACGGCATCCTGACCGTTACGGTTTCAAAAGCGGAGGCGGCAAAGCCCAGACAAATTACCGTTCGCTCCTGAAATAAAACAGCCGAAAGGGAGGAAACGAAAAATGACCGATACACAGAGCAAAGACCTTAAGGTTCGAGAAAAGCAGGAATTGACCGGCACTGCCGAGCAAACCACGCCGGGATTGGTTTTTACACCGGCTGTCGATATATTTGAGACCGAAAAAGAGATTACCCTGCTTGCCGATATGCCGGGCGTAAAATCGGAAGACTTGATCGTCGATCTTCGAGACAGCGTCTTGACCTTGTCCGCCGATATCGCCCCGATCGATCACTCCAACGAGGAAGAAATCCTGGTGGAGTATGAGACCGGCAGATTTTACCGACAGTTTACCCTCGGCGAGATAATCAACCAGGACGGAATTAATGCGAAGCTTAACAACGGAGTGCTTCGTCTGACGCTTCCAAAGGTAGAAAAGCCGGCCCCTAAAAAGATCGCCGTTAAAGAGAACTAGGAGAAATTAGGAGCCGGAGATCTTCGCCGCGAAAATTCGCGGGATCCGGCTCCACCGGACCAAATATACTCGAAGGGGTTTCATAATCTTCCATCGTGTTAATAATCAAGGCAGAAGTCAGCCATAACCAACCGCTTCGTCCCCCATCGTTACCATAAACCTTGATCCGGGCTCAAAACTCGTTTCGACCGACGCCACATGTTGCGGCGATAATTTCTTGACAACCCACCTTGCTTTTATCGTATCATGTTTCCGGGCAAGAAAGTCGTTATCTTTATCTTTTCATCTTTATCTTATCCACCGAAGTCTTCAAATCCCCGAATACAAATCCAGGTATTTTTCCGGCAGGTAGTGAAAGAGCTTGAATTTTTTGAAAAACGGCCGGCGAAGGAGCATCAATGAACGGTTTTTTCCGCCGCCAATCATTCATCAGGTCTTCCAAGAGAGATGTCAGAAGGAGGCAATGCATGGACAAAAGAGAAAGTCGTCAAAAAAAGGTGCTTTGTTTGAATGACCGCTCATCCCATTCATTGATCGCCGTTTTGGGGCTGATATTTCTGATTACGCCGCTCCTGATTTCAGAAGGTTGGGCGTATTCAGAAGAAGATCGGTATATCGCGGGTTATGCGGCCGCTATACTGGAAAGGGAAATGGGGCTGACTCAATATGCGCTGAGTGTTGACAACGGTGTAATTAAAATGGATGGTCGTGGGGTTCCACCGGAAATGAAACAAAAAATCATAGCCGAATTGAATTCGATTCCCGGGGTGACACAAGTCGTCTTTCAAGACGAAGTTCCGAAAACCGGATATATGGTCGGCACCGGAATAACGGAAAATTCGCTGATGAAGTCTGAACCCGGTTGGTTCCCCAAAGACCCGTTGTTCGATCCATTACTGGCTGATCCCCGGTGGCCGCGTTTTTCCGCGTCTTATCAAAATTACCGGGATAACGATGAATTTGACAGTATCGGCTCGGTCTCGTTTGGAGGACGCTTCGGCCTGTATCAGGGGGACGGGCTTCCACTGGGGTTATGGCAACTGGATATCGCCGCGGCGGTCTTTTCCATTTTTGATCTGGATGCAAGTTCCTATGATCTGATTAACAGTGATTTCTGGGTTTCCTTTCCGTCCTTAAGCTATCGGATAGGCAATTTTTCTGCGCTTGCGCAATTGTTTCACCAGAGTTCCCATCTGGGCGACGAATATCTGCTCAGGGATCGCACGGAACGGATCAATTTAAGTTATGAGGGAGTGGATCTGCATCTCTCTTATGAATTTTTTAATGTATTTCGAATTTATGCGGGCGGAGAGTACTTGTTCCATACCGATCCATCGGATCTGGAAGAAAAATCCTACAGCGGCGGCATCGAATTTACATCCCCCGTTGGGTTTTTTAATAACATGATTACACCGGTCGCCGCGGTCGATTTCCAGCGCCGAGAGGAATCGCGATGGGACACCGATACTTCGATTCGCGCGGGATTTGAATTGAAACGCACATCGGAAGCGAAAAGAAGGTACCTGATTTTGGGAGAATCCTACAAAGGACATTCCCCAAACGGGCAGTTTTATACAAGAAAAGTGGAGTATCTCGGCGCAGGTCTGCACATTTATTTCTAAGTTCTCCACCGCCGAAAGTGAAAAAGTCCCGATCACCCGATCTGTCGCCGGATCCCGTGATTCAAGCGATCAATAATCACCTCAAAAGGATCAGATGGCTGCATGGTATTTCAAATAAGAGATATGAAGGTACGGATGCGCTCAAAATGCCGGGACGGCGCCATGCCGCAATTACGTACCGGCGATCATTCTTCTCACCAGTTTGTCGATTTCCACCAGGATAATGACCGTTACCGAGATAAGGCCGATCCTCATCCACTCCATCGGTGAAATGGGTTCCATGCGAAAGAGCCATTGCATGGCAGGCAGATAAATGGCGGCCAGATGGGCACCGATCGCCGCCAGGGTCCCGAAAAAGAGAAACGGGTTACCCATCGGATTCATGCGGAAAAGGGATCGCATTTCGGATCGGCTGTTGAAAGCCTGAAAAAATTGGAAGAAAACCATGGTGGTTACCGCAATGGTCCTGGCCTTCTCCAGAGACATCCCCCGGTTCAGGGAATCAATAAAGACATAGATTACTCCGGCAGCAATCAGCAATGCCACATAGATGGTTCGCTCCACCAGAAGACGGTTGAAAATACCCGCCTGGGGATCTCGCGGAGGCCGCTCCAGCACGTTTTTTTCTCCCGGTTCGAACGCAAGGGCGATGTCCTGCAAACCGTTGGTGACGATATTGATCCATAGAAGCTGGGCCGGCAGATAGGGAAGAGGCAATCCCAGCATCACCGTTGCCAGAATGGAAATAATGGCGGCAATTCCAGTGGGAATTAAAAAAAAGACGACCTTGCGTATGTTGTCGAAGACGACCCTCCCCAGTTCAACGGCCTGGTAAATGCTGGCAAAATTGTCGTCGGCGATCACCATGTCCGAGGCTTCCTTAGCCACATCCGTTCCGGTTTTGCCCATGGCAATACCGATATGAGCAGCCTTCAGGGCCGGTGCGTCATTTACCCCGTCCCCGGTCATGGCTACGATTTCGCCGTGTATGAGCAATTGCTGGGTAATGCGGAGCTTGTGTTCGGGGGAAACCCGGGCATAAACCGACACTTTCCGCACCAGATGAAACAGATCGGCATCGCTCATGGTTCCTATCTCTTTGCCGGACAGGACGTTACGAACCGCCCCTTTCGGGCCGGCTCTGTTTACCAGGGTGGCGAGCAGATTCTTGATTAAATTCAAAAATTCCATGTCGCTCATGGCATGGACATGCCTGCCGGTGAGGGTTTCGGACCGGCGTTCGCTCAGTTCGGCCCGCACGCCGAGAACACGCACCACCTCATCGGTCAAAGAAAGAACCTCTTCGTCGGTGAGAAATTCCACCGGCTTGGCCGCCAGGTCTTCCACCGTTTCCTCTTCCGGGACGATACCCATCTTTCTGGCGATAGACAGCGCGGTGACCGTGTGATCCCCGGTGATCATCACCACCCGGATGCCCGCCTTCTTGCATCCGGCCACAGCTTCGATGGCTTCGGGGCGGGGCGGATCCATCATCCCCTGAAGGCCCGCAAACGTCAGGTCGGTTTTCAGGTCCGCCATGGTGAAATCCGTCTGATCGGCCGGGACCTCCTTGTATGCCATGCCAAGGACCCGCAATCCCTCCCGGGCGAAAATTTCGGCGACCCTTGGAACGTCCTTCCACGCGTCAAAACGGCAGGCTGTGCAGATATCCAGGAGCTTTTCCGGCGCGCCCTTGACCATGACCAGGTTGCGTTCTCCTCCCCGGTTCAGGGTGGCCATATAGCCACGGTCCGATTCGAACGGGATGATGGCCAGCTGGGAAAATCGGTCCCTCTCCTCCTCCGGATTCAAGCCGGCTTTCAGTGCCGCGACAATCAACGCACCCTCGGTGGGGTCGCCCTCGACCTTGTAGGTTCCCTCTTCCTCAAAGACTTCCGATTCGTTACAGAGCAAGCCGATCCGGAACATCATGGCAAGGGCGTGGTCGGCGCTGGCCTTGATGGGAGTGCCCTCCTCCAGAATTTCTCCCTTCGGTTCATAGCCGGTACCGGTCACTTCATAAATCTTTTCCCCGTCATAGACCAGTTTTACGGTCATCTGGTTTCTGGTGAGAGTCCCGGTCTTGTCGGAACAGATCACCGTGGTGCTGCCAAGGGTTTCCACCGCGGGGAGTTTCCGGATAATGGCGTTTCGCTGCGCCATGCGGCTCACCCCGATGGCAAGCGCAATGGTCACCACGATGGGGAGGCCCTCGGGGATGGTAGCCACGGTGGCCGCCACGGCGGTCATGAACATGTCCTTGGCGTTTTCACCCACCAGGATGCCGATTAGAAACAGCAATGAGGCGGCCACCAGAACGATGAGCCCGATTGCCTGGGCGAACCGGTCGATCTTTTCCTGGAGGGGTGACCGGGTAACCCCGATTTCCTGGACATCTCTGGCGATGCGGCCGAGAACCGTCCGATTACCGGAGGCCACGACCACCCCTTTTCCCCGACCGCTCACTACCACCGTACCCATGAAAGCAATATTGATCTGATCGCCGGGAGTCAGGTTTTCCTCGGCGATGGCCTCGCTTTTTTTCTCCACCGGTATGGATTCTCCGGTAAGCATGGACTCGTCGACCTTGAACTCGATCGTCTTCAGGAGTCTCACGTCCGCCGGCACCCGACCCCCGGAGGCCATTAAAACGATGTCGCCGGGCACCACCTCTTCACCGCTGATCTCCCTTTCTTTCCCCTCCCTGAGCACGCGGGCTTTTGCCACTACCATTTTTTTCAGAGCCTGAACCTGCTTTTCGGCCTTGTATTCCTGGATAAAGCCGATGAGGGCGTTCAAAACCAGGACGGCGGCGATTACCCCGCAGTCTTTGTATTCCTTCAGAAAAAAGGTCACGATCCCCGCAATCAGGAGAATATAGATTAATGGGCTTGTGAACTGGTGAAGGAGAATTTTCAGCAGACTGATCTTTTCTGCTTCCGCAAGCGTATTGGGTCCAAACTGTTCAAGGCGTTTGCCGGCCTCTGCCGACGACAGACCATGCTCTGAAGTGTTCAATTCGGAAAATATCGACTCCGCTTCCCGACGATACCAATCCATAATCCCCCCGTTGCTCGATGAAAAATTGAAAATTCAGTGGAAAAAATGTCCCCAACGTCTGTTTTTTTCCTTATGCGGAAAAGCTTTGCGATCGACCGGAGATTGTTCCGCCTGTTCGACGAAAGTTGGAATTGGAAGCGTGAACAGGACACTCATAAATCGTCCGACAAGAAATATTCCCATCAACCGCATCCTTATTTTTTCCCGACCAGGTCAAAAGTCAATGTTTTTCCCGGCTCAAGTCCGTAAATTCTGTCTCGAAACGAGATTTTCGTCGCCTCCAGCTCGCACTGTTCGCAGGAAATGGTCATGGAGTCCGGGGTCGCGGTGATCTCAAGCCAGTTACCACGGTATTTGATTCTCATGGAAAGTTTGGGGAGATCTCTGGGAATGCTCGGGTTGAAAAAAAGGATATCCTCATGGAACTCCAGCCCGGTATAGCAGCGCTGTAGAATATCCACGGTTCCCGCCATGGCGCCCAAATGAATCCCTTCATGAGTCGTTCCGCCCTGAACGTCCGATATGTCGCTTTCAAGTCCCCTCTGGAAAAGCTCCAGAGAGCGAGGCCGGTCCGACCGGGCCATGACCCAGGAATGGACGATATTGCTGAGGGTGGAGCTGTGGGAACTTCGTTGCCCGTAATAATCGATGTTCCTGGGTATACTCCCGGGATCGAAGTCATATCCCATTTCCGTGAAGAGTTCCTGCATTTCCTCGGCCGAGAAAAGGTAGAAAAGCATAAGCACATCGGCCTGTTTCGAGGCTTTATACCGGTTCGGGGTGTCGCCTTCGGCCTCGAGAATGCGGTCCAGTCGCTGGATGTTGCCGTATTTTTGTCGGTACCCCTCCCAGTCGAATTCCATCAGTTGATCGTACCCCTCGAACTGACTGATGATGTTATCTCCGTGGAACACGACGCGCATCTTACCAATGATGTCCCGCCAGCGGTCCAGCTCCGCTTTTTCCAGCTCCAGAGCCTCCAGCAGGTCATCTCTTCTTTTTGGAGGAAGCGACTCGATCGCTTTACGGGCGGTCCTCAGCACATAGACGGTCATGACATTCGTATAGGCATTGTTGTTGAGACCGGGTTTTTCGGATTCCGGATATCCGTCGTGATATTCGTCGGGTCCCATGACGCCAAGGATTTCGTATCGGTCAAGCTCCCGGTTGTAAGTGGCGATGTTTGCAAGGAACCTGGCGATTTCCAGAATCATCTCCACACCGTAATTACACAGGAATTCCAGGTCTCCGGTGGTTTTAAAATACTGCCACACATTATAGGCAATCGCGGCATTGACATGCCGTTGCAGATGGGTATGGTCCGGCAGCCAACGACCGGATTTCGGATTCAGGTGGAGCTGCTGGGTTTCTTCCCTCCCGTTGCTTCCGCTCTGCCATGGATAGAGGGCGCCCCTCACCCCTTCCTCTTCGGCTGCCAGACGTGCCCGGTTCAATCGCCTGTAGCGGTAGAGAAGGAGGGACCGGGTGAGATTCGGAATCCTCAGGTTGAGATAGGGGAAGATAAAAAGTTCGTCCCAGAAGACATGGCCCCGATACGCCTCCCCATGCCAGCCCCTGGCCGGCACCCCGTTGTCCAGATCGATGGAGTTTCTTGAGACGGTCTGGAGAAGATGAAAAATGTGCAGACGCAGGATCATCTGGGGCCGGTCGCTATCCGAGAGCCGGATGTCGCATCGGTCCCACAGGTGATCCCATTGCAGGACGTGGCTCTTAAGAAGTTCATCGAAATTTCCCGCATGCCCGACGGCCACGGTTGCGTCCAGGGCGGGCTCGGAGACGGCGAAATCCCTGGATGTGTAAAAGGAAACGATCTTTTCGATTTTCACGGGCTTGTTCTCCGCCCCATCGATAAAAAACTCCCGGCCGATGAATCCGTTTTGCCGGACAAGTTTCCTTTCCACTTCGATCGGCCCTTCCTCTGAATAAACCCGTGTTCTTGCAGCCTCGGCCACGCGAAGGCGGGATTGATTGGTCTCCACCAGCAGACGGATGGTCTCTTCATCCACCGCGTCGCTATCAATAAATTCGAGGTGCTTGCCGTTCAGCTGTTTGTAACGTTCGACCCCGGCATTGATGACCCTTCCGTCGAGACCGGAAAGGACCTGAATCCTTCCGGACCAATTTTCCGGGATAATCGAGGTTTCCAGGGCGGCCAGATGCATCTGTTCCATGTGAACGAAACGCCGTTGAATCAGGGTGGTCTCCCGTTTCTGTCTGTCTCTGAATCGGACCGTCCGGGTCAAAAGGCCTTCTTTCAGGTTGAGCTCCTGACGGTAGGAAAGAATATCGACAGACAGGAGGTTCAACCAGTCTCCCCCTTCGGGCCGGAATGTGGTGAACAGCCAGTTGGGCATATTCACCAGATCCTCATTTTCGATGACACGGCCCGCGATTTCCGTTTTCAGCCGGTTATACCCCCCGGCAAGATACGTGGCCGGGTAATGGATCTCGTCCGCTTCGGATTCCGGCGACGCGCCACGGGTGGCGAAGTATCCGTTTCCAAGTGTGCAGAGCGCCTCTCGCAGACTTTCTTCCGATGGTTCAAATCCTTCATATACCAGGGTCCATGGCTTCATGATGTCCTCCCGCGGAAAAGGATCAGCCGAAGGAGAAATTCACGGACCTCCTCGGAATTTTTCAGACTGTATTCCGCGGCGGTCTCATGGGGACGGTCCCTGACCACGATTCCGATTCCCCGATCCTTCAGCGCCCGGAATGCGTCTTCATCGGTCACATCATCTCCGATATAAAACGGCAGTAAATCCTCTCCGTCGAGATTCAAGGCGCGAAGAAGGGCGAAAAGCGCCTTCCCCTTATGCCAGTCCACATGTGGCTGAAGCTCGAAAATCTTCTTCCCATAGGCCTTCCGGAGTTCCGGGTGCCCGGCCGAGACCTCATCCACAACCTTTTCAATCCCTTCCACCTTTTCAGGATCCACGAGCCGGTAGTGGATGGCGACGGCGAATTTTTTCCTCTCCACGAGTATTCCCCGTATCGAATCGAGCTTACGGGAAAGCTCTTTCTCCGCCTTGTCAAGAACGGGAAGAAATTTCTCCCCGACCGTATTTTCAACCTGCAACCCCTTCGGCCCGGCGATGTCAAAGCCATGGCTTCCCGCGTAAACGACGGAATCAATCTTCACCTTATCCCGCACATCCTTGAGATCCCGGCCGCTGATGATCCCCACCGGGCAGTGCCGGGAGAGCCCCGTCACCGTCTCCCGCATGTCTTCCTGCATGACCGCCAGATCCGGGGAATCCGCGATGGGAGAAAGCGTACCGTCATAGTCCAGAAACACCGCAATTCGTTTATTCGCGGCCCGGTGGGAAATTTTTTCAAAGTCGTCCAAAGCGGACGGAAGCGGTTCCATGGTTTCACGTTCGCCGGTGATTCGAATTTCAGAGAGGTCTTCCACCACTGCATCGGCTCCGCCGGCCAGGAGAATTTCTTTTCCGCCGGCCCTGGCGATCCCGATAACCATTCCGAAGCCACCGGCACGGCCGGCCCGCACCCCGGAAACGGCGTCTTCAATCACCACCGCCCGCTCCGGCTTCACCTGTAACTGCCGAGCCGCCTCGAGGAAGATATCCGGGGCCGGTTTTCCGGAAATGCCCAGGATTTCCGAATCCACCCCGTCCACCCGGACGTCGAAAAGATCCGATAGATTCACGGAATCCAGAATCATGGCGCAGCTTTTGCTCGACGAAATGACGGCGGTTTTCAGACCGTGGGTTTTTGAGCTGCGGATCAAATTCACGGTGGATTCATAAACTTTCACGCCTGCTTCCCGGATCCGTCTCAGGAAATCCGCATTCTTCCGCTTGCCCAGGCCATGAATGGTTTCGGCGTCCGGCGGGTCCTCCGGTTGGCCCTCGGGAAGCTTGATCCCCCGGGAATCGAGAAAACTTCTCAGACCGTCGAGGCGGGGCTTTCCATCCACATGGGAACGATAATCGGTTTCGATTTCAAAAGGCCGGAATGGAATTCCTTTCCGGACGGCATGGCGTGATAGAAAATCGTCGAACATCCGTTTCCAGGCTTCTGCATGAACGGAAGCGGTATCGGTGATCACTCCATCGAGGTCGAAGATGATCGCTTCAAAAGCGTCCGACGGTATCCCGCAAACTTTTTTTCGTTGAATCATTTTTTGCCTCCGAAATTCGATCTTGGCCCATCCGTCGGCAGTTGTCGAAAATCCTTTTTCCGGATCCATGTTCCATGCCCCCCCAAGACAGACTGCCGGCAACTTGGAACTTCGTGGATGGAATGAAATGATTATTTCTATCAATTTCCGCTATTGCAATGGGGGACGAGCAACAATAATGACGATCAAAATGATCAGGGTCACCAGCCATACGAAAATATAGTTTCTCATGGCACGCCGGGCCTTTTCCTTCTCCCACCATCTCCGGGGATGGACATCTTTAACAAAGAAAACGACCTTGGCGGCCAGGTTCACGCAAACCAAATTAACCGCCAGGAGCAATGCGGCGCCGGATGCAAGGTCGAACCGGCCATCCCCGAGCAACAAGCCCACGGTCACGGCGGGAGGGAGCAGGGCCACCGCAACCATGACTCCGACAAGCACGCTGGACAGCCCCGCGGTAATTGACATTGCGGCGGCCGCCCCCGAGGCAAGGGCAAGGGCCACCGACTCCAGCCCCACAAACGTGCGGGACATGATTTCATTGCTTAGGGAATCGAACGGCAGAAAGACGGCAATGGCAAAGGAAAAGGCAATGGCAAGTGCGATCCCGGCAATATTCGTTTTCAGAGACTTTTTCATCAAGCCGAAATCCCCGAGAGCCGTTCCGAAACCGAGAGCGAGATTGGGGCCGAGCAGCGGAGCGATCACCATTGCGCCGATCACGACCGCCACGTTGTTTTTGATCAGTCCGATCGCGGCTACAATGGTTGAAAGGACAACCAGCACGAGATAATTGAGATCGAGGCGCACGCTTTTTTCCATTTCCTCAAAAAGCTTCTCGCGAGCCGCGGATGCGGATTTTTCCTTTAACCGCTCATCTTCCGGAGGCACCGGCAAAGCCACTTCAAGCGGTATGACAAGGACACGCGCATACGGCTGGGCACCCAGCACGCCCTGAAGCGTGTCCAGCACCTCCTGAACTTTAATATCACGCACCAGAAGACGCATCGTTTGCCTTTCCCCCTCGACTTCAAGTCCCAGCAGAAAATCTTCCGTTTTATGTTTTTCGGCGATTGCCGATATCGTGCCGACACTTCTTTTATCCGCGACGACCTCTATGATCTTCACGATCTTCTCCTTTCAGAGGATTCCGGAATGGACAAGCAGGCAACCATACAACCGTCTCTTATTGTTTCGAAACGGTATTCCAAAATTTTCAGACGGTTTTCCTCTTTTCCGCTTCCGCCACGATCTGTTTGATTTTGATCACGCTGTCCGGGTTAAGGGAAATGGAGTCGATGCCGGCCTCGACCAGAAAGGCGGCAAATTCCGGATAGTCGCTGGGCGCCTGGCCGCAGATGCCTACCTTGCGGCCCGCTTTGTGAGCAGCGACGATCAGTTCGGCCACCAGGGTTTTTACGGCCTCATCCCGTTCGTCGAAGAGCTCCGCCAGGAGGGCGGAATCCCGGTCCACCCCCAGGGTAAGCTGGGTGAGGTCGTTGCTGCCGATGGAGAAACCGTCAAAACGTTGGGCGAATTCCTTTGCCAGGATGATGTTCGAAGGAATTTCCGCCATGACGTAAATTTCCAGGCCATTCTCTCCACGTTTCAGACCGTGTCCGGCCATGGTCTGCAGTACACGGTCCGCCTCCTTCAGGGTGCGGCAGAAGGGCACCATGATAATGACATTGGCCAGGCCGATCTCCTCCCGAACTTTTTTTACGGCCCGGCATTCCATGGCGAATCCCTCCTGGTATCGGTCGCTGTAATACCGGGACGCGCCCCGGAACCCCAGCATGGGGTTTTCTTCCAGGGGCTCGAACGCATCTCCGCCCATAAGATGGGCGTATTCGTTGGTCTTGAAATCGCTGAGCCTGACGATCACCGGCTCCGGATATTGGGACGCGGCAATCTTGGCGATGCCGCGGGCCAGATTATCCACGAAGTAGTCGGTCTTTGTCGAGTACCCCTGTGTCAGTGCCTCGATTTCCTTTTTTACCCCCCCGTCTTTCAGTTCCTCGAATTTTGCCAGGGCCATTGGATGGATCTTGATGATATTATTGATGATGAACTCCAGACGGGCCAGGCCGATTCCCTCGCATGGGAGTCTCCACCATCGAAGGGCCGCGGCCGGACTCCCGATATTCATCATGATGCGGGTTTTGGTCTTGGGGATCCCTTCCAGGTTGACTTCAACCGCGTCGAAGTCAAGGAGACCCTCGTAAATGAAACCCTGGTCTCCCTCAGCGCAGGAGATCGTCACCGGTTGGCCGTCTTTGAGTATCTGGGTGGCTTCACCGGTTCCCACGATAGCGGGGATTCCCAGCTCCCGGCTGACGATGGCGGCATGACATGTGCGTCCGCCCTGGTCGGTGACAATCCCGACGGCCTTCTTCATAATGGGAACCCAGTCGGGGTCGGTCATCTCGGTGACAAGGATCGCGCCTTCCCGGAACCGACGGATATCCTGCACGCTTTTGATCAGGCAGACCTCTCCTCCGGCGATGGCCTCACCGACGCTCAGACCCGTGAGGAGGCGCTGTCCTTTGTCTTTCAAGCGGTAGGTTTTCATGACATCGGCCTCCTTCCGGGACTGGACCGTCTCGGGTCGGGCCTGAACGATGAAGATATCCCCGGTTTCTCCGTCCTTGGCCCACTCAATGTCCATGGGTCTACCGTAGTGTTTTTCGATACGGACGGTCCATCGGGCCAGTTGAAGGATTTCGTTATCCGTCAGCACAAAGGCCTCTCGTTTTTTCCTAGACGTATCGATGATTTTGGTGGCCTTGGTGCCGCCGATGGCGTAAATCAGCTTTTTTTCCTTTGAACCCAGGCTCTTTTCGATAATCGGTTTGAAATCCGGTTTATCCAGAAGCGGCTTGAATACCACGTATTCATCGGGGTTGACGGTTCCCTGGACCACGGTTTCACCCAGTCCGAAGGCCGCGGTGATGACCACCACGTGCTTGAAACCGGTTTCGGTATCAATGGAAAAAATGACTCCGGCGCCGGCCAGGTCCGATCGAACCATTTTCTGGACGCCGACGGACAAAGCCACCTTCATATCGTCAAATCCGTGCTCTTTCCGATAGGAGATCGCACGGTCGGTAAACAGCGAGGCGAAACAGCGGCGGCAGGAATCCAGAAGCGCGGTTTCTCCGGTTACATTCAGGAAACTTTCCTGCTGACCGGCAAAACTGGCTTCGGGGAGATCTTCAGCGGTAGCGCTGCTTCTTACCGCCACGTCCGCCTCTTCGGTGCGGATACGTTTCCCGAGTTCCCGGTAGGCCGACCGGATTTCCCGGGCGATTTCTTCCGGAAATTCGGCATGCAGGATCAGGCTTCGAATGGCCCTCCCCACTTTGTCCAGGGATTTTTCCCCGCCGGCAAGTTCCGCCAGCAGGGAACCGATCTTTTCCGTCAGGCCGTTGTCTTTAAGGAAACGCCGGTAAGCCTCCGCCGTAGTGGCGAAACCGTCCGGCACCCGAATCCCCTCAACCTGTAAAGTTCGGATCATTTCCCCCAGGGATGCGTTCTTTCCTCCCACGATGGGCACATCCTGAGACCGCAGGTCTTCAAACCATCGGATATATTTCATGTTACCTCCCAGTCAAAAGGTTTGTCGTTTATGATTCCTCGAACCGGCATAGGCAGCGGGTGGTTTCATAAGTATCTTTCCGTGCCGCTCCCTGATCCCGATAAACAGGGTAAAGACAACTCCGGACACGCGGAAAATCGAAAAAAATTCATTTCAATGGCTTCTTCGCGGGGGTCTTCTTTCGATTTCAATCCGGACAGCGGTTCGATTCATTTACGGGCGGCAATCCGCCGGACTGCCGTTTTTCTGAAAAACCTGACATTACAATCCATCGTCGGTTGAATCCGGAAACGGGGAAAGTCACCGGCTCGGACAGGTAACGGTTCTTCCGGACAGGTGCCGCGTCATGGCGAAATTGATTTCAAAAAAAATGAATGGACCGGGCTGTCCGTGCCTGCTCCGTTTACAAGCGGCGGGGAAAAATGCGTTCACCACCGTGGAAACCAACCCGGTCTTGTTTTTGTTGCTGAACATCCATTCGTGGGACAGGATAGAGGCTTCCGCCTTTTTGAAAGACAGGAACCTTCTTTATATAAAAACTATATAAGTCAAGTGCTTGCGTGTCAATATCCATGTTCGGCGAGGGAATCCGTATGTTAATAAAAACGGCGGGTTAACAAGCATCGCGGCCCATCGGCCTCTACCCTAATAAAGCCGGTATAGAAGGGGAACCGACACCAGGGTAACCGCCATGGCGAGAATCTGAAGCGGAATCCCAACCTTGGCAAAATCCTTGAATCGATACCCGCCGGGGCCAAGAATAAGCGTATTCACAGGGGAAGCCACCGGGGTGGAAAAAGCGGTGGATGCCGCAATCGCAACGGTCATGAGAAAAGGATAAGGCGAAATCCCCGTCTTGAGCGCTGCCGTAAAAGCGATCGGGGCGACAAGGATCGTGGTTGCCGTGTTGGAAATAAACTGGCTGAAAACGGATGTGATAACGAACAGGCCGGCCATCAGGGCATACGGACCAAATCCACCGAGACCTGCAACGAGGCCGTTCACGATATACTCCACCCCTCCGCTCTTTTCCAGCGCACTTGCCACGGGAAGCATCCCCGCAATGAGCACGAGACTTTCCCAGTTCATCGCAAGATAAGCGTCTTTCATGCTTGTACACCCCGACAGAACCATGGCAACGGCGGCAAGAAGAACAACGGCCACGCTCGGAACCAGGTCGAAGGTCAGAAGAAGGAGCATGGCGAACGTGATGATCAGCGCGTAGGCGGCCCTGGCCCTGTTGGGAGCCACTTCACTCATCTCCCGTGGGATGTTCAGTACCAGAAAATCCTTCTGCATCTTCTGGAGGCCATCGATCGTTTTCCATCCACCTCCTACAAGCAGCGAGTCGCCGAACGCAAGGGGGATTCGTGCCATGTCGACCAGAATCGGATTGCCCATGCGCAGGACACCGAGAACGGTGAGGTCGTATCGGTCCCGGAAACGGGACTGGATCAGGGTTTGCCCGATCAGTTCGGACCGGGGCGAAAGTAAAACCTCCACGATTCCCAGTTCACGAGCGGCCGTTTTTGCTTCTTCCGCGTTCAGGGGAAAATGGTCGAGTCCTTCGACCGATGCCATTCGTTCCACATCCATTGTGTCTCCGACGGCATAAAGAACGTCTTCGGATCTGAATTTCGTTAATGTTCGCACCGGTTCAACCGTTTTCCCAATGGCCTCCCGCCGCTCGATACCAAGTACGGTAACCCCGTAACGAGTCCGAAGCATGGCGGCGGCAACCGTTTTTCCCCCGAGGACGGAGTCCGGCCGGACATACAAACGGTGGAGCCGGTCGGTGATTTCATAAGTGTTTGCAAGGTCAAGAAGGGAGAGCCGGTCGTGCAAAGTAGAATCTACTTCTTCGCCGCTCGGCAGCAGTCGACGACCGACCGTCGCCATGAAAACGATCCCGGTTATGAGCACAAGGAATCCGATGGGTGTGAAATCAAAGAAGTGGAACGGCGCCATCCCTTCCTTTGCAAGCTGTGTACTCACGGCAAGGTTCGGGGGGGTACCGATCAAAGTCAGCATGCCGCCGATGAGAGAGGCGAAAGCCATGGGCATCATAAGCCGCGAAGGACTGATTCCGGCCTTTGCGGCGAGATTGAGCGCAACCGGTATAAGAATCGCGACGGCACCGGTGGAACTCATAAAAGCGGATAACCCTGCCACCACGACCATCAGCATGATCTGCAGACGCGATTCCGCGGTGCCGGAAAAAGCGATAAGGCGTTGACCGATGGAATAAGCCACACCGGTTCGGAACAGCCCGTCTCCCACAACGAACAAAGCGCCGATTAACACGACGAGAGGATCGCCGAAACCGGCCAGAGCCTCTCCGGGAGTAAGAATACCACTCAGGATCAGTGCAAGAATGACGAAAATCGCAACCACATCCAGACGCAGCAGATCGCTGACGAAAAGTATGATGGTTACGCCTAAAAGACAAAAAACAAAAAGGATTTCACCGGTCATGTATGGGTCTCCCGGGAATTCGGAATCGATCGGAGGTCTCCCTACAGGTGCGTGACGCGCCCTGCTTCACGCTCAAGGCAAATCCGTATTTTTTGAATTCGTCCGCACCGTGCATCCCGTCAAATACGGATTCATCGAAGATTTTTGATAATACATACGGTTCGACCCGTCAACTCTGATTCTTGGTAAACAACCCGAAGCAGGAGAAATACCGGGGATTTTGCTCCCCCGGCATGGTTTTTTTACGGAACGATTTCACTTCCGTTTTCAGGCGAAAGATCTCCATCCCAAAATACACCTATCCCATCTGAAAAAAAAGTTATGACTTGACTTCCGGACTTTTAAACAGCCAGGTAGACTTGCTCAGATTTTCGGGAGATCCCATGACGATCAATAAATCGTTGGCCAGAAGCTGCATATCCGGTTCCGGGTTGGGGAGCATCCGGGAATTGCGGCGGATGGCAAGGACCGTCACCCCGTGTTTCTTGCGCAACTCGACTTCGGCCATGGATTTGCCCGTTATGGGAGCCTGCCCGCCCAGACGAAAGGTGATGATCTCGAGGTCGTGGAGATGTCGCAGGCCATCGCCGAAAGAATCCAGTTCCCTGGAAATGCCGCGCAAAACGAGATATCCATCGGCTCGAACCTGGGTGGCGAATCTTTCGATCTCTTCTTTGGCCACCAGGTACTTCCTCAAAACCAGGGTAAAAATCTCCACCGAGGTTTCAAACTCTTCGGGCACGACATCGTTGGCTCCCAGTTCAAACAGGGACTGCATTTCCTGGAGATAGCGGGTACGGACGATGATATAGGCACGGGGATTGAGGCGTCGGGCCAGACTGACGATTCGGCGGGTGGCGGCCGGATCGTTGATGACAATCACCATCACTCTGGCCTCCTTGATGTTGGCGTGTTTCAGGATCTCTTCCTGGGTGGCATCGCCATAAAAAATGGGCTCTCCCCTTTTTCTTTCCCACCGAACCGTTTCCGGATTCATCTCGATGATGACATAGGGAATTCCTCCCGTCTTGGCGGCCTGGGCGAGATTCCGACCGTTCACCCCGAAGCCGACGATGACCAGGTGATCCGCGGCGATCGAACGGTCGATCTCCTCCGACAGATGCGCCCCCAGCTTCAATCTTTGGGGCAACGGCCATCGCAGCATAAAATCGGCGGCCCGTGGCGCCAGAGCGATCATCAGTGGGGTTGCCACCATGGTAATGATCGTTACATCCAGGAACATCTGATAACCGTCACCGGAAAATATTCCCTGGCTCTGCCCCGCCTTGGAGAGAATGAAGGAAAATTCTCCGATCTGGCAAAGGGCCAGACCGACAAGAACGGCGGTACGCAGGGGGAATTTCAGCAACAGGGCCGCGGAACCGGCAAGGAGGGTCTTGAGAAATAACACTCCCAAAGTAAGGAGAGCGATGGTCCCCGGGTTTTTCAGGAGAAAGTCCACATTCAGCAACATGCCGATGGAGATGAAAAAGAAACTGGCAAAAATATCCCGGAACGGCAAAATATTTCCGAGGGCCTGGTGACTGTATTCGGTTTCGGAAACGATCAAACCCGCCAGAAAGGCTCCCAAAGCCAGGGAAAGTCCGGCCTGGGCCGTCAGCCAGGCTACCGCGATGCAAATCAGCACAATGGCCAACAGGAACAGTTCGCGGTTGCCGGTCCGGGTGATCTGGTAGAGGATATGAGGCACCACCCACTTGGCGCAGGCGACAACCAGAGAAATGATGATGATCCCTTTGGCAAACAAAATAAGAAACGAGACCCCGATATTTTCCGATGCCCCGGACAGCAGGGGTACAAAAAGCATCATGGGTACGATGATGATGTCCTGAAAAATCAATATGCCCAGGCTGGTACGCCCGTGGGGAGTGTCAACGTCTCCCCGTTCCTGGAGAAGTTTGAGGACAATGGCGGTACTGCTCAGGGACAGCAGAAAACCGATAAAAATGGCCTCGCCCATGGTCTTGCCGGCCAGAAGAGAAAGAAACAGCCCGGCAAGGCAGGTGGCCGCCACCTGGACGGGACCGGCCACCAGAACCGATTGCCGGATCTGGAGAAGATTTGCGAAAGAAAACTCCACACCGATGGTGAAAAGTAATAAAATAACCCCGATGTCCGCAAGCATTTCCACTTCATGAACGGCCCGGACCAGACCCAGCAGGTCGGGACCGGCAAGAATCCCGGTGAGGATAAACCCAACCGTCGCCGGCACGCGGAGCTGGTGACAGATGAAAAGAACCCCTATCGAGAGGCTGAATATAACTACGAGATCGGTTAATATGGAAACCGGCATATTTTTTTCCGTTTCGGTGAGAATATTACTCCGGGGTATCTTTGGGAAAGATCACTCGAAAGGGCGAATGACGGGAGTCCTTATTTAACTTGTGATCGCATCTCGTAATTGTTCCGCGGTGCAAAATGACCTTCACTCTCCGAACGACGGAACCCGCATTTCCGGCGGTTCCGAGAAACCCGCCCGTGACGATTGTGCCTCCGATCAAAACGAGCGACGCAACCGGCAGGCAACGAACGCATGGGGTCATGGCGCCGAAACCGTACCGGAATTAAAAACGGCATAACTGCTCATCAGAATCCATGAATATCCGCCGGATCCGGTTCCCGGAACCGGTCGGTCCTAGAGGTGAACCAATTCTGATCGGTCTTGTTCCCGAATTTCTTTTGATGCGGAATTTCCCGGTCAATCACAAAATCCGGGATTTCCGGTGCCGTCTGAACCGGCTGATCTCGGTAGGATTGTAATAAAAAACAAGTCTCCAAATGTCAATTGAATTTATATGGAGATATCCCACCACCGGTATTATCGTCTTCAAATATCTTCGCCGCTCGATTTTCCGGCAAACAATCGGAGGCAAGGCCGCCCGGTGTGTCTGGAAGTGGTTCCAAAACCTTCAAGCAGGTTGAAAAATCCAAGCGGTGGGAGGAGCCCAACCTCAGGAATAAATTATCTGTCTTGAGGATTGAACGCCTCGCTTCAATACAGAGAGCGGGCCCGAGGGGAAATTTTGAAATCACTTCCATCCCCGATTGCCTCAACCGGATTTTCCCATTTAACCTGCTTCCCGCTCGGGCACACCCTTTTTCAGAAATTAGAACTTCACCCCGAGACTCTGGGCGGTATCGTAAGTAATTCCCCCGACGGGCAGACCTTTCTTCTGTTGATACTCCCGCAATGCCCGCATCGTCTGCTCTCCAAGCACGTTGTCGATGGGTCCCGGGTCGTGCCCCGCTTTTACCAGGGCCTCCTGGATCGATCGGATGACGTCCTTGGTCAGGTTCGTCTCGCAAAGAATCTGACGCCACTCCATCCGCCCTTCGGAAATTTTCTCAACCTTCGTCACGACCTGGTACTCGGCCGGAATCTCGATTCGTTTCTCTTGAGGCGGGGTCACTATCTTCTGAACCTTGACGGTGGCGTATTCGGCCGGGATATCCACGGTTCGGGTCGTGGCAGGGGTCAACACAACCTGTTTTTTTACCATCTTGTACTCCGCGGGAATCTTCACTTCAGTCGTTGCAGCGGGTTTTTCCAGCACGACCTTTTGGATTGTCCGGTACTTGGCGGGAATTTCCACGAGACACATGATCTCGCCCGTAGCATTGTCAAGTTTCTCGATCGGGCCGCGGCCCTTCTTCCACACGGTCTGAGCCGGGCTTTCGAGAACTTCTTCAGTGGTTGTCTTGTATACCGCCGGGACAGTTTCCAATCGAACCGAGTCCGGTTTGATAAGGACTTTTTCCTCTTTCCAGCCGTATTTGGCCGGGATCACTTCCAGCCGCTTCGACGCTTCCTTCACGAGGACCTGCTCTTCCACCCATTCGTATTTGGCGGGGATGATTTCCACCTTTTCCGATGCTTCTTTCTTCAGCACCTTTTCTTCCGTGGTCTTATAAGTCGGGGGGACATAGACGCGGGCATAACACTCACCCGGCTTGGCGTCAGGCGGCAACATCTCCTGAACTTGAGCAGGATCCTCGGCCATAACCGGTACGACCCAACCCGAATACGCAGACAGGAAAACGACTCCAAATGCCATGATTACCAAGATACTTAATTTCTTCATTGAATTCATTGGCTGGACCTCCCTTCGAAACATGTTTTTGATTGGATAAAATTGGAAACGATTCCCGACCCTCATAAAATTTTATTTGCCTCCTTTCATGCAAACCTTCTTCGTTTTCGCTTGATACCGTTCTTCCATGGGCAGGCATGCTTTCTTCTTCGGCGGTTATGATATTCATGGGTCCTTTCGCAGTCTTTTTGTACCGGCAAAGACTTTGGGGAAATCAATCCATGTGCTTCGTTCCTCGGGTGTCGGATACATCCGGAGGTGAATCATGAACCGAGATAGTAGACAAACCTATTTGATCTGATCAGTGGAGGGGCATTTTTTACGATCTTTACAGGATGACCGATGGATGGAACTTAAGATCATCGCCGCCACTATTTTTGAACAAGAATCCATGAAAACTTGCAAGACGGTTCACCCGCGGTCGTTTTATCCACGGCGTGCAACCGGAAGGCCGGATTCCGCGGAAACCCGAACCCGATTCGCCCCCTGTGATTCAATTCCGAGGATTCAGACCATACCGACTGGAAGCGCCGTTTTAAGGAAGCATCATAAACATGGGTCGAGAAAAAAGACCTTGACAACCGCCAAAACTTTTACAGGAATATCTTTCTTGAATTGGCTGAGGTTTTCCATGAATCCGCAGCACCGGATCAGGATACAAAACCGTGCGCTTTTCGGGTTTTTAAAAATCAAAATACCGTCTTTCAAACGGAAAAACTTTTTCCCCGGCCTTTTCGATAACTTTCGCTGCGAAGATCTCCGCGGTCTCTTCCGTTTTTCAGCACCTTCGATCACTGGGGGCGATAACTTGCTTTCCGGAAGCCGGGGTATGGAGGGATAAAAACCTGTTTTTGAGTATCAGTGTATGGCGAAAGTTCGTTTGTTGTCAAAGAAAAAAAACGATAACATATGGTATCGACCAAAACGGGATCGGGTCTTTCGATGAGGCCCAAAAACAGCCCTTGCTTATTCTCCGGGTTTCTAAAAAGCGGAAAAGTTCCGCCGGAGACGATCGGTTCCGTCCAACTTCAAAAAAAATAAAATATAGAAACTCACGGGTATATCTATTTCCAATTACACGCGGCTGCGCCTCAAGACTCCGGAGAACCGGGCGTTTCCAAAGAAACCTCGTTGAAAAAGCCGAATTCAAGATCCACGCACATCATTCGGTTTCTGAATGTACGGCCCCGGTTCAGCAGCAGTTTGACGACTTCCATGGCCTGGATGGCGGCTATCAGGCGGGGGGTCGGAGCGGGGACTCCGAGAATGGATTCGGCGCTCCTGGGGGCTGACTTCTTTCTATGCACTTTTTCACCGTAAATATTCTTCAACCCGGGATCGCCGGGTAATATGGTCATCACCTGGCCCACAAAACCTGCAATGGAACCGTGAACCATGGGAATTTCATTTTTTTGAGCCGCCTCCTGAAGGATCATCCGGTCGCGGATGCTGTCCAGCGCATCGACGGCCACATTCATGCCCTTTAAAATACCTCGGACCGTGACATGGTTCAACGGGCGGACAAGAGGACGGATTTCCACGGCCGGATTGATCTCCGCCACCGCAGCCATTGCCGCGCTCGCCTTGTGTCGCCCGATGTTGACCACGGTGGAAAGAGCCTGGCGGTTCAGATTGGTTTCGTCAAATACATCCGGGTCCACGATGGTGATATGACCGACCCCGAGCCTTGCCAGCAGAAGGACGATACAGCCGCCCAGACCGCCGGCGCCGATGACTGCAACCCGTGCTCCGGACAGGCGAAGCTGTTCGTCAAGATCCAATGTATCCCGATTGCGGATATAACGATACGGCCATATCCCATGATTCATGGCCAGATTGTAAACCTCGGCCAGGCTGCATGCAAGGTTTTCGGCAAGAACCATTGCCGGGTTTTCTTTAAGGACATCGACTTTTCTGCCGGCGGGATCAAGGACTGTTGCGGTTTGTTCAAGAAGCAGACGCGTTGCATTTTCATGTGATGTTGAATCCGGCATCCGTTGGTCCAAATCCTATTGCGAAAAAGCGAATCGCATAATAAGCTTGATTCGAAATCCAGGACGGCTCGCCTGAAGTTCTTTTGGAGGTTCGTAATGAAAATCCAGGTTCATCTGTATGCTTCCCTGACTCGGTATCTTCCGGATGAAATCAGAGGAAAAGAGCCGTGGATCGAAGTTCCGGAAGGAATTGCGGTACGGGAGCTGCTCCGGGAATGGAACGTGCCGCCGGATCAGGCCAGGCTGATTTTCATCAACGGTGTTCATGCCGAATTGGATGCCGTTCTCAAGGCTGAGGACCGCCTGGGGGTTTTCCCTCCCATAGGCGGAGGATAATCGCTTGTCCTTCGATGCGGCCTTTGAAAACCAGGAATCAGGATGTGCGGTTTTTCAACCGCCTGCTAATCCATCGACGCTTCCACAAACAAACGGATCGACCGGTGCTTCAGATCCAACGCGCGGAGTCCTTTCGATGTGGATTCCCTCCCATTTATTTTTACACTCCGCAAGCCATCCGATAGCGTATCGGCACAGGTCTGAAAAACTTCTTCCAGTTCGGTGCCGGCAATTTCAATTCCATGTCTCAGAAAAAAAGGACCGATCGTCGGTCCGGTCAGGTTAAACAGCTTTACCCTCAGGCTCCCCGGCCGCGGCCCGGAAACAGGGGCTTTATTATTCCGAAATGAAACCGCCTCGCGAAAGCCGGCATAAAAACCGGATTTTCGAAAGGCCGCTCCGACCATTCCGGGCAAAGCGCCGGATAGAGACAGGACGCAGCCGTCTTCAATGATGCTTTGATGCAAGTCATCGACCGCCTTGCCGTTGAGAAAAACCGTCTGGATATGCGTTTCCACTAGCTTTCCATCGATGCCCAGCTGGTCGCGCAGCAGGTCGTGAATACTGCATCCCACCTGAACGCGAATCATGAATCCGCTGGACAGCAGGGGATAAAAACAGGAGACAGCCTGTGGTCCGACCGTCAGCCGCAATTCGATGAGAGAAGAATGTTTCAGGGCCATTTGCCGGACTCCGCCATCAAAGGACCATTAAAAGGAGAGTCCTGGGACTCTCCCGTACCGATCGAATCTTTTACCAGTTGAACACCTCGTCGAGTTCCTCGTCGGTCACCTGGAAGGTAACATTGTGAGGCGGCAGGACTTCCTTCTTGTAAAATTCGGGCAAACGGTCATTCTTGGAAGTAAACCCCGCCCTGGCATTGAAATCCCTTTCCGACTTGAGCACGGTTTTTCCCAGTTCGGCCACGCCGTCGGCCGTCAGATTCATGCCGTAAAAAGAATTGATCATATCGATCAGGGCCTGAAAGGTTTCCGGCTGGTCCAGGACGGCAAAAGCGATAAACAGGCACATGCCGGTGGAATCCACGGCAGCCGTTGCAATCTGAAGGTTCCGGGACAGTTCCACCTGTCCTTTGGAAGACAGGGGATCCACCTTGCCGCCCACGCCCAGAATGTTGGCGGTCACCGCGTAGCCGGAGGTGTGATCCGCGCCCATGGGACTTGTGGCGTAAGTGACGCCGATGCCCTGCACGGCGCGTGGGTCATAGGCCGGAAGGGCCTGACCTTTGACAACCGGCACTCTTTCAACGCCGAACACCTTGCCGGTTACGGCCGCGCCGCTTCCCAGAATGCGTCCGAGCGGGGTGCCTTTTCCCACTTCCTTGATCAGGTTGATTGCCGCCTGAGCATCACCGAACTCGGCAATCCCGGCTTCCATGGCCACGGCGATGGTTGCGCCCATTTCAATGGTGTCCAGCCCGAAATCGTCATCCAGACGATCGAGCATGGCAATGGCGTCCAGATCGTCGATCCCGCAGTTGCCGCCGTGTGCCCAGACCGTTTCATATTCCGGCTGTTTGCTCAGATAATGGCCGTCCTTATCCATATAAATTCCGGAGCACTGGATCACGCATCCCCGATGACATCCGTGGGTGGCCTTTCCGCCTCGCCTTGTTTCGGTCTCGGCCTCGGTTTCCCCGCTGATCCTGGAACAATTGTCAAACCGGCCCCACATGAAATTTTTTGTCGGATACGCCCCGGCCTCGTTGATAATGTTGGTCAAAACGTTCGTACCGTAAGCAGGAAGGGCCTGACCGGTAACGGGATGACTTTTCAGACCCTCGACGAATTTTTTGTTGGCGGCCCTGAATTTTTCAGGATCTTTCGGCTCGCGCATTTTCATCCCGGTGTCATCGAGTACGATCACTTTTACTCCCTTGGCACCCATTACGGCCCCTACGCCTCCGCGGCCTGCATGGCGGGCAGGGTGGAAATCCGTGTCTGTGATCGCCACCGTAGCGGCCGCCAGCTTCATTTCTCCGGCCGGGCCGATGGAAATGCACGCGGTGGCGGTGTCGTATTCCTGTTTGATCTTTTCAACCAGATCGTAATTGCCCATCATGCGCAGGCTGTTATCCTCGATGATCCTTGCGCCGTTCCGGTCGATTACCACTTTATAGAGGACGTCTTTTTTTGGTTTTCCCTCGATGATGATGGCCGCATATCCCAGGCGGGCCAGAACCTGAGATCCCTGGCCGCCGGCGTTGGCCTCCTTGATTCCACCGGTCAGCGGACTCTTGCAACCCACGGAAATGCGTCCCGACATCGCGGCGCTGGTGCCGCTGAGAAGTCCGGGCGCGATAACGAGCTTGTTGTCGGCTCCAAGCGGATGGCACATCGGGGGAACCTCTTTGGATATGATCGTCGAGGTCATGGCCCTGCCGCCCAGTCCGGCATAGTCACCCAAAGGTGTCTCGGTGCAGACGGGGTCCTTGTCCGGCCCCATATGAATCCTCAAAATTTTATCCACGGCGAACCTCCTTGTGTTTGAATGCCCGGCTTTTCCAGCCGGTCGTTAAAGTTGCAAGGCGGATCAAACTATTATCGATCGGGAAAAACGACATTCCGTTTTACAGTCGGTCCAATCCGGGCCGCAAATTGTCCCAAAACGACCCGGATACGCGATAAATCCTGCAATCGAAGGTAAGGTGGCGAGTCGGCCCCTCAAAAATCATGAGTCTTAACCGGATGAGAGGATGATCATAAAGACTGAAATTTTTCTGTTTGTTTGTATATTGGAAATCACATTTCCTGATATATATAAATCACTTAAAATATATCAGGTTTATTCATGGATGGCCAGTATGATTTTAAAACGGTAAAAAAGGCTCGGAGTGCTGATGGGACGAGTTATTCTCAAACGAAAAACGAAATCCGGTGCCACATTTTGCACAGGGAAAAAATACGGCTGGATTGAATCGGTAAATCGGAATCTTCAATTGCTCCGGTTCGCATGGAAATTAAAATAATGCCTACCGTCGAATCGTTCAGGCCGGATAAACGCTTTTTTACAATGCACGGTGTCGGGCAATTCCATGGGGTAAAATACCCGGGATAAACCTCGGATTTTTTCGCCCATAGGAGTCCGTATCGATTGGATACCATTCAGCCATTAGTTCTTCCCCCGCGATTACCTTTTCATTTCCTTCCATTTCTTCCTTGCTTCACGCTCCATCTCTTGTTCTTTTTTTCGAGATTCTCGCAGGTCCTCCTCATATCGTTTGCGATCTTCCCGCACCGCCTCTTCCTGATCTTTTCGTGCCTCCCGCTCCGCTTCTTCTCCGGCTTTTTGCTCTTCCTTTCTTACCTCTTTTCCATGTTTTTGGTTCTCCTTCAAATCGAATGCGGAAAGCCGGGTGGATTTTTCGTGTAATATTCGTTGCATCCCCATTCAAACCGGTGACGGATTCGAAGACTCTTAGACAGAGAAGTCGTTCCAGGCCCATAAATGGAAATAATGATTTGTTTATGGTATCGTTTCATAAATTAAGGTAATCTTTTCCCGGGCGGTAATCGTCTAATTTTTTAAAAGTTGTTTTAAAATCTTCCATCGAGTTTACGATCCATGGGGGGGCGAGAAATTCAACTCCATGAATACATTAAGTGTTTTGAAGATTGAACGCTTCGCCCGGCACAAAAATCAGAAGCAGGGAGAGCTTTTGAAATCACCTTTATCCATTTCACTCGGAGGCATAAACATGAGCGAAAAACACAGCAAAATTTCAATATTTCTGTTTTCGGTAGCAACTTTTTGTCTATTCGGATTTTTCATCCTTACAACCTCTCCGGCTTTTGCCGGCAAGGAATTCAAAGGAAAAGACAGGCAGGGTGAATGGCAGAAACCGAAAGAACAGGCCAAGGAATATCAAAAACACCAGGGGAAAATGAAGCGGGAAAATCTCAAGCAACACCAGCAGCAGAAACGCGATTTACAAAAACATCAGATGGAACAAAAACGGGAGGTCTTGAAACACGGAAAAGAACAGAATATCCATGGCCGTCGGGACTACCCGAAACGTTCGGATTACCATCAACATCGCGGATACAGAGAAAGCCCGTATGACAGGCACCGTCAATACCAGTACCATGACTATGACAGGCGCCGATATGAATATCACGGGCATTGGAGGTCATGGGAACAATGGGATGCTTACGCAAAAAGATACCCGCACATATACCGATATGGAAAATATTACCGGGAAAATGCGCATTTAATGTTCCGATTCTGCGAACCGGGTACCGGTAACTGCATCTTTTTTTCGATCGGCAGATAATCCGCCGGAGACTCCAAAACCTTCCATCCGGCAAACGATCAAGGCGGGGCGATACCTCCAACCACATGAATAAATTGCGTGTTTTGAGAATTTATCGCCTTGCCCCGACACGGGAATCGGACCCGGGAACCGGTTTTGAAATCACTTCACCTTTAAAATCAACTTCCGTCGAAAGCACCGGACTCCCTGAAATGTTCGGGGGGCCCGGCTGCATCCAAACCTGCGGTCCACGGACTCGAAGGGATGCATTTTCGAGTTTTCACCCCCCCTAAAGACCATACAACATATTATATTTATATTGAATATCAATATGGCAGCGAAAACGGAATCGTGCCTTTATTGGAAAAATTCGGCATTGTGAATTATGAATTGGTAGAGCTGGACAATTATGAACAGGTCTTGGAAATTTTGCATGACAAAAAAGCCGATGCGGGGGTGGTCAACCGGATTTTCGGCAACCGTTTCCAAAATCGATATGACATTCAACGAACCGATATCATCTTCAATCCGGTCGAACTGCGGTTTGCATTTCCGAATCATGCGCCAAAAAACCAGCTTCTGATCAGCCGGATCGATGATCATCTGGCAAGGATGAAACAAGACCCGTCTTCTTACCTGTTCAAACTCATCAACATCTATTTTCAGGAAAACAATTACGATTTCTTTGGTGACAACGTCCTTGTCCTTTCGGATACCGTCGAGCCGATCGATTTGACGGATGAAGAAAAAAAGTGGATCAAAGCGCATCCCGTGATCCGGCTTGGAATCGATCCGGAATTTATTCCTTTTGAATTTATGACGGATAAAAAGGAGTATATGGGCATCGCGAAAGATTATGTCTGCCTGTTGAATGCGCGGCTGGGCCTGAATATGCAGGTTGCGGGAAACCGGTCATGGACGCAATTCGTCGAAATGGCCAAGAAAAAGAAAATCGATGTATTTCCTTGCGTCGGCATCACCCAGGAAAGAAAAAAATATCTATTGTTTTCACAACCGTGAGCCTTTGAATTTCCGATACGTCCATTCGATTCATGCCCTTCTAAAAAATCGAATCATTACGCGAGTGACCGAAGGAACCCATGATTCTTTCGGGAAGCTTTCGAATCTTTCTCAAATGCCGATGGTTTTTCGCGGGAGCGGAGAGTACCGTCGGCCCCTGGCGCAGGTGTCATCCCGACGGATTGAAAAGACAAATCGCAAGCACCGCATCGAGGGATGGGCTGGAAGTCCTTTGACAACGGCGGATCCTGCGTTCCCTATTCGGCGTACTTGGCAAGGCATCCAATCTTTGCTAAGGTTTTTTATCACTCGGCACGAATTCTCTGTTTTTGAAAATCCTTTGAAAGACCCGATCATCAGATGCCCGGATGAAAATATATCTTGATTGCTATCCATGCTTTATCCGACAGGCCCTTCATGCTTCCAGGCTCGCAGGAGGAAGTTTCAGCCGGCAACACCGGGTCGTCATCAAAACCATGACGCTCCTTGGAAAACTTCGTCCCGGAATCACTCCTCCGGAGATCGCCTGCCGGGTGCATCGGATTGTCAGGGATGAAATTTCAGCAACGGATCCCTATCAAGAGATTAAACATGCAAGCACGCAAGCCGCGCTCGGCCTTTACCCCAAGCTCCGGCAGTTGGTCTCCGGCAGCAAGGATCCCCTGGATACGGCAATTCGAATCAGCATCGCCGGCAATATTATCGATTTTGGCGTTTCGGAACGTCACCATGACCTCCGGGAAACCGTTGAAAAAGTTTTAAACCAGAAATATGAAATCGATGACGGAGCCGCATTGCGGTTAAAATTGCAATCCGCCGATCATGTCCTTTTCTTGGCAGACAATGCCGGAGAAACCGTTTTCGACCGCATACTGATCGAACAGCTTCCGATACCGGTAATTTATGTGGTAAAAGGAGCTCCCACGCTAAATGATGCTACGATGGAAGACGCGCTCGCTGCGGGCGTCGATTCCGTGGCCGAAATTGTTGATAACGGTGCGGATGCCCCCGGTACCATTCTGTCCATGTGCCGCCCGGAATTTATTGATATCTACAAAGCAGCCCCCCTGGTTATCGCCAAGGGACAAGCAAACTATGAAAGTTTGAGCAATGCCGGTTCAAAGATTTTTTGTCTGCTGCAAATTAAATGCCCGGTGATTTCAAAGGATATCGGTGCGGCGGTTGGCGGGATCGTTATCCGACAATGTACAGCGGATTGAGGGGAACGAAAATCAATTTGTGAGGAGGCCGTGTCGAAGACAGGGGGTTGCCGTTTTTGATTACAGGATATCTGCGTTGCTGAATTTTGTGGGCACGATCGCAAAAATTCAGTAAGATGCATTTATGAAAATAAAAAAAACAATCAACGGATGTCAATTGAACCGCCGAATGATCAAGGCTTCGGAAATAAACGCCGTATATTATCCGGACCCTTCAACGGAATACGAACTTCCCTTGTTCATGGTGTCCGTTCCAGCGGGTTTTCCATCTCCCGCCGAGGATTATATCGAAGGCAAACTGGATCTGAACAAGCATCTCATAAAACATCCCGCCGCCACGTTCTTTGTTCGGGTCACGGGGGATTCCATGATCAATGCCGGAATTCATCCGGGTGACATTTTAATCGTTGACCGATCCCTCGATCCCGCGGATAAAAAAGTCGTGATTGCCGTCGTTGACGGCGAACTGACGGTAAAGCGGATCCGCATGATTCAGGATAAAATTGTTCTGATGCCCGAAAACGCAAATTACGAGCCCCTGCGGATAAAAGAAGAAATGAGCTTTGAAATTTGGGGGGTTGTCACAAACGTAATCCATTCCCTTTGATGATAAACGGACGGTCTGATATGTCGCCTGTTTACGCGCTTGTCGATTGTAACAATTTCTATGTTTCCTGTGAACGGGTGTTCAACCCGAAGCTGGAAGGACGACCGGTTATCGTGCTCTCCAATAATGACGGGTGCGCGATTGCCAGATCCAACGAAACCAAGGCCCTTGGCATTAAAATGGGGGAACCGGCATTTCAGATTCGGAACCTGATCAAGTCCCATGGGATTCAGGTTTATTCTTCCAATTACACCCTTTACGGTGACATGTCACAGAGGGTCATGCAGACCCTTTCTCAATTCACCCCGGATATTGAAATCTATTCCATCGATGAAGCCTTTCTGGATCTGTCCGGTTTCACGCATTATGATTTGACGAATTACGGGCGCCGAATCCGATCCACGATAAAAAGATGGACCGGCATTCCCGTCTCGATCGGAATCGCCGAAACCAAGACGCTGGCAAAAATTGCGAATCGAATTGCCAAAAAATCCAAAAAAGCCGCTGGGGTGCTGGATTTAACCGATTCTCCCTTCCGGGACAAAGCCCTTGAAATAACCGACGTGGCGGACGTCTGGGGCATCGGGCGTCAATATGCCCGGTTTCTCCGGATGAACGGAATCAACACCGCGCTGCAACTGCGTGACACGGATGACGCTCTGATCAAAAACAAAATGGGGGTCGTCGGAACCCGAATACTCCAGGAGCTCAGAGGAGTTTCCTGTTATTCTCTGGAGCATTGTCCGCCTCGCAAAAAAGAAATCACCGTATCCCGGTCTTTCAAGTTACCCATCGAATCCCCGGATGAACTGAAGGAAGCGATAGCGGCTTATGCGAGCCGTGGATCTGAAAAGTTGAGGCAGGAACATTCCGCAGCGGGTGTTCTGATGGTTTTTCTGATGACCAACCGCTTTGAGAAACGCTTTTATATCAAATTTGAAGCCGTCCGACTTCCTGTCGCAACATCTGATTCTTCGGAGTTGATCCGTTATGCCCACGATGGCCTGCGAAAAATCTACAGAAAAGGATTAAAGTATAAGAAAGCCGGCGTCATGTTCCATGAGCTTGTTTCCGAAGACCGGCTACAAACGAGTCTTTTTGATCCTATAAACCGTCAACGTTCAAAGATCCTGATGAAAACATTGGATGCCGTTAATACAAGCATCGGTTCGGGATCTTTAAAATATGCCGCGGAAGGGTTGCGGAACAATTCAAGGTGGCGAACCGTTTTCAGGAAACGCTCCCCGTCTTATACAACCAATTGGAATCAGCTGCTAAAAATAAGTTGATATATTTTCTGCCCTCTCAGGTTCAACAACTCCATGGGCTTTGTCTTGCACACGGCGCCATCGCCCCGGAATTGTAACGAAAATACCTTGTTGATCGATTGCAGGGTATAGGATTCAGAAATGATTTCACGGATGGGAGGTAATGCCATGAAACTAAGCGCGCGCAATGTTCTGAAAGGTACAATCAGATCCATTGAAATCGGTCAAGTGAACGCGGAAGTGGTCCTGGAGGTCGCTCCGGGTTTAGAAATGACATCGATTATCACGAGGAAATCGTGCGAGAATCTGGGACTCAAGGTAGGGAAGGAGGCATATTTAATCGTCAAGGCTTCGAATGTGATGATCGGTACGGAATAGCGGCGGTCTCATGATGCCGTGATGACGGTTCGACGCCAATAATAAAAAACGTGGCCTTTCGGGTTTCGACTCGACCCGAAACCCTTGGATCTTACCCCGGCTCCGGGGGCTGCTTTCTTTTCGCCGAAAATTCACATGATGAACCGTTGCCTCCGCCTTCTCACAGGGTACGAAAATAATCATCCGCAATGCCCGGTTTATCCCCGGCGGTAGACACCGTTAAAAAAACTTATCGTTGCGCACCGTTGCCCGGTATGATGCAAACCGGTCATATGGTTTGCCGAGCAAGGCCCTTCCGGCCGGCCAGCTTCCTCTCCAAACGCTTCTTGCGGTGGACTAGGTCGGCGCACTGATCCGGCGACAGGATTTGTTCATTGACGCGGGCGCGCTCAACCAGGGCCAGGGCCCGAGTGAAATCTCGTTGCTGATGTTCGAACCATTTGGCAAGCTCGATGAGGGAGAAGAAATCACTATCATCCCGCAACACCAGCTCCTCCCAAATCGCCACCGCCGCCGGCCATTGTTTTGTCCGCTTGTAATGAAGGGAGAGTTCCCGCGCCGCATCCCATGCCGTTTCCGGACTGGCGCATCCAACGAGAGGATGGAGGAGCCGGATGGCCTCTCTCGGATATCCCCGGGCCAGAAACAGCCTTGCCGCCGCAAGTCGGTCAACGGGATGGCATCGTGTATCCCCCGGATCGAGCATCTCCGACAGGTGGGCGGCCAGAGCCGCCAGAGAAAGGATGTCAAAGCGGTTGTGTTTGAAGACGTCGGCCATGAGAAGCCCGTCGCGGCTGCGAAGCCAGTCGAAATAACGTTGCGGAATCTCGCTTCCAGGGACGTCCTCCTCCCGCTCGAAGCCAAGGAGAGCCGATTCAAGAGAACCCAGTCGTCGGTCAGGCAGACGGTGGCTCAAAAGTCTCCGGGCAGGATGCAGGAGATCAAGATGGGGAAGGCCGGATAAGGGATCGGGCATGCGGTTCATAATAAAGCGGGCAGCCAGGAGATTGGCATCGAATGCCTTGCCGTTGAAGCTGACGAGAAACCGTTTTCCTTCAAGCAGTTCACGAAGGCCGAGAAGCGTCGCCCGCTCTTCGCCGTAATCCCGGGCGAAGAACTGCCGAATGATGAATGCATCTCTCTCGAACCAGCCCAGGCCGATGAGAAAAGCCACCGTCCCGGTTCCTCCGGCAATCCCCGTGGTTTCTGTATCGAAAAAAAGCGCTTCGCGGTAATCCAATCCACGCAGGGCCGGGTCATTGCCGAGAACGGCCAACCTGTCCATGTCGAGGGCCGCCAGTTCCCGGATACGGAACCGACCATGACGCGCGGAGCCTTCCATCAGGTGACAGGCGCAGAAGAAGGCCCCCGCTTCGTTGGTCGTCTCTTCCCCAGGGACAAGCTCCTCAAGGGGGACGAAACCGCCACGCCCGGTGGACCGAGGTTTCGTTTTTTGTCCTTCCGGCCTCCGGGATAAAATCGCGTCGATCCGCGCCCGCAGGCTTGCCAGTTGTTCGGCTTTGCTCCGTCCGTCGTTGTTTCCGCCGGATGCTTTACGATCTTCGCCGGTCAGACGATGTAAACGAGAAATGACACTCATGAAATTCCCTCGATTATTTTGCCTGGAGGAGGCCGAGGATTTCTATCGCCGTCTCTTTCGCCCGCGGTCCCACCTCGAGCGTCGGTCCGACGCAGGAGGGACATCCGTGGGGACAGGGGCAGTTTCGGATGAGTTGTCGGGCCGCGTCCAGCAAGGCGTCATGGCGCTCAAACAGGAGATCCGAGAAGCCGATTCCCCCCGGGTATGCGTCAAAAAGAAAGATCGTCGGGTCGAAGGCATCGACCATTTGGAGGGCATCATTCCCTCCTCCCGGTGTGGTCGTGATCGTCCTCCAATTCCGATATTTTCGGACAAACCATTCACCGCTCTTGTCCCCGATCGCCCGGTCGATGTCGTGGAGGTCCGCCATCAGCATCATGGCCGCCAAGTGGTGGAGACTGTAGGCAAGACCCGCCAGGCCGTCGATGATCTCCTCCTGATTGCAGGAAAGCCCGGCAAGGCGGGGGCGGGGGATCGTGAACCAGCAACTCGTCGTATGCATGTCCTTTTCCGGAAGATTCACCTCTCCGTAGCCTAAATTCTCCGAGGTGTAAAATTTGATCTTCTTGTAACCGACCACCTTGCTCACTACCTGTACCTCGCCGTGCTCGACAAGGATCTCTGTGCCCGGCTTTTTCGCAAAGGCATCGATCACCCGGACGTTGGTGTAGGTCATCGCGTCGGTGTAATAGTCGGTATCGACCTTGTGGACGTAAGCGGTCTTTCTTTCAAGATCAAGATTGTCCACGTAGTATTGCCTGGATTCCATCATGTAGACGGCATCGGTATGAACAGTGGTGAAAGCGCTGTCCCAGTCCACTTCGGCGATCACCCGGTGGTTGCCTGTTTCTGTCGTATCCACGACAACGACGTTTTCGGGGTTGATGCTCCGCAGGCTTACCTCGTCGGCGGGATAGCTCTCCGCCGACCAGTGCCAGCGGGCATCCACCCTATGCAAAACGCCCTTCTCTTCCAGATAATTGAGAAGCTCCTCCAGGTTTTCACCACCGAAACGCTCCCCCTTCTCGAATGGAAGCTCGAAAGCGGCGCTTTTGATATGATGCAGAAGAATCAGCAGATTGTCCGGGTTGACGCGGCAAAACTCAGGGGACCGCGAAAAAAAGTAATCGGGATTTTCAACGATGAACTGATCGAGTGGGGAGCTCCGGGCAATGAGAAGCGCCAGGCTCTGTCCGGTACGTCTGCCGGCACGCCCCGCCTGTTGCCAGGTGCTGGCGATGGAACCGGGATACCCACAGAGGATGGACGCCTCCAGATCGCCGATGTCGATCCCCAGTTCTAAAGCGTTTGTCGCGACAACCCCCATTATCTCCCGGTTACGCAGGCCCGCTTCGATCCGCCGGCGAAGATTGGGCAGATACCCCCCTCGGTAGCCGGTGACAAACTGGGTGTCTATCGGCTTTCCCTTTGCAAATCGATCCTTGAGGTATTTCGTCAAGACCTCCACGTTCAGTCGGCTGGTGGCAAAAACAATCGTCTGGATTCCGTTTTCTATCAGGTCGACGGCAATCTTCCGGACCGGTGTCATGGCGGACTGCCGGATCCCGAGCTCCCGGTTGACGATGGGCGGATTATAAAGAATGAAGGTTTTGGCCGCCGCCGGCGCTCCGCTTTCGTCGATCAGTGCCACGGAACGTTCCAGGAGGCGCTCGGCGTGTTCCCCGGGGTTGGCCACCGTTGCCGAGCAGCAGATGAAGACCGGGTCACTGCCGTAAAAGCGGCATATTCGGACCAGACGCCGGAGAACATTCGTAAAATGGGAACCGAAGATGCCCCGGTAGACGTGAAGCTCATCGATCACCACATATTGAAGGTTCGCAAAGAGTTTCTGCCACTTCGTATGGTGGGGAAGAATCCCGGCGTGTAGCATGTCGGGATTGGTAACGATTACATGCCCCTGTTTCCGGATCGCCCGACGGGCATCATCGGGAGTGTCCCCATCGTAAGTATAGGTCTTGATATCCGCCTTTAACTCGCCGATCAGGCCGTGGATCTCGTGCATCTGATCCTGGGCGAGCGCCTTGGTGGGAAAAAGGTATAATGCCCGGGCCTCCGGCTCTTCAAGGATTTTCTGCAGAACCGGCAGGTTGTAGCAGAGGGTCTTGCCGCTTGCCGTGGGGGTGACGATGACGATGCTTTGCCCCTGGCGAACCAGATCCACGGCCTTTGCTTGATGGCTGTAAAGCCGACCGAGTCCTCGATCGACGAGGACCTTTCGCAGAACGGGATTGACCCATGACGGATAATCCAAAAATTCGCCGGGGCGGGCTGAAATTTTACGGATCGCCCGAACATTTTCCATGAATCGCCGTTTTTTCTCGGCCCTCGATAGCCACTCCTTCAAAGTCAGCTTTGTCATGGGAATGATTTATCCTTTTTTCAGGCTATAATCAATCAACTCTCCGACAAATTGGTCAATTCCTGGCGATGTCTTCAATTCCCCCGAGATTTCACAGGGAACCACAAGCAGGCCAAAAACCGCGAAATGAGGGTGCGTATTCCGGTTCGCAGCGGATTTCCCTCGTGTCAGGTGTCCGGAACCAGCGAAACAGGCAAATTTATATGTAAATTCAGAAGGGAATCAAGGGTGTCTCAAGGGACATTTTTCGAAAGAACCGATCATCAACAAAAATTCATCATCGAAACAGTTGCCGGACTTTATTCCTGCTCATAGACAATCTCGTTGTCTTGGCTCCGGGATCATGCCAGCGCTATCATAGGCCGCAATTCGGTTCGGCTAACATTTGTACTTCTCCTCGATCCCTGCATACCCCTCCGGCAGTTGTTCGCAGGCTTTATCTAAAACACCCCACGAAAGATCCATGATCGGCATCGGCTCGGCCAAAAATACGGCATACGGATCAACCTTTCCGATAACGCCGCAAAAGTGCTCGTAATCATCGAACTTTGCTTTTTTATAATTCTCGTCGATTCTGGCATCCTTGCCACGTTCAACAAAAAAGCCTCTGTATTGATCACCGTCTTCAACGTATCCGGCAAAAGCATCCGGCCCCAGCCATTCCATGCTTAACAGTAACATTGAAATCCTCCTTTCCGCCCTCATGCGGTTTTCGCATGATTATGAAAACTCTGTTCCTGTTCCATTGAACGCCGATCTTGGTCAACATTCCTGGCCGTCGCAACCGAAAGAAACGCTTCTCCCTCTTTTTTCCCTGCGTTTGCGTTTAACCGGTAAAGCGGCATGAATCCGCTCGCTGATCGTATCCCGCCCCCACCGGCTCCGTTTATAAGAATATGGCATCACACGGCCCGATTTGGAAATCCCGGAGTACATCACCTTCTGCAACTCGTATCGATTGCACTCTACTCCGGAGTACGCAAGCACCATGGATTATGAAAAGAAAAAAATATTGAAAGTGGCCTAAGCCGGGTGTTCGCCTTTTGTTGACTATTACAAACCGCCGGCGAAACTCCTCCGGTACCTATCGATGCACCTCCGCCTATAAGATAAGGATACGTTGTCAGTTTATAATAATGACCCTATGCGAACTCGTGTCTCCTTTAGAACTTCCTGGAGCTTCTTTTCTGCTTTATCAGTGTTCGCAATTACCGGAGATTCTGGATCTTCCGCAATAAGTGACAATACCTTCGATTCACCTAATTCATCGGTGCCGATTTGTATCCGGTACTTTTTAAATTGATCTCTCGGGAGCATCCATCGCCCTCAACTTGGCAAAGAGCTTGTCGATATATCTTTCCCGGTCATTGGTCATGAACAGCACGTGCATATCCTCGAGCTCGCCCTGTGTGTTGTCCCATTTCAGTTGCGGGTACCGCGTCCAGGAAAGGATGAAACTGTTGAGGATCACGGTTGAGTCTTTCAACCGTTGCTCGACATCCTTGATCCGTTTGTGGAACAGAACCTTCTCGCTGGCGGGCCCTTCGTGCAAAAGACCGTGCGGCTCGATGAAGGTGACGTATTGTTTCCCGCCAATCAGCATCCACAGAATGAAATCGGGGTGGAAGTTGCCCGCCTCGAAGAATCCCACGCCTTTGCCCCGGCTCATGTTCCTGAGCAGGAAGAGTTCTATACCATCCTTTTCCAGAGCTGCTTTGTGGCCGTCGCACCAGGTCTTCAGATCGGTGACAAACTGATATTCGCTCTCGTTGAGGGCGACAGGCAGGATGGTGATTTTCCCACCGCGCCGGACGTGAAAGAGCGGCTGGAACAGGTGCTTGCCGAAATTGCAGGCGTTCAGATCGCCAACCTTCAGCAGATCATCCTTCTTCTGTTCCAGATCCTTCTTGATCTGCTGAATTCCCTGGATGACCTGTTCTTCATCGCCATCCACGATGAGCTGGTAGAATTCCTCCTGCGGGATGTTGTCATCATCCGGAGTCAGGTCGCGCAATTCAAGACGCGGCTCTATGTACTCCCGTTTGCGATAGTTGTAGTAGTGATCGCAGTACCGCTTCAGAAGCTCTGACGCCACCTGCTGCAGCAAGAGCACGCCATCAAAGGTCACCGGGTTCAGGCGGGTTTCGGGCAGGTAGAGGGTGTACCAGTTCGGGTCCCCCAGCAGACGTTGAATGCCATCCTTGGTGATGTTGAAGTTGTACCAGCTCCGTTCGCGCTTGAACCGCTCCAGCTCGAAAAAGAGCGTGTCATAGTCCAGCAGAGCCAAATGCTGTTCACGCAACGACACCTTGTCCTTCTGGGTCGCCAGGGATGTACCGCGTGACTGCATGGCCTGAATGCGCGGGTACCAGTCGGCGACTACCGTGTTGTGCGTCATGTAGTCCGGGATATCCCCGACAGTGGGCACCGCCGCATCCTTCTTGAAGTCGTATTCCTTGCCGTCAGAGGCCTTCCGCTTAGGGCGGAGGATTTTGAGCTTCTTGCCGAAGTCATAGGTGACATTCAGCGGGATTGTAATGATCTTGCGGCGCTCGTTGCCGGGAAGGCCTTCCTCCTTGAGGAACTCGCGGAACTTCTCCATGAAGTCGGCTTCGATGCCGAAGACGTTCAGAGTTTCCAGTCCCTCGATAAAGGTCGGCCGGAGCGGCGCATGAGAATGGCCGCTGCGCTTGAGGCTCCACTCGTAACCCTTCAAGCGGACACCGCGCCCAAAGAGCTGAATGATCTGCGACCCTTCTGAGCGCCCGACATGCATCAGGCCCATGGTGCTGACTCGCCAGCAGTCCCAACCTTCAACGAATTTCTTCGAGCCGATAAGCAGATTGACCGGTGACGTGGAATCCTTCACGGAGGCGAACATCGCCTCGGTAAAGTCACTATCTTCCACGGTCAGTCGTGTGCCATTCTGTGCTGCCACTTCGGCCACGTGGTCGCACAGGCTCTTGGCATCACCGACGTTGATCAGACCGAAGGCCGTCTCGCTCGTGCCCACACGCAAGGCCACTTCGCCGGATTCGCCTTTGATGCGATCCAGTGACAAATGCCCGCCTGCGGCATGGTTGAACAGCCTGGCGAGAATATCCCGGTAGAGGGCTTCAACGGTTTCGCCGCCATTCATGGCCCGGGCCAGATAGGTAAAGGCCCCGGCAAAGATGTCGTTCCCATCCTTGTCCAGCAGGCCGGTATCCTGGCCTTTGCCGGTGAGGATCTCGTGCATGCGCCGCGTCGCCACTTGGCTGTTGTCGAGGAAGTCGGCGATAAACTGGATGATGAGCGCCACGTCCGTGGCCACGATCTGTTCATCCTTGCTCATCTTGCCCGATGAAACCGTGCTGCCGACAAAGACCCACAGAGGCTTTTCCAGATTGAACGGCTCGAAATCTTTCGCTTTTTCCTCGTAGATCCGAAGCTGCTGATAGAACTTCAGCAGACAGGCTGTCATATAGATCGACTGCGTCTCTTCGAATGACCCTGGCAGGTTCAGGATCTGATAATCCTTGCCGAAGCCGTCCTCATAGAACCACCGGTAGGAGTAATCAAAAACGACCGTCTTGGCGTAGCTGTTCTCAAAATCGGCATTGCCTGATGCCTGAACAGCCTGCTCAAAGGTGGCCGAATACTCGAAGGTGAACCCCTTGGCGCAGAGATCGGATCGCCGGGTAAACCAGACACCTTCCTCTTTGCCGCTCATGCCACGATGACCCTCGTCAACCAGAAGCAGGTTCTGATCTCCAAGGCTTCGCGTGGCGATGGTGTTCGGTCCCTCCTGATCAGCCAGCTTGGTAATCTCCAGCACATCCACACGCTCAAGGCCCTGGGCCAGGCCGAACAGGCCGCCACGTGATTGCAGGTAGCTGCCTGCAGAAATATCGCTCTCCCGAAACTCGGTGATGTGCTGCTCCGAGAGACGCTCGTTGGGCGTCAGCAGGATAACCCGGGAGAGTTCTTTATCCTTCCCATGCTTTGCGGCGTAGTGCCGGTATTGCAGCAGGTTGACGTGCATCAGCAGCGTCTTGCCGCTGCCGGTGGCGTTCTGCATGCAGAGCTTGTTCAGGTCATCCTCGTTATAAGGCGGCACATCGGCGTAATCGTCCCAGTGGCGGTTGAAACGTTCAACGAATGCATTGAGATCGGCAAGCATCCCTTCACGATTGCCAAAAAAGCGGTCCAGGTAGATTTCAACAAAGATCAGGGTCAGCCATTGGTAGTATTTCCACCCAATCGGGCGGTGGCGTTTTTCGTTGATCGCCTGGGTATGGCGAACAATGTTCTGCTCATAGGTCAAGAGCATGTCCCGACTGATGCGAAAGCCCGGGAAATCAGCCGTTGGATCGGCATAGCTGAAGAGCGGGCTATCGCCGAGATGGTGGTAGAAGAAATGCAGATTATCCTTGTCCAACCCTTCCAGGCGCGGATCACGGATGGGTTCGGCCAATTTGTGAAAGGGGCGAACCACTTTGCCATTTACTTTGTGTTCGGCGAGCGGATCGATGCCGAACAGGCTCACCAGCCACTGGTTGAGCAGCAGCTTGTTGCGGAAGGCGTGTTGCTTCGGGCCTTTGGATTTACGCTTGGCCATGCTTCTTGCCCCCTTTCTTTTTGGAGGCTTCGAGCTGTTTCACGGCTTTATCAAAATCACTGGTTGATTGTGTTGAATCCAACATGCGCTTGCCATGAAACTTTTCATATTCACTTTCAGCCAGTTGTTTGGCCATCTCATGGGAAATTTTGCCG
>JAHDSC010000053.1 GCA_018432925.1 Desulfobacterales bacterium | reverse complement strand
GCTTTAACAGGGTGTTGAAAAACTGCACCTGAGGCCGCCATTCAGCGTTGCGGGGCTCTCGCCAATGCTCACATATGCTTGAATATGCTGCGCTTGTCGTATCGCCGCGCGCCTTGCCTGACGGCCTGATTCTTGTTTTTCAAAACCCTGTTAACACGGAACCAACCGATCCGCGGATTCCTCACCGGGAAGAGTTCCATGAACTTGTTCTTGGAACTCTTCCACCAAAAGCGGGAAAACGGATGCTCTACAACCCCGACACAAGCCATGTCGAGGTCAATGTTACCCTTGAAGTTCTTTTATAATATCCCCCGCTTTCATAACGTTACCATATGTTCCATTTAAAGCCGCCAAAAACGCGACATGAACATCGTCCGCATCCACAACCCGCTGATCATATGACAAACCGCGGGTGGCACACGCATCTGCTGCAATCAAACACGGATATCCATAATCCGCCGCTGCTCTTACCGTCGCATCCACACACATATGCGTCATCATGCCCGCAATAACCAGCACACGAATATCTTTTCGCTGCAAGTGCAACAGCAAATCGGTTTCCCGAAAACTATTTGGAAAATGCTTTTGTATGATTACCTCATTGCCTGTCGGTTTAATATCCGGATGAATTTCCACCCCTGCCGTACCGGGCAGAAAAAAGGTGGCATCTTTTCGTACCGAGACATGTTGAATGTGTATCACCGGATGGACGTGTTTACGAAAAAAGGCGAGCAGTTGCCCAGCGACACGCCCGGCTTTTTCACTTCCCTTCAATTCCATTTTGCCATTTGGAAAATAATCGTTTTGTATGTCTATCAACAATAAACCTGCCAGCTCCATTAATCTTTCCTCTCTCTCTTTATTTCCCTCTCGATGTTTCCCACCATTTGAGGGCGAAGCGGCACCCTCCGCGAATCCAGTGCATGTGCGATTATCCCGGAACTATTTGGATTCGTTACCATACTGCAGGGAACAACCGCTTTCGTTTTTTAGCAAATTCAGCGTATCCCTCAATCCCGAAGAGCGTTCTTTCTTCGATTACGATTCGAAGAAGGACCGCCGGCACCAGAATAAACAAAAATACGCATATCGTCACCCGGTTAAAAAAATAAATGGATATTCCTGCATTGGCGATGATCATTCCCGCATAGGCTGGATGCCTTGTAAAACGGTATGGTCCGGAAGCCACAATTCGGTGTTGCGCAACCGTTCGCACTCTGTGCGAATAGAAAACCGCCCTAACGTTCGAATGGCCCATAACCGATAACAGACACCGAGCAGAAAGATCGTTACACCAAGAAAATGAGCAATATTCGGCACCCGCCAAATGGAAGGGAACCAGAGAGCCGTGAGAAAAGTAAGCGCCTGTCCAAACCCATATAGCTGGCATGTCGCGAAATCCGATGTTTTTTTACCATCCGTGTTCACATCTTTTTTGGAAACTCGTAACTCTACGAGCATCCACAAAATATACGAACCGATGAATACGGTATCCAAATCAACGGAATATTCATTCCAAACGCCCACCGTTCGGCTATGCCGGATAAAAGCGATTACAAGTATTCCCGCCAGCAAAAAAAACACATGATTAGTGGTGTAACGTCCTTATTTTTCATTCGAATCATCCATGCGTTTCTCATTCGAAGGAAACTCTGATCAAAACCGCGAGGCAAACGGCGGTATTCGGAGTCAACCCGTGATTTGTGATTGTAGGATTCCATATGGATGCCGAAGTTCCATATCATACTTTGAGAATCTAAAAATGTATTATTTCTCGGGCCTGCCGGTTCCCTCCTGAAATCGGGTCCCGTGGGTTCGCCGGATCCTTTCCTTCCGCCATCCGGATCAACGAATTGGAATACCCTGAAAAAGAGTTGACAGGGTCTTTCAACTGTAAGATAAAAGATCCGTCTTCAGTTGATTTGAAAACGGTTCTCGTTTCTTGAAACCTGAAAGGAAGGAAAAAAACTTCTTACCTTGAGGGGAATTAAATATCTTTAGGAAAAGGATCTGAAACCCCCGGATTTCAGCACTCGGATTCAGCGGAAGCTGGAGGGAAAGGATGCATTCCGGAAATCGCAACACTAAAGAGGTTTGATTCCTGTTGGGGTCAAACCTCTTTTTTTTTTGAGAAAAAAATTGAATGATCAGGAAAGGACAAACCATGAAGGATTTTATCAGAGATACGGAGATTGAAGAACTGCTCCGAAAAGCGGATTCTCCCGATAAAAAACAAATTCTGGACATCATTGAAAAATCGAAAGAATTAAAGGGATTGGCGCCGGAAGAGACAGCGCTCCTGCTTCAGACAGATGATCCGGAGCTGATCCTGGCGATTTCCGAAACGGCCAGGGAAATCAAACAGAGAATTTACGGCAACCGACTCGTCCTCTTTGCTCCCCTCTATATCGCCAACTACTGTTCAAACAACTGCCTTTATTGCGGTTTTCGGAAAGACAACAAGGAACTCAGTCGGGTTTCCCTCACCATGGAACAGATTGCCGAGGAGGTTCGGGCCATCGAAAGAGAAGGGCATAAACGCCTGCTGATGCTCTGCGGCGAGCATCTCACCCGCTCCAGCCTGGATTATTTTATTGAGGCGATCAAAACGGCCTATGACACCCGCACGGAAAGGGGCGGTGAGATCCGGCGGATCAACGTGGAGATCGCTCCGATGAGCGTCCCCGATTTCAAACGCCTGAAGGCGGCAAATATCGGCACCTATGTTCTTTTCCAGGAGACCTATCACCACAAAACCTACCAAACCATGCATCCCACCGGTCCCAAAGCCGATTTCGCCCGGCGACTCACTGCCATGCACCGGGCGCAGGAAGCCGGGATCAACGATGTCGGGCTGGGTGCCCTTTTTGGACTGTACGATTACCGCTACGAGGTTCTTGGACTTTTGATTCATGCCCGGACGCTGGAGGCCGACTGCGGCGTCGGTCCTCACACCATCTCCGTCCCCCGCCTGGAACCTGCGCTGAATGCTCCGGCGGCCATCAAGCCGCCCCGTCCGGTCAGCGATGAGGACTTCAAAAAACTTGTGGCCGTCATCCGGATGGCGGTTCCCTATACCGGAATGATCCTGAGTACCCGGGAGTCGCCCGAAATCCGCACCGCCGTCTTTGAACTGGGGATTTCGCAGATCAGCGCGGGTTCGAGAACGAATCCGGGAGGATATTCAGAAAACTCGAGCGAAGGTTTTCGCGCCGCTCAGTTTAACCTTGGGGACACGAGAACGACCGATGAAGTCATTCACGATATTACCAAAAAGGGACACATTCCCAGTTTCTGTACCGCCTGCTATCGTCTGGGACGAACCGGCGGGGATTTCATGGATCTGGCGAAGCCCGGATTGATCCAGCATTTCTGCCGGAGTAACGCCATGATGACTTTCAAGGAATATCTCATGGACTATGCTTCACCCCGGACTCGAAAATTGGGCGAGCAGCTTCTGACCAGGCTTTTGGAAGAGACCGAAAAACCGGAAACCCGCCGGACTCTGACCGAGCGTCTGGAAAGAATTGAAAAAGGCGAACGGGACATCTTTATTTGAAATCATGGCTTTTTGGGAGACCGCCCACGGCAGGCCCATCCATAAGGCAATGATATCTTCCGGCCTATGGCGAACCGACGGAATCGATACCCTCTTGCCGATGATGCCCGATCACCCGTTAAATCCTGATTTTCACTGAGGCGTTTGTAATCCGATTTTATTTTTTGCCCGCGGACCCGAAGTTTTACCGGTTCCCGTTGAAAAGATCGGCAACCGGTAAAAACAGACATGGATCAGGCGGCATGCGGGAAATGAAGAATGCCTTCTCATCCATCGGTTATTTCATTTTCCATTCCGGGGAACGTTTTTCCCGGAAAGCTGCCAGACCCTCCTGAACGTCTTCCGTAACGCACAGCGCCGCAAACAGTTCGGTCAAATAATTCAATCCCTTATGATACGGCAAGTCTTCCATTGCGTAAATTCCGGTTTTGCCGATCTGAAGAGCCAGCGGACTTTTTGCCACCAGCTTTTGTGCCAGTTTCATGGTCGCTTCTTCCAGTTGCTCCGCCGGCACCACCTTGTTGAGCAGACCAAGCCTCAAGGCCTCATCTGCCGAGATCATATCTCCGGTCAGTACCATTTCCAGGGTTTTCTTTCTTCCGACCTGACGCATCAGGGGCGCAGCCGGCCCCAGGCAAATCAGTCCAACATTGATCGCTGTGGTGCCGAATCTGGCATCTTCCGAGGCGACCGCCATATCGCAGGCGAATACCAGCCCGGCGCCGTTGGCAACGGCCAGTCCCTTGACCGATGCGATCACCGGTTTTTTCATTTTGGATATCGTGTGGTTATGCTCGTCCATCACTGCAAGAAATTCTCGAAATTCCTTGTGGGATTTCCCCTTGAATTCATCCAGGGTGATGCCGGTTGAAAACTGAGGGCCATTTGCCCGGATGACAACCACTCGAATGTCCTGATCCCTGTCAAAGGCTTTCAGGTTATCATTTAGTTGACGGGCAAACGGAACGTTGAAAGTATTAAACGAATCCGGCCGGTTCAGGGTAATAATGCCGATGTGCCGCTGCTTTTCCACCAAGATATTCATTTCGTTCATTGTTTCACTCTCCTGTATTTCTGTTTTTCTTCCCGTTCAAAGTTTCCGGCAGTCAACGATGAAAGCCGTATTTTTATCATATTCCGCGTCATCCCTGATGAACTCGCGAACATCCATGCGTTTCGAAATTTGTGGAACGAGGTGTTTGCATGAGAATCGATCGATTAAGGATACCGAAGTCCAAACCATTTCCACCTTCCCGGGTCATTTTTCCCGATCGAACGGCCACGCTATGATGCCGCCTTCCATGACCCCGGCGTGTTTCCAGCCGTTTGCTTTGAGAAGCAGTGATGTTTCATACGCCCGGAGAGATATCCCGCAGTAACAGATAATTTCCCTGTCTTTATCCGGAGGAAGTTCATCCAGTCGGTTGCGGACTTCCCCGAAGGGGATCTGTTTTTCCCCGATGCCAAGACGCATCATCTCGTATTCATTCCGTTCACGAATATCGAGAATAAATGGATCGCTTCCGTTATCGAGTCTGGTTTTTACCTCAACGGCGGATATCGAGTCCAGACGGCCTTTCATCTTGTTGCCGAGTATATGGGAAGCGGCGATCAGGTTGTCGATGGGCAGAGCAAACGGCGGTGCATACGGCAGGTCGGCATTGGACAGATCCTCTACGGTCAGATTCCCTTGAATAGCCATGGCGGCCTGGCTGATCTGCTTGCTCACATCGCCCCATCCCACACATTGAACTCCCATGACTTTTCCGGAATCCGCATCCGCAACCATTTTTGTGACCAGAGGTTTGCCGCTCATGAACACAGGTTTGTCCGGGCCGGATGTTATTACGGAGACAATGTTAAACCCGGCGGCTTTGGCCCTGACTTCGGATAACCCGGTTGACCCTGCGGAAAAATCAAACACCTTGCAGATGCCGGTTTGAATGGTTCCGGGAAAGGTAACGCAGTTGCCCAGGGCGGCGTTTTCTCCGGCGACACGTCCCTGAAGGTTGGCAAGATCCCCGAAAGGAGCAAGTGTCTTGTCCCCCGTAATCCGGTGATGGACCTCAACGCAGTCCCCGATGGCGTATATGTCGGGATCGGAGGTCTGCATGTATTCATTGACTTCGATTCCCCCCAGTTTTCCGATAAAAAGCTTTGCATTCCGGGCAAGCTTTGTATTCGGGCTGACACCGACAGCAACCACTGCCAGCTCGCAGGGCAGAATCGTTCCATCGTTTAGTTTGACCGCCTGCAGTTTTCCGTTGCCGACAAATTCGGAAACCGCCAGGTTGGTAATCACCTTTACAGCTTTGTTTCGGACGTGGTTTTCAACCAGCTTGGCGATTTCCCAGTCCAGAAATGCGAGCAGTTGAGGAAGCATTTCAACGACGGTCACCTGGATGCCGGACTGCCGGAGGGCTTCGCAGGTTTCGATGCCGATCAATCCACCGCCGATGACAACCGCCTGTTTTATGTTTCCCCGGGCATGGGCGTTTTTTAGATAATCCACATCCGACAGGGAGTGCAACGTTGAAATGCCGGAGAGGGTGTTCCCGGGAACTGGGGGCATTTTTGCATCGGCTCCGGTGGCGATAATCAATTTGTCATAATCCAGGCGGGTCATTTCACCGGTTTTCCGATGATTACAGGTGATGTTGTGATTTTTTCTATCGATCTCTGATACCTCGGTCTCAATAACAGCCAGGATGCCTTTGGTGCTTTCAAAAAAATCAGGATCTCTGACAATTCCGTAAGCCGTTGTCAGCAGACTTTTTCTGTCCTTGATTCTGCCGCTTAAATAATAAGGATAACCGCATGATGCCATGGAAAGACCGGAATCTTTCTGAATGATGGTTATTTCGGCATACGGATCCAGCCGACGTGCTTTAGCAGCCGCTTTTGGACCTGCCGCGGATCCGCCGATGACGATAATTTTTTTCCGATGATTCATGATAATTCTTTCGGTTGAGGTTTGTTATCATATTGCCAGCTACTTGGAACGCTACGGTTTTGTTTATGAAAACAATCATCATCAAAAAATATGCCAACCCTTGTATATCGGTAACGCGTAAGCGATCACGAAAGGCATTTCGTCACAATCCATTGATAACACTTAAGAAATAAATATCGAAAAAGATTGGTTCCTAACAGCGCCGTTGAAATTTCAACGAAAGGGAAGTCCTTACTTGCAAGGCAAGTAACGTTCTGGTAACGTTCTGGTTACAATTTATTGCGGCGAACTTAAAGAGGCTTTTGAAAAACAAGAATCAGATCGTCAGGCAAGGCGCTCGGCGTTGCGACAGCCCGGCATATTCAAGCATATGTGAGCATTGGCGAGAGCCGCGCAACGCCGGATGGCGGCCTCAGGCGCAGTTTTTTTAAAGCCTGTTACAGAGACAGGGGAACACGCTTATGAAATTCAGCTTAAAAAGCTGGGATTGCCGCTTTGCCGAACAGATTATCGATGCCATGGCGGAAGGTGTTTTTGCTCTGGATTCAAGGGGGCGGATCATGTCATGGAACCGGTCCATGGAATGTATCACCGGCCGTACCGCACGGGAAGTCATCGGGAAGAATTGTTCGATACTCGGTTTTAATCGATGCTTTCAGGAATCATGTCCCGGCGATTTTAAAAAATGTGCGCTCCACAAACGCGGCACCGTAGAGCGGAAAGAATGCCTCCTGCGTCATAGAGAAGGCTATGATGTTCCGGTAATCAAAAATGCCCGTCTGGTGAAAAACGAAGACGGAGAAACGATCGGAATTGTTGAAACACTGACCGATATTACCGATCTCCAAACCGCCAGGAAAAACATCGAAGAAGTCCGGAGACGCCTGGGCGAACGATATCGGTTCGGAAACATTGTCGGTAAAAGCGCGATCATGCAGCAGGTGTTTGAAAAGATCCGGGCTGCGGCCGCCAGTCATGCCACCGTACTGATTCAGGGGGAAAGCGGTTCCGGCAAGGAACTGGTGGCCGGTGCGATACACTATAACAGTTCCAGGGCCGGGGGACCCATGGTAACCGTTAATTGCTCGGCGTTGAGCGAATCACTGCTGGAAAGCGAGCTGTTCGGACACGTGAAGGGCGCTTTTACCGGAGCAGTTCGAGATCGCAGCGGCCGTTTTGAGGATGCGGACGGCGGAACCATTTTTCTCGATGAAATTAGCGAAATCAGCCCGTATATTCAGATCAAGCTGTTGCGGGTATTGCAACAGCGGGAGATTGAACGGGTCGGGGAGTCAGCCACAAGAAAAATCAACATCCGGGTCATTGCGGCAACCAATCAGGATCTGTATCAACTGGTCCGGGAAGGTCGTTTCAGAGAGGATTTTTACTACCGGCTCAAGGTGTTTCCGATATGCATTCCCCCGCTGACGCGGCGAAGGGAAGATATCCCGCTTTTAGTGGCGCATTTTATACAAAAACAGAATAAAAATACCGGAAAGCGCATTCAGGACATGACATCGGAGGCCATGCGCCGGATCATGGATTATCCATGGCCGGGAAATGTCCGTGAGCTTGAAAACGCCGTGGAGCATGCATTTGTGCTCTGTCGGCAGAACCGGATCGATGTGCGGGATCTTCCGGTTGAAATACGAACGACGAACCGTTTGCCGATCCATGTCCGGAAATCTTCCGGCGGATACAGCCCGAACGGCTCATCTCCGAATCTGAACCGGGAGGTTCTGATGAATCTTCTCGACCAATCGCAGTGGAATAAAGCGGAGGTGGCCCGGCAGCTGAGCGTAAGCCGCACGGCTGTCTGGAAGTACATGAAAAAATGGAATATCCCATTAAAAAAGCCGCTTCCCGATCCAATGAATGCCGGGCAAGGATCGGTTTGAACACCCCCCCGCCGGACCCGGGATGTAAAACCGGCGATGACGGTTCGGATACGGGATATCGCATTGCGGCAAATCTTTTCATGGAGATTCTTCGCTTGACACAAATGTTCCTTCAAATAAAATCGTTATTCACTGATTGGGGAGCTCAAAATGGGTTACACCGAACTCGAGCTGGAACTCTCGACGGATTTCAAGCATGACGATCTCGGAAAAATCATTTCGAAAAAGATCCGTTCCGATGATTTCACGTTCGCGATTTTAAGAAAAAGTCTGGATGCAAGAAACAAACGGGACATCCACTGGCTGATCAGAGCGGGAATAAATTCTCCGGCACTGACCGGTGAAAGCCCGGTAATCAAAAAGCTTCCTCTTCCCGGCTCAAGGCACGGTAAAAAGAAAAAAACGGTCATTACCGGCTGCGGACCCGCCGGAATTTTCTGCGGGTTGATTCTGCAAGGATCCGGATATGATACCGTCATTATCGAAAAAGGAGCGGATGTTAAAAAACGAACGGAAGATATATCCCGGTTTGAAGAAACGGGAAAGCTGAATAAAAACAGCGGATACTGCTTCGGCGAAGGGGGTGCCGGAACTTTCAGCGACGGGAAACTGACAAGCAGGACAAAAACCATTTCGCTTGAAAAAAACTTTGTTTTTGAAGAACTTATCAAAGCCGGCGCACCGGAAGAAATTGCATATATGACACATCCTCACCTTGGAAGCGACAATTTGAAAAAAATAATTCCCGTGATTATTGCAGATTTTATATCTTCCGGAGGAACGGTCCTTTTTGAAACGGAAGTGACGGACATTCATAAAAACGGTGAAATGATCACTGCTCTTGAACTTTCGGGAGCAAATACCGGAAAAATGGAAGGAGACAAATTTATTTTTGCTCCCGGCAACAACTCTTTTGACCTTTACAGACTCCTTTTGAGCCGCAATGTCGGTTTTTCAACCAAACCGTTCGCAATCGGGTTCCGGGTCGAACACCTCCAGGAAACAATAAACCTCGCTCAGTGGGGGAGAAAAACTCTTCCGGGAGTCAAAGCGGCGGAATACCGTCTCACGGCAACTCATGCAAAAGGTGCCGCATTTACGTTCTGCATGTGTCCCGGGGGCAAAGTGGTGCAGTCGGCGCCTCGTAAAGGTCTTTCCGTCGTCAACGGCATGAGCGATTATCGAAGAAACGGAAAATTCGCAAACAGTGCGGTGGTCACGCCGTTTACGATCGAAGAACTGACCGGAAAGCCGGTTTCGCCGTCTCAGGCACTCGACCTGCTGGAAGGACTCGAAAGAAAATTTTACAACTACTCTGATTCGTTCAATATCCCGGCAATCCGAATCTCCGATCTGTTAAACGGAAAAACAAGCTCGGATCTTCCCTCTTCCAGCTATCCTTTCCATCTTATAAGTGCCGATTTTCACGAACTGTTCCCTTCGGCCGTTCTCTGCCGGCTCATCGGCGGAATTGGGATATTCAAGAAAAAGCTTCGCGGCTTTGAAGAAGGGATCGCGCTTGGACTTGAAAGTAAAACATCGTCACCGCTCAAAGCGGATAGAACTTCAAATTTCACCACCTCGCCCTTTACCAATCTCTACATCTGCGGAGAAGGAAGCGGAAATGCCGGAGGCATCATCTCAAGCGCCGCCGACGGAGTAAAAACGGCAATGGCCGTGCACAGGGCGGAATAAATCCCGCTCCTGCTCATTTCCCATCCGCTCACTGAATTTCCTATGCTTTTCTCTTAGCAGGGTGTTGAAAAACTGCGCCTGAGGCCGCCATTCAGCGTTGCGGGGCTCTCGCCAATGCTCACATATGCTTGAATATGCTGCGCTTGTCGTATCGCCGCGCGCCTTGCCTGACGGCCTGATTCTTGTTTTTCAACACCCTGCTAGAGGCCGTTTTTTGAAGAACCTCGCGGCTGGCTGCATGGAATCTTCGACCGAAAGGACTTTTTATCTAATTTTTGATCCGCTAACCCCGAGGCTTGCCGGGGGAAATGCGCTCGCGGAACGTACCAATACAATTCAGGAGTCAGAAAGTTTTCATCGACAAGTTTCGAATCAAGCGGGATGGGTTGTTTCCCCCTATTTCCGGTCCAGTTCCTTCCGGATAGCGAGACCGATATTCTCGAGAATGTATGGTTTTCTGACAAACGCCCCCGCACCCATTTCCTGGGTCTTTCGGACCCGGTCACTCTCGGAAAAGCCGCTGACGATAATCGCCTTTTGGCCGGGGTTAATTTCCAGTATTCTCCGGTAGGTCTCCATCCCATCGATTCCGGGCTCCATGATCATATCCAGAATCATCAGATCGACTTTTTTGTTTTTGAGATACTCAACCGCCTCTTCCCCTCCGGCAACCGCTTCCACCCGATACCCGAGCCTTCCTAACATGCTGATCGCCAACTCTCGCTGCCCCTCCACATCATCGATCACCAGGATGGATTCGCCCTTGCTCATGGGGAAAACCGAAGAGACGACCTTTTCCACTTTTTCGGGTTCCTCTCTGGTCACCGGAAAATAGAGCGTAAAAACACTTCCTTTGCCTACCTCAGTATGCACGTCAATGTATCCATGATGATCTTTCACGGTTCCCCAGACAACCGCCAGACCCAGGCCGGTTCCGCTTCTTCCCATCACTTTCTTGGTATAAAAGGGCTCGAAGATTTTACCCAGGTCATTCGAGGAAATGCCGATGCCCGTGTCGGAAACCGTCAGTACCACATAATCTCCTTCCCGCATCTCATCATATCCCTGTATGGGATGATCGAGGTAACGATTTTCCGTTCGGATGGTCACTTCTCCCCGGCCGGAGATGGACTCCATGGCATTCATTACCAGATTCATGATCGTCTTTCCCAGATGGACGGGCGATCCTTTGATGTTCAAGAGCCCATCTTGAAGATCCGTGGAGATATTCACGCCCGGGTTATAAGATTTCAGTTTTTCAAACTCCGGCGTTCGGAGATAATTGAAAACCAACCGGTTCAGATCGACGATTTCCGAAACGCTCACTCCTCTCCTGGCCAGCGTCAAAAGATCCTGAATGATGGCGGCGCCCCGGATACTGGATTGATAAATGTTGTCGACAAACTTTCTTAATGGATTGCTCTCCGGCAGTTCTTCCATAAGGAGCTCCGAGTATCCGACCATTACTCCCAGAACATTGTTGAGATCATGGGCGACTCCGCCGGCCAGGGTTCCCAAGGCTTCCATTTTTTCCGCTCGCTGGAGGCGTTCTTCGAGTTTGCGATGTTCTTCTTCCGCCTGCTTGCGTTCCGTGATGTCCTCTATGGTGGCCATGGTGCGAACCGGCTGACCGTAAGGGTCGCGGATCATATTCATATTCACGTTCACCCATGCGATACGGCCGTCCTTAAGGATGTAACGCTTCTCCATCCGGAAATCCGGCGCTTCGCCTCGAAGGACGCGCTGGAAGGCATTCTGATTTTTCTCGCGATCTCCCGGGTGAGTGATATCCGGAACACACATCGCGAGCATTTCATCGGAAGAGTATCCCGTGATATCGCACATCTTCCGGTTCACGCGAAGCCACCGGCCGGTTTGCACATCGGTCTGGGCCATTCCAATGGAAGCCAGCTCAAACATCGCCCGAAACTGTTCCTCGCTTTCCCGCAGCGCTTCTTCCGCCTGTTTGCGCTCCGTGATAAAACGCGCCTGCTGAACGTTCTGGTAGGCGAAGTTGGATAGCTGATTGGCGAGTGTGAAGAGCGCATGCGCCACATGCTGAAACCGCTCGCGCGACATGACGGGCACCTCCCGAAACGCCTCGACCACGGCCTCCTCGTCGGCTCCGATCTCCCTGGCGTATCGGCGCATATTTTCCTCGGTCTGGGTCTCGTCGCGCACCTGGCCGATCAGCCAGTTGGCGATGTGCCTCCCGCCGACCGAAATGCCGGCGCCGGCGTCCCAAAGGCCGCCGCTCAGGCACGGCTCAATGGTTGGTCCATAGGTGGAAGCTCGTCCAATCACCGAATCATTCCTGTAACAATTCGCGAGACCTTTTTCGGTTTTACGAATAATGTCGCCGCACAGACGGCAGAAATTGCTCGGAGAGGTAATCGGCGTTCCATCCGTGCGTATGATAAGGGATCCGACACCGGTTGCCCGGGCGAACTCATCCTGCAGGCGCTGAATGTCGTCGAGGTTGAACAGTTCTTCAAAAGCGATGCCGTCGGCGTCATCCAAGGGGCGGGTCAGCGCCAGGATGCGTTTTTCCAGAGCCTCTTCCGTACGCTTGCGTTCCGTGATGTCCATGGAATTCATAAGCACGGCCGGCTTTCCCTCGTAGTCAAACGGTGTATTGGTCTCCATAATCCATCGGATATCCCCGTTCTTGCAGACGATACGGAACTCATACGGTGAAGAGAGATTTCCCTTGATCATCCGTACGGCGTTTTTTCCGGCACTTTCACGGTCATCGGGATGAATCAGGGAGACAGGATCCTTACCGATTAATTCCTTTTCTTCATAACCCGTATAGACGGTTACATAGGGATTGACAAAACGAAGGCGCCCTTCCTGGACGATGAAGATTGCCGACTGGGCGTTTCTGGCCAGCGTCCGGTATAGATACTCCGCCCTTTCCCGCTCCGCTTCCACCCGTTTGCGATCGGTGATGTTGCGGATAAAGCCGCCAACGCCTTTCCTGTTGTTTCCCAAGTCTACAGGAAACTTGAGGGTTTCATACACCTGATCACCGACAATCTCTTCCGAAGTGACCAACGACATTTTTTCCAGGGCCGCCAGGTCGGTCTCCCGGCATTTTTCCGCGGCCGCTTGCGGCATCAACTCAAAATCGCTTTTCCCAACAACGTGTTCTTCGGATTTGCCGAAAAATGAGGCCAACGATTGATTGATCACGATATTTCGTAATCGCTCGTCCTTCAGAAACACCATATCATAGGTGGCGTTTATAAAGGTTCGATAAAGCTTCTCACTCTCCATCAGTTTTATTTCCGTCCGTTTGCGATCGGTGATGTTGCGGATGATGGCGATGATCTGATCTTCGAGAAACGGCAACAGCCTGGCTTCATAGAATTGCTCCTGACCGTGCACGGTCAGTGAATACTCCACGCCGACCATGGTTTTTTCCGCCTGTAAACAATCGATGGCAGTCTGAAACCGATCGCCGATGGACTTCATTGGAATTTCCTGTATCCGCTTCCCGATCATCTTTTTCGGTTCGGCAATGAAATCCATTTTTGCCCCGGCCTTGCAGTCCAGGATCGTTCCACTGCCGTCGAGCCGGAAGAGTATATCCGGGATCGCCTGAAAGATGGCGCGCATTTCCGCGTTTGCCTCAAGCAGTTCGCTCGAACTCAGATCAAGGGAGCGTTCCAGCATCCGGCGGTCCAGATCCATCTGCCGGTAGGCTTCGTTGACGGCATTCATGAATACTTCCCATGCCCGGGGAATCGGCTCCGAATCCAGATAACGCTTTATCTGTCGCTTCAACAGGCTGTGCATGCGTTCCATGGTTATTCCTCCGAAAAGGCCGTAATCGTCATTGTCTGATTGTGCAATTCGCAAACCGCCCCCGGGGCGGCCGGAGATATCTCTCCGTAAGAATAGAATCCGGCCAGAACCGTCTGTTGCCCGAAAACGTCTTGGATGCCTTCCAGTTCTTCCTCCACCCTCTGCCGGAGAATGAGTTTCCTTCCCACGCAGCTGATCAAAATCGCCAAGTCCGGCGGACCGCCAAGGATGGTGAGGCTTGTCTTTGCGGCTTCCACCGCGCCGTCGATCAGGCGGTCAAAATTGGCTTTCATCAGGCGCGCATAGGCGCCTTCCGGTACATCGCCGGCAAAGGTCATGCTCTGATCTTCTTCATTGACCGCCAGAATGGTGCGAACAACGCCTCGATCCGTTTCTTTCAAACGAACATTCAGAGGAAAAAGAAGGGCTGTGGACGGCAGGCCTTCCGCATGATCTCCCAAGTATTTCTTGTAAAGCGCAAGGGCCGATTTGTCGTCAAACTCGTAGAGAACGTTTCCGCGGGAATGCGTAATCAGCCGTTCCGGTCCGAACGGATCCCATCCTCCCAGGGAAGCGTAGCCTGTCTTCAGCCGGTTGCCGTAGAACCCCAGTGCCGCGACGGCGTCCCTGTCCGGATCACCGTCACACAGCACGACCGTTTCCCTGAAAAAGTCCCCATCCGCGGACAGTCCCCCCGTGACCGGCACATGCCCGGGGAGATTCTCGATCAGGCCTTTCACCAACTCGCTTCCGTTGACCTTTAAACCGTCTGAAAGAACGAAGACATGTGTCAGGCCTTTCCGATCGAGGGATCGAGCGAGCTGCCGACCCACGGCAAAGCTGTTTTCCATCCGGTCTATTTTGACTTTTTCGCCTTGGATTTGCGTGTGTTCGAAATGGACGGCCGTTACCGCAAGCGAATCATCGAACACCCGCGCCCCGCAAATTTCACCGGCGGTGGAACATCCGAAAAGATGGGCTCTCGGATACATGCGCCGGACTTCGCTCAGGCGATCTCTATCCTGCAGTTGCGTTACGCTCCCAAAGAGAAGAACCAGTTGCGCGGCATCCCCGATCCCGATCCCGCTGTTTCCAACAGGCGTCCATCCTCTCCCTTCCGCCCATCTCTTCTGTTCCAGTTTCATTCCGTTCCCTCTTGATCAATCATTCAACCGTATATTGCGCAAAAAAATAGCAAAATCTCCTATCAATCAATTGGCTGGATTAAAATAAAAAAAAGGTTTTGTCATAAAAATTTGTACCACAAAAGTTATAGAGTTACCAATGTGTAAAGTTCGTAAAATGGTTGGAGGGACGGATTTATTCGGCCCGGACGGGCCCGGTGTTACCGCTTATGCGGTCAGAGCCCCGCGCTTTCCAGCAGATAGAACAGCAGCAGAATCAGCGCGCTCATCGGTACGATAATCGCCCAGTCGTTCACCTTGAAGAGCTGTGGAAGCGTCAACTTGCCAAAGTCCCCCTGTTTCCAGATCCCGGCTCGGAGTCGGGGATAGGCAGCGGCCAGCAGTCCGGAACCGAGCACAACGCCGGTCAGTCCACCGACCGCCGCATCCAGGTAACCGTTGCCGATAGCACCCGCGATCGTGCCCGGGCAGTAACCGAGCACGGCGAAACCGATGCCGAAGATGAGCCCGCCGACGGCATTCCTCCCCCAGGAACCCGCCTTGGGACTGGGCTGCGCCCAACCCAGGCTCTGGAACAGGCGAAGCCCGACCGCGCCGACAAGAACCGCTGTCAGCATGATTTTCAGGACGGTAAAGTCCTCCAGCAGGAGTTGCCCGACGATCACGTCATATTTGGTCACCCCGCCCTTCTGAAGGAGGAAACCGAACAGAATTCCGAATATCAGACCCCGAAGGAGTTGTTCTTTCCTTTTGTTCATCGAGCTGTCCTCCTATGCGATCCGTCCGTAGAGCAAATAAGCCGCGACGATTCCACCGATAAAGAAGCAGATCGCCGAGATCCAGCTCGAGACCGCGAGCAGCATGGTTCCGCTGATACCGTGACCGCTGGTGCAACCATCGGCCCACCGCGAACCGAAGCCCAGGAGCACGCCGCCCAGAAAGGCGGCAATGAATCTCGTTCCAACCCCGCTACCGAAGGCTGTTTCCCAGCGCGACGGAATCCAGACCAGCTCAAAGTCCCCTGAAAGAAGGGAAGACAGGAAGGAGCCGATTACCATCCCCAGAACCAGCATCCACTGCCAGTCCACCTCGGGTTTCACCTCCTGATAGTAAGGCTTGAGTGCTGCCTGCTCGCCCCACACCATCTTCTCGATCATGCCCGCGGACCGTGCGAAGGACGTTGAACAACCGAGCGGCTTGCCGGATATCAGCCAGGTAAGCCAGCTGAGAACGCCGATACCGATGCCTACGGCATACGGTGACCATCGTACGGATGTTAGCCAAGTCATCGTGTTATCCTCCTGTCGGGTATCTTACGTGAATGTCCTCCGTCATTCGGGAACCGCCCGCACAAGGCTGCGGTAGAAACCATTAAAACCGGAAGAATTGAGTTTTAAAAAGAACGCGAACCATGAGGATTCTCACAGACGGCACATTCCTTTGCGAATCCGGATGCGCTGTAGCCCGTCATCCCGCCGGCGAGATTATACACTTCTTTGAAGCCATGCTGTTTGAGGATGCTTCCCGCCAGGCTCGATCGGTTCCCCGAGCTGCAAATGAGGATCGTGGGCTTTTCCGGATCAAGTTCCTTGTAACGGGTGCGCATATCCGGTGCCGGAATGTTCACCGCGCCTTCGATGTGGCTGTCCTTGAACTCGTGGGAAGCGCGGACGTCAACCAGAACGATGGGATCCGTTCCAATGACCATATCGTGCAGATCTTCGGCCGAGATCGCTCGGATGTCACCGATTTTCCGCCCGGAGAAGCCCCACGCGTACATGCCGCCGCTCAGGTAGCCGACGATGCGGTCCATGCCCACGCGACGGGCCCACACGTTCGCCTGGAAGGCATCCCGGTAGTCGTCGCTCACCAGGAGAATGCGCTTGTCGGGCGGCAATACCCATCCGGCAAAGATCGGAAAATTGCCGGCCATATCGATATTCCAGGCCCCCGGCACATGCATCCCGGCAAATGCGGCATAGCTTCGGATATCCACCACAATGGTATCCGGGGATCTCAACTGTTCCTGAAACTGAGGTGCTCTCATCTCTTCCAATACCGGAAGGTCCTCGATCCGGGCCGGACCCCGGCGGTTGATGTCGCTGCATCGGCTGAAATGATCCGGCGCCGGCGGCATATCCGAGGTAAGGGAATGGATGAAGGCCGCCTTGTCCCGGATCTGAAGCGCCGGCTTATAACGTCGCTCGTAGCCGATGGTGGTCAGATACTTGGCGGCCATCGAGCGCCCGCAAAGCGACCCGGCACCGTGAGCGGGATAGACCTCGCAGTAATCCGGCAATCGGAGCAGTTTGTCGTGAAGGCTATGGTAAAGCTTGTCCGCCAGTTCCTCGGCCCGGTTGGGGAACAGGTCCGGCCTGCCGACGTCCCCGACGAAGAGCACGTCGCCCACGAAGACGCCGATCGGCGTCTCGCCGCGGGCGGTGTCCGTCAGGACGTAGCTGATGTGTTCCGGGGTGTGCCCCGGTGTCTCCAGAACGTCCAGACGCATATCCTCAAGCAGGATCGAGTCACCTTC
>JAHDSC010000148.1 GCA_018432925.1 Desulfobacterales bacterium | reverse complement strand
TCGGAGACCCGTTTGCGGGCGCCGAAGCCAACCGCCAGTCCCACAACCCCGGCGCCGGCCAGGAGTGGTGCGATATTCACCCCGATGGAAGACAGTCCAATCATTAACACCATGGTTACCAGCACGACCCCGATAAACTTTCGAAGAATGGGCAAAAGGGTGTGGCTGCGGGTTTGGGTTGCAGCGGCGCCCCACTCGTCAACCTTTTCCTCGTCTTTGTCGGTCGCTTCAAACGGCGTGGTTTTCTGGAGTTTTCGATTGATGTAACTGTTTGCAACCCGCCAGAAAATGTGAGCCAGCGCCAGGGTAAGCAGAATTTGAAAGGTTGCCCGGGTCAGTTTTTCGCCAAATGGCAGATGCAGGCCCCAGAAGGAGAACAGCCAGAAGGCCAGAGCCATCAAAATGAATATCCTTACAATTTTGCGGGCAACCAGAATATAGTGGGTATCTCCGGTATCGATTGGGGTTTCATCGGCTTCTTGCTGCGGGGAAGCAACCCCTTTGATTTCGGTCGTTCCCATAATTGAAGTGACGACCCATTGACCCATACGGTCCGCGATCAGAAAAATCGGTACGACCAGAAGGCTGATGAAAAAAGTGCCGCCGCCGCTTTGAAAAATAATCAGCCGGGCTGACCATAACAGCCATATGATAAACAGATACCCCAGGGCCAGGATGTGCCAGATGGCCGCAAATTGATCGGTCACCCACCCCCCGCTTCCGTCGTTCCGGGAGGCGCCGGCAGTAATTGCGTGCGATACCGGTTGGCGATTTTTCCATACCATTGCGGCCAGCATCGCAATAACGATGGTGCCCACCGCGATAACCACCACAAGAAACGTTTCCCGGGACACCCCTAAACGATAAATTGCGAGGCAGAAAACCCAGCCAAAGCCAATGAATCGAGCCAGCAGGACCAGCCTGCCATGAAAATAACCGGCCATAGCGTCGCTCCATTGGATAAGGCGCAGCCGCGCCTGGGAAGGAGAAAACAGCGTTCCGGACAGTGCAGATACAGCGCGGGAGCCCAGCACGGCGATCAGTAATGCCACAAAGATCAGGCGGGCATTGCTGCGGCCGGTTCCGTAAATAAGATGAAAGAGGACAAGGCTGAATAGTGTAAAAAGAAACAGCCCCAGCAAATCCGTTACAATTCTCAGAATAGCACTCCAGAACTTTTGGATTTTCCCCAGTTGCGGAATGGATTCAATCTGCCTGTAGAAGCCGGCGGTATATCTTTTAAAAAGTATTTCAACACCAAAACCTGCGGCCAATATGCAGAGAATAACCAGCACCGTACCCAGAAGGTAGAGAGACCCTTTGTCCCCGGCCAACCGTTTAAAGGCTTTTTCCAACTCACCTGGAATATTGGGAATATGGGTGATGGTATTGACGATTCGATTGGACGCAAGGGTGGATGCGTATTCAAGCTTTTGCAGAAACCCCGGTGTCAGGTTTCCTTCGGCAACCCCCTCCTCCGGGTTTGTTTGGGCAATTGCCGGTGGCAATCCCGATAAGGAAACTGAAAAAATTAATACCACAATTAGGCATAGGCGCATCATTTGGTTCCTCCTTCAGTTTTCTTGTCATCGGTTTCTGGTGGTGTATTCTTTTTTGTGTGAAATTGGAAATGCAAGGGAAAAAGCGTTTTTCCTGTAAACGGGTGTTGACCAAGACAACCCGAAATAAAGGAGAAACACCCATGAAGATGAAAATCACCGTAGCAGAACCCTTCGAATTGATTCATGAAATCCGCGGGCAACCCGAGAATCTTTTTGAGATGATTCGCGAGGATGTAAAACAGACTGTGGACCGGTACATGCCCGAACTCATGGATGTAAAGCTGACCGGTTTTTTGGGTCGAAATCGATATGAGCGGATAAAAGGAAAGAGGAATCATCAGAACGGTTCCAAGCTTCGAAAGTACACGTTAAAGGGCATGGTCGTGGTTTCAGTAAATGTTCCCAGGGATCCGCAACGGTGACTTTGAAATCAGGGTAATTCCTCGCAGCAAGCGGTAGGAAGAGGCTCTGCGAGAGGATATTTGTGTCATGTTTCTAAGCGAGGTCGGCAGGCCGCTTCATACTTGAAGTTCATGAAGTCCGGTTTTCTGGATATGATTCATGGGTCATGCGAACTGTTTCGGCTGCGCAAGACATTAATTCCTTTTCCCATTGTGAATCTCTTTTCCGCAATGTGGGCAGATCTGTGTTCCTTCCTTCTTTTTCTGAATCGCCTCGATAAACCCGGCTCCGAGTATCCCGGTCGGGAGTGCAAACATCCCGATTCCAAGGATGGCGATAATACTCGCTAAAAATCTTCCCAGCAGAGTTATGGGGTAAATGTCTCCGTATCCGACGGTCGTTAGCGTAGCGACCGCCCACCACATGGTTGCCGGGATGCTTGAGAATACCTCTGGTTGGACTTCATTCTCGCAATAATAAAGGAGGGTCGAGGATACGACCAGAAGTATTCCCATCATGGCCAAAGTGAGAGCCAGTTGCTCCCTCTTGGCATGGAAGACATCCCTGATAATATTGAGCGAGGAGTAGTATCGTCCCACCTTGGCGATACGAAAAATTCGGAAAAGACGGAACGCTCGGAGCGACATGAGGTCAATCCCGAGAAACGGCAGATAGAATGGCAAGATCGCCAGCAGATCAATGATCGGCATCGCCTTTATTGCAAGTCGAAGGCGGCCGCGAATGATGCCGCTGAAACGTGAATCTGCCGTGCAAGACCATAGCCGTGATACATACTCAATGGAAAATACCAGCACAGATACCGTCTCGAATGTTTCCAGGAACGCGCTCCAACGTTCCTCAATAGATTGAATGGAGCCAAGAATGACGGCGATCACGTTCAGAAAAATGAGAGTCAGAATCAAGACGTCGAATACACGGCTGGCCGTATCGCCCGGTTTGGCGGCTTCGACGATCTCCCAAGTGCGTCTGCGGAGATTCATGCGGCGCCTTTTTCTGGTTGTGCGTTCATTACTAGATCGATATCTTTCTCATCCTGAGATCATCGGCTATCTGCGTTCAGAGGACGTCCGGGTCAGCACGTTCATCTGCTACCGAATACTCAAGGAGCAAGGCTGGGTCCGGCCCCGGCCATGGTCAGTGAAGGTCTTGATGGAAAGGCTTACAAGCTGATTATCCGTTTTGATCGTGGATCCCCGAACATGGCCCGGGGCACCCGAAAACTGATCAAGGAACCGGAACTGCCGATGTCACCGGACAGGGCTTTCCGGCCAACCGAAAAAGTCCGCCAGGCGCGCTGGTATCGCGCACGGGCAAGCAGCAAGTGCCACTTGCCAAAGAAGTGGGATCAAATGGAATCGATCCCAATTACAGGAAAGTGTCGGCGTCTCAAACGAACACATTTTCTGGGTTGATTTGTGTGGAACACTACAAATGGGTTTGCCGCCCTGTTTTCAAATCAGAGGTCAAGGGACTATTTGTGTAGAACAAGAGTTTGGAAATTCACCATTGGTGTTCCATAATCCTCTGCATAAATTACACACTTTCTTGATGCCGCTAACGCTGCCTTCCGGAGGATTCATGGTTTGCACCTCCCGAACCTTCCACCGCATTGGATTCTAAATTTTTATATCGTTGTTCGATTTGATGAACGATGCGGGTAATCCGATGCTCGTCCGGAATGTTTCCTTTTATCGATTTGGCGATGCTTACAAATTGCTTGGGATTGATCATCCGAATGCCATCCGCCGAGATCCCGGTGATGAACCATCCATGCAAGGCCGGTACCGGCCGGACATGTGTTTTCTCACCCGTTGCCGATGAGAGCCATCGATCCGGCCAAAGCGTTTTTTTTCATGCATTTCCAATTTCACACAAAAAAAGAATACACTGCGAATATATCTCCGAATATCTTAAAGATGCAAGAATCATATTAAAAACCGCAGCGTGTCGATAAAATGTCCGCGCTTCGCAGAACACGGGGAAAGCCCCTCCGGTTCTTATCGTCTACGGGTTTTCTCAGATAGGTTGCGAAATGGACATTTCTATTTGCTGCTAACTCGAAATTCGCTGTGACCCGCTCTGCGGATTCCAGCGTTTTTTCTCTCCGAATGAGGCCGAAATGCTCGTGGAAAAATTCGACATTCCACCCATCGGAACCGTTGAGGAAAACATCGCGGCCGTGATGGGGGAAAAACAATCGGGACATCCGGAAACCGGAAGAAGAGGGCGGAGGGAACAGCTTTCATCTATCAAAATTCTTACCGAAACAATGGTTCAGTCGTTCCTCAGCACCATCAGGGTGGACGAACTGCGGGAAATGTCTCTGCCCCGGTCATCGCGGACCAGGCAGTCTACGATGATAATGTGGCGGCCTCTTTTAAAAATGGTGGCTTCGGCTGTAAGCCGGCCTTTTTTTGCCGGGGATAGAAAATTGTTTTTAAGCTCGATGGTGGTGATGTTCTCTCCGGGTTCGAGGGTGGTCATTACCGCATGGGCCACGGTTTCGCTGGAAAAGGCAATCGAGAGGCCGCCTTGCATGACCCCCGCCCCTTGAAAAAACTCGGGACGAATGGCCATACTGAAACGTGCGTAACCGTCCCTGATCTCTTCCAGTTCCATCCCCATGAAAGACAAGAAAGGATTGTTCACTGTTTCACCATCTGCCAGTTTTTTCAGATAGGCCCGGTAATTAAACATGTTCCATCTCCTGCGGTAATATTTTCATAATCCATGTTGCGATCGGTGACACAATCTTTATTATGAACCGCGCCAATACTTTTCGGCTCACATCCACTCGGGGTCATGATGCTGATCGGGGTATCCATGGGGATCACAATCCCCATAAGGTCGCCCGGACGAAGCAGGGATGCAGTGATTCATCGTTCGTCAAGGTTGTCCGAGAGACCCGCTGAATTTTATTCCCGGTGCTGTTTCTCCCCGTACCGTACAGATCATAAACCTTTTCCTTGATCCATCCCATAGAAAATATAGGCTGCGGATCAACAGAAACCTCTATGCGGCACGACTTTCTTGGGAAGAGGGAATCCCGCAATATCATGTCGCTACAATCCGTTTGACACCCGATTGTTCTTTCCTATACGCTCATTATTGAAAGGAAGCACTAAAAAAAGCCGGATGACACGAAAGGAAAAATCCATGCCGAATATGCTCAAACCCGGAGACACTGCCCCGGCATTTACCCTGAACAACGCTCAATCGAAGCCTGTCAGCCTGTCCGATTTCGCAGGCCATTGGGTGGTTCTCTACTTTTATCCAAAGGATAACACCAGCGGCTGCACGAAAGAGGCAAAGGAATTCTCGGCGCTGCGATCCGAATTCAAGAAAAAAAAGGCCCTGGTTATCGGTATCAGCCCGGACTCGGAAGCTTCCCACGCCGAATTTATAAAAAAGCATGACCTGGCCGTGGAACTGCTCAGCGATCCCGACAAAAAGGTCTGCAACCTTTACGGGGCATGGCGGAAAAAAACGATGGCGGGCCGACAGTACATGGGGGTGGTGCGCACCACCTTTCTGATCGACCCGGAAGGCACAATCGTCCGGGTGTGGGAAAAGGTTCGCGTCAAGGGCCACGCGGACGAGGTTCTCCGGGCCTGCTGATCCGCCCGGATACAATCCGGAACTCTTACGATGGAACCCTTGAAAAACATTCGGCTCGTTTTTGAAACTCCTGGGAGTTCGTAACGCTTCCTGTTTCGTGAGGCTTTTGAAGCCGCGACCGGCGGGCTTTTTTTCCCGGAAAAGATCGAAGCCCGCGACAACCTTCCAGATATTGACCGATTGAAAAAGCCGTGGAGGATGCCTGCCCGGCCAGCGGGGGAAGGTTTCAAAAAATGCGGGAAGACGGCTTGCGGATTATTCCACCCGCCCTTTGTTTAGAGCCCTTTCCACGCATTTCATCAGCGCTTTCGACGTAACGGTTGCTCCTGAAACCGCATCCACATCCGGGGATTGTTTCTCCAGCATCCGTGGGATTACCCCCAACCCCTTTTCCGCGTATTCATTTCCCGTTCCGTTCTCCAGCACTTCAATGTCCTCGATTCTGCCGGATTTCACCGTAACCCTTACTTTATAGAGATACTTCTGCGTGAAGGGATATTCACCGGTGTATTCGCCATCCGGAACCGTCGCGGGATCCACATGAGAAATATCCATACGCTTTATATTTTCGATTTCATCCGAGATATTCACCTGCCTCGGTTTTTCGGCGACGGCTGCAACGGAAAATCCTGAAAGCAAAAACAGGCTTAATAACAGGAATTTAAATTTCGATTGCAATTTGCTTGCCTCCTTTTCCGGATCGGATTTTTTACCTTTTGGTTTGCGCTGGCGGCAAATTTTTAAACCGGGAGCATGATGGTTTGATCGTCCGGAATGGTCATTTATCACCCCCTGTTTTTCATGCATTTCCAATTTTATAGAAAAGAGAATACGCTATCTTTTGAAATAGATCGTGGCAGGATTCTGAGGGTTTCGAATTGCATGATTTCGACGGCATATTGTTTTCTTATCACATTCAGCCGCCAATGGGAATTGCCGCCCTGTTTTCAAATCAGGATTCAGGGCACGATGCGCGCAGAATATTTGTTTGAAAATTCACCATTGGTGTTTCCGCGTGAATAAAATTGCTTGGTGTCGCTAAGGCCGCTTTCCAGCCGAATCACAGTTTGCGCCTCCCAAACCTTCCGCCGCATTGGATTCAATGTTTTTACATCGTTGTTCGATTTGATGAACGATGCGGGTAATTCGATGCTCGTCCCTGAAACCTGAGGTCACAATTTGTGACCTCAGGTTGGTGAGGACCAGGATATCTCGCGATGGCATTTGCCGAGCAGAAGGTGGGGATGTCGTAAACGTTCACAACTTCAAAAGCGCCATTCCGTTCAATCTTCAAATGATGCGGTCGTTTTCCATTTCGAGAGATCCGTTTTTCACGGATGATGAATTCACAAATGACCGAAATCATTTTTTCCGAAGAGGACCCGCCGACCTCGCAGCGATGTCTCAAGAAGGTACAGGGCCGCCGTGCAAACTGACCAAAAGGCTGTTCCCCAGCATATTACCCTTTAAAAAATATAGAAACGCATGATTTCATGAATGTCCACTTTCTTTCTGTGTCTTTCCAAGAGGGCTTTCATTCTCCAAGATGGGAATCGCCGGGATGAAATTCCTTCAAGAGTTTAATGTGCGGGCAAGGGGAGGGGAGGCCTCTATTGTTTTCCTCTCTGATACGCATAAACGGACGAAGGGGCGAATTTTTTGAAATTCAGGCAATACTTCCCCCGGTTGGCCGGTTTGCAAGGCAAAGAATGCGATGATAATCCACCGGTGTATCCATGTCCAGAACAATACCCGGATCGTCCATCGGGATTCGGCGGACGCGGTCCGGATAAGCATTTACCACCCGGTTCAGCGGGATGCCTTTGTGCACGGCGCCGCATAGCGACCGGGGAAAAACGGTGGGGTGCCCGCCGCGCCCCCTGTAAACCGGAAGCAGAATAGAATCCGGTGCCTGATAATGGCAGGCGCTCAATGCCGCGTAGGTCTTTGGTGAAACCAGTGGATGATCACAAAGAGCCACCATGATGCCGGTAACGGATTCAGCCATTGCGGACAATCCGATGCTGACGGATTCGGCCATTTGGGTATCCGGCAGGGCATTTATCGCAATACCGACCGGCAGGTCCGACAGCACCGGCCGGATTTTTTCTCTGTTTGCGCCGATCACCACGATGATGGTTTCGAGTCCGGCATCGATCATCCGCCGGAGGCAAAATCGGATGGCCGGTTCACCCCGCACAGGGAGAAGCGGCTTGCATCGCCCCATCCGCCGTGACGCTCCGGCGGCCAGCAGTACGACCCCCAGCTTTGCGGCCATGAAGCCTCCTTTGTTCAATCAATTCGCCCACAATGCTGACGGCGATTTCCCGGGGGGTTACCGCCCCGATATTCAATCCCACCGGCGTGTGCACCCGCTCAAAATCGTTATCCGAAAATCCGGCGGCCCGGAGCTTTTTAAAAAACAACTCCCGTTTGCGCTGACTGCCCAAAAGCCCGACGTATGGCGCATCGGTTTCAAGCGCCTTTTTCACAACGGTGAAATCATGGGCATGCCCCCGGGTGCAGACGACAATCAAAGTGTCTCCACCCACCGGAACCTCCGAAAACGCATTTTCAAAAGCACGGGCAATCAATTGATCCGCACCCGGCAGCATTTCAGGACTGAGAAAGTCCTCCCGGTCGTCAATGACGGTTACGGAAAACCCGACATAAGCCGCCAGATGGCACACCGCCTGTCCGACATGCCCGGCTCCGCAAACAATCACGCGCGGTGCCGGAAGGATGGGTTCAATATAGAGACTGACCCGACCGCCGCATACATGGCCGGCTGTTTCGGTCAACTCAAGGTGGATCAGCTGGGGTTCGCCCTCAGCCATCATTTGAATGGCCATCTTTGCCGCCTCCTGCTCCATGGTGCCGCCGCCCATGGTGCCGATGGTGGAGCCGTCTTCAACAACCAGCATTTTGGCGCCTTTTTTGGCCGGCGTCGAGCCCTGGCTGTCCACCAGAATAATCAAGGCGCAGCGGACCCCTCGCTTTCTCCTGTTTTCCAGCGCTTCAAATACGTTTGCCTCATCCAATGGTTTTTTTCCTTATGGCGCATGCGGATCAAAAGTCTCTTCCGGATGTCAGGGTAAAACGCTCCGGTTACAATCGCCGCAAATCTTGAAATATAGGGGATACATGGAAGTATGTTCAACTTCGAAAATGAAGCGATGCATGAAAATTCGGCTTTTACCGAAGCTCTCGGCTGACGGTATAAAGCTCTTCTTCAATCAGGCCCTTGAAAAGATCGAGCTTATACATATTTCCCGGCAGAGGATCGGCGCCTTCGACAACCGCGCGGGCGGCTTTTTCAATGGTTTCCGCGTTCAAGCGGCGGTTGCTGATGGCGTTTTCCACGGGTTGGCTCCGCCAGGGCACCGGCGCCGCTCCGGATAGGACCACCCGGCTTTTATTGACTCGGTCTCCGTCCATTTCCAGAGCCAGCGCCACTCCGGCAAGTGCAAAATCCCATGATCGACGGGCCCGGACCTTACGGTAGGAACTTCTCAAATTCTCCGGCGGCCGTGGCAATTCGATGTGGGTGATCACTTCTCCCTGCTTTCGTACGGTTTCCGCCCGGACGTTGTCCGCCGGCGACACATGAAGGTTTGCCACGGGGATCGTCCGTTTGCCTTCCGGCCCGATTATCCGTACCTTTGCCCCCAAAGCCACGAGGGGCGGGGCCGTATCCGAGGGATGGGTGATGACGCAGATCCGGTCATGCCCGAATATTGCATGAAACAGGTGCTCCCCGTCCAGGGCGTAACAGTTGTCCCCACCTTTCCGGAGACAATTGAATTCTCCACGATAATACCAGCAGCGGGGCTTCTGACAGAGGTTCCCGCCGATGGTCCCCTGGTTTCGAAGCTGGGGGCCGGCAACTTCCGAGGCGCCCTGGGCAAGCCCCGGATATTTTCTCCGGACCAGCGGACTTTCCGAAACTTCCGTGATCGTGGTCATCGCTCCGATGAGCAGGCCGCCGTCCGCGGTTTCCCTGATGCCGTGAAGATCCGGCAGGGCATTCAGGCTCACGACCTTGTTCACCTGCATGATGCCATCGCGCAAACATCCGATCAAATCGGTGCCGCCGGCATGAGCGGCGGCGCCTGGAACGTTCAGATGTTTGACGGTATCCTTCAGTGTTTCCGGCCGAACATAAGAAAATTGCGGTAGCACGGCTTATCCCTCCTTCCCGGCCGAGAGGCGTCGGCGCATTTCCATCGGATGGACCGGGGCCTTGGTAAACCGGATTCCGGTGGCCATATAAAGCGCATTGGCAATCGCCGACGCCGTCGGAATGGTGACCGGTTCTCCCAGACCCTTGGCTCCCGTGTTGTTGGCTTCCGGATCATCAATTTCAATGGGCAGGCTTTCCATGTCCACGGGCACGTCAAGAGCCGTGGGAAGCTTGTAGTCATGCCAGTTCCGGTTGCATAGCTTGCCGGTCTGATTGGCGTCGAGTTGCCGGAATTCGGTCATCCCGAAACCGATGCCCATGACAATACCGCCGAAGACCTGATTGTCATAAGTGAGCCGATTCATCACGCGACCGCTGTCATGCGCGCCCAGAAACCTCAGGATTTTCATTTCACCCGTTTTTGTATTGACCTCGAGTTCGCAGAACTGGGCCGCAAACGGATTGACGCTCTTGTTTTTCGGATTGGGGCCACGGTAGCCCACTCCGATGACAACGCCACGCTTTTTCAGGCCGCTCACATCGGTTACCTGGATCCGCTTGCTTTTGTCTTTCATCGAGACAATTTCAGATCCTTCATAATCCAGATCGACTGCCGGCGCTCCCAGATCTTCCGCCGCCATTTGAATGATCTGCCTTTTGACATCAATGGCCGCATTCCGAACAGTGGGCGCCTCGGTGGGTACCGTTTTGCTGCCGCCGCTGGGCGTGGCATACTGAGTGGTTCCCGTGTCCGCATGCTCGATCTGGATGACATCCGGCTTGACCCCCAGCTCCTCCGCGGCCACCATTGCCATGATTGTCTTGGTGCCGGTGCCGATGTCGCTCGCTCCCATGTTCAGATTCACCGATCCGTCCCTGAAAAGCTTGATCACGACCGTGGATGGCGGTCCGCCGCCGCCCACGATCCATAGGCAGGCGCCCATTCCCACGCCGCGCTTGATATGGGAGCCCGATCGGTTCTGTTCCCTGGCCCGCTTCACGGCGTCCTTCCAGCCGAACCGCTCCGCTCCCCGCTCGATGCAATCCTTAAGTCCCGTGCGGGTATAGGGAATGCCCCGTCCCTGGCTGATGGATGGAATATTTTTTAACCGCAGTTCAATGGGATCCATTCCGATCTTTTCCGCCAGGTCATCCATCATCTGCTCCAGCGCCCAGCTTCCCTGCGGATGCCCGGGCGCCCGGAAGGGCCGTGCGGTTCCGGCGTGGATATAGACATCCCTGGATAGGCATCGGACGTTGTCGCATTGATAGAGGTCCCGGACCAGCCAGTCCACGATCTCCGTTCCTCCGCCCGGATAGGCTCCGCTCGGTCCGATACATTCAAAATCAAACGCGGTGAGCGTTCCATCCTTTTTTACTCCGGCTTTTAACCGCATGGTGTTCGGCGGTCGGTTGCCGACACAGAGAAAGGTTTCCTCGCGTGTCAAGATCATTTTGACCGGCCGGGCCGCCTGCTTGGCCATAAGCGCCGCGAGCACCGTATATTTGCCCGGCCAAAGCTTGCTGCCGAAACCGCCGCCCATGTAATGGCCGATTACTCGAACCTTTGAAAGCGGCATGCCGAGGATCCCGGACAACACGGACTGGACGGCATAGACACCCTGGCTCGACTCCCAGATGGTCAGCCGATCGCCTTCCCAGTCGGCGACGCAGCCGTGAAGTTCCATCGGTGTGTGGAGTTGGCACCCGGTTTCATAGTTTTGTTCAAGTACGACATCCGCCTCGGCAAATCCTCCGGCCACATCTCCCCGCTCATATTCATCCGTGCCCGCCAGATTGCCCTGGTCATGGACCTCCGGCGCTTTTCCGGTCAGGGCCAGGTTATGGTCCACCACATGCGGCAGCACGTCATATTCGACATCAATGGCATGTACCGCGTCCCATGCCTGATAAGGAGTATCCGCCGCCACGGCCGCCACCACTTCGCCCTCGAACCGGCAATGGGCGTCAAAAAGCGGGCCGGAATAACCGCGATATTTCCATTTCAATCCGCCGGCTTCCGGAGAGTCGCCGGTAATCAGCGCCCGGACTCCCGGCATCTTTTCCGCCCGCCCGGCATCCACCTTTTTGACTTTTGCATGCGCGTGCGGGCACCGAAGGATGGCGCCATAGATCATATTCGGGAGCTTGATGTCCGAAGGATAAACCGCTGTGCCGCTGACCCTTTCATAGGCATCCACGCGCGGGGTGCGCTTCCCGACCACATCGGTCTCCTTCCAGAATTCCGGTTCCTCGCCCGGTGCCGGGGTATCGGGCACGGGAAGTCCGTTCGTGTAATAAATCGTTCCGTCTTCAGCCATGATTCCCCCTTACCTGGTTTTACGTATTGCCGCTTTCCGGGCGGCGCGGAAAATATGATGATAGGCGCCGCACCGGCAAAGGTTTCCGGAAACGCCTGTCCGGATTTCATCCATTGACGGTTCCGGAGTCTTCCGCAGAAGACCCTCAACGGCCATCACTTGGCCGGGGGTGCAATAGCCGCACTGGAAGGCATCCTCTTCCAGAAACGCCTTCTGCACCGGTCCGAGTTCCTCCCCCGTCATCAGTCCCTCAATCGTTGTAATCCGGCGGCCTTCGGCTTCCACGGCCAGCGTCATACAGGCATACCTCGGGATATCATCGATCAGCACGGTGCAGGCTCCGCATTCGCCCCGGCCGCACCCTTCCTTGGTGCCGGTCAGGCCGATCGCCTCGCGCAGAACGAACAACAGGGTCCAGCGTGGTTCGACCAGGACCGCGTAATTCACCCCATTAATATTCAGCTTGAGCTTCACGGTATCCGTTGCATCCAGAATTTTCTCGGGCGGTCCCGGCTTTGATTCTGCTACCATGGCCGCCCCCGTCAAAGAGGCGCTGACCGCGCCGGCGCCTATGGTCCGCATAAATCCCCTCCGGGTCATACCGCCTTTGCCGGTATTGTCATTATCGTGATGTTCGGAACTCATAAGATCCCCCGTGAGTTGACGGTTCATGGGATAGGTTTCAATGGAAACCTTCTTGATGCAATAAAATCAATGATCAAGATCAAGCCTTAAAATATATGCTATAATTTTATTAATCGGAGCGGGTGCTGCTGTAAATACATGGAAACCTGTATTTAACCGTTGAATTGACAGTAGTGTGGTTTGGAAAATGCTTGACCTCAAAAGGCCGCAAATCGTTTCATTCCAATCGATCGAGGTGGGATTATGAAGACATCAAGGACGGGAAATTTTATAAAAAGATTTGGGACCTTTTTATCGAAATCGAGAACATCATGCTATGGGGCGCTTATTTCCAACCTCGGCCGCCGGATCGGCGCTTTGCCTTTCCTCCGCCACGCGCGACGTTTTTTTCAACAACCTGTGGATGATTATTCATTTGCCGCGCCTTGATTCGGCACCGGGTCATAGGGTCATTGGATACGCTGACTCAGAAAGCGTATCGCGCGATCAATTCGTCCCCAGTTTTTTTGCCAAGAGCTCCCGCACGATTTTCGGGTTGGCCTTGCCGCCCGAGGCCTGCATCACCTGCCCCATGAGAAAACCAAGGGCCTTGTTTTGGCCGGCCCGGACTTTGGCAACCGCATCCGGCTGGTCTTCCAGCACTTTGTCGATCAGGGAATCGAGTTCGGCGGAATCGGAGACCTGGGCAAACCCCCGGGCGGCAACGATCGCTTCCGGGGATTCGTCGCTCTCGAAAAGGTGCGCCATCACCTCGCGCGCCGCATTGGCGTTGATCTCGTCTTTTGACATCATCTTCAGCAGTCCGGCAAACCGGGCAGGGGTCACCGGCGTATCGCCTGGTTTCTGACCCCGTTCCCGGATGGCCGGAATCAGCTGGGTGGTGAGCCAGTGCATGGCGGTGCGCGGGGCGACTCCTTCTGCAATCAGCGCCTCGAAGTAGACCGCTACCTCCGGATCCGAGCTCAAGAACACCGCCTCTTCACCGGTCAGCCCGTGCTGGGCGATAAAGCGTTCGGCCCGGGCCGCGGGCATTTCCGGAAGGCGCGACCGCATCGCCTCGATATACTCGGCCGTCAGCTCGATGACCGGCACCTTCGGGTCCGGCACGCAGGGGCCTTCGAACTTGGCGCGCATCATAAACGTGGCCTTCTTGTCCGGATCCCAGAGCCGGGTATGGAGCACCACCGCTTCTCCCGCCTTCACGGCCGCGCTCTGCCGGCCGATCTCGAACGCGATGGCATCGCCGACATGGCGGATGGAGTTCATATTCTTGACCTCCACCTTGGTGTTCATCTGGTCTGTTCCCCTGGGGCGGATGGAAATGTTGGCATCGACGCGCATGGTGCCGTTTTCCATGCTGCACTCGGACGAACCCACGTACCGCACCTGCGTGCGCAGCGCCTTTAAGAATTCCATGGCATCGTGGGGCGAGCGGAAATCCGGCTCGGTGACGATTTCCACCAGCGGCGCGCCGGCCCGGTTGAAGTCGACCAGGCTGATCGGCAGACGTCCTTCCATTTCATGCACCAGCCGGGCCACGTCTTCTTCCATATGGATATGATGGATGCGCAGCCGCTTCGGCTTCCCGGTTTCATCCATGATATCGATGCCGCCGCCGCGCGAAAGGGGGCAATGGGCCTGGGAGAGCTGAAAGCCCTTGGGCAGGTCCGGGTAGTAGTAGACCTTCTGGTCAAAGGCGCTTACCGGCTGGAGCTCCGCCCCCAGCCCAAGGCAAAGCAGCGATGCCTTTTCGAGGGCATCCCGGCTCAGCCGGGGAACGGCGCCCGGATACCACAGGCAAGTCGGGCAGGTGTTGAGGTTCGGCTCGTCGCCGGGTCGATTGGGGCAATCGCAGAACAGTTTGGTCGCGCAGTTGAGCTCGACATGAATTTCCAATCCGATGACCGCTTCAAATTCCATTACACGTTCCCTTCCTGCCGCAAATTCAGAAGATACTCGCCCAGCGCGAGCACCCTCGCGTCACTGCGCCTCGGCCCCGCCAGTTGGAATCCCGCCGCTTTCGACCCGGGTGCCGGCGGCAGGTAGAGCGCGGGCTGACCGGTAACATTGGCAAAGAGCGTCGCGGCGAACTGTTCATAGGTGGCGGCAAGGGACGCGGCTTGACCGAAACGGCCGCCGACAGCCGCCGGGAATATGAGAAAATCTGCCTTGTCAAAAAGCTTCCGCATGTCCGCGACCAGGCGTGCGCGGATGCGGCAGGCATCTTCATAGGCCGCATAGCGTTCGAACTGGAAATACGCCCCCTGAAACAGGTAGCTTTTGACCAGGGTGCCGAATGCGGCGCCTCGGGACAGCAGGTACATTTCATTCCAGTTCCTGGCCCCCGGTGCGCGCCGGCCATAGCGGACCGAATCGTAGCGCCCGGCGCACGATGACGCTTCCACGGACCCGACGATGTTGTGCACCAGGGAAAAGAGCGCCATGTCGGGCAGGGAGAGTTCCCGGACGGAAAAACCGGCCTGTTTCAATTCGTCCACGGACGCCTGAAACGCATTTTTACTGTCAGATGAAAGTCCGCTTACCGCCTCTGAAATCACACCGATGCTCGTGTTTTCCGGCTTGATTCCCCGCGCGGAAAAATCCGGGGCCGGCTCATCCGGAAGCGAGAAGTCGAGAGGGTCCGGGCCGGAGATGGTGTCCAGAACCCGACGAATACGGTCAATGTCTGCCGAAAGCAGTCCCCAGCATTCCATGGACGGGATCAGGCCGATCAAGCCGAGGCTCGACACCAGGCCGTAGCTCGGCTTGAAACCGCAGACACTCGCCCGCGAGGCGGCCAGGCGGCTTTCGCCCATCAGGTCCAGGACCATTTCCACATCCGCGGCGTTTTCTTTCAAGGCCTCTCCCGCCCGGCTCCCGTCAAGGCCGAATCCGAATTCGCTCATGCGGGTTGAACCGCAAACGGCGGTACCGGCCTCGCGGAGCCGTCGGATAATGGTGGCGTCCTCCAGTGCGGTAAAATTGACCAGGGCCTTTGAACCGGCGTCTGTCGGCCAGCCTTCCACGGAAACGTTGGGTTGAATCGCAATATTCACCCCCTGTAAAGGACCGCCGCTGGCGCCGGCCGTATCGGGGTTGCGATAACGAAATATCGATTCCATATACTTTTTTCCTATTCCAGAATACTGGCGACTTTAAAATAATTGCCCTTTACCGCCGGGGCGCTCTTGAGCAGCTGCCTGGATTCCGAAAGGGACGAACGCTTTGCCTCGATTCCCGGACGCGTGCGGTTGGCCGCCGGGGCTACGGTGCGGGTCGGAGCCTCACAGCCCGACTTTTCAGAGGCTATCTGCGCCATGGTTTCAGCCCGTGCCAGGATCTTCTCCATCACGGGGCGCTCGTGTTCGGCAATGCCGATGCGCGACACCCAGGAAATGCGGTCTACATCGTTTTCCTTTTCGGCCGTTCCGGGGAGGACATCCTTTTTGCCGAGATCGAGCAGCTCCAGTTCGGCAAGCTGTTCGTGTTTCACCACGGAAGGGGCGCCGGTGAGCGGGCAGGCCGCGCTGCGGTTTTTCGGAAACGCGATCACCTCCCGAATCGAGGAAGTATCGAGAATCATCGAAACGGTGCGGTCCATGCCGAGGGCGAGCCCCCCGTGCGGCGGCGCGCCGAAATCGAAGGCCCGCAGGAAGAAACCGAACTTCGCCGTTGTCTCCTCTTCGGTCAGCCCGAGGGCGGTAAAGATCTTGCGCTGCACCTCCCGGTTGTTGATACGAATGCTGCCGCCGCCGAGTTCTTCGCCGTTGACGACCAGGTCGTAGGCGCGTGAGCGCAGGGCCAGCAGTTCCTCGATATTCTTCGGATCGAAATCGGTGCGGTCCGGCGCGGTAAACGGATGGTGGCTGGAGGTGATCTCGCCACCCTCGGTCGCCTCGAACAGCGGAAACGCCGTAACCCAGACCGGATGAAACACATCTTGAGGGATCAAACCGAGCCGGTCGGCCATATGCAGGCGTAACTGGCCGAGCGCCGAGGTGACCACGTCGTACGATGGATCGGCGACCATGATCAGCACGTCGCCGTCCTCCACGTCAAACCGTTTCTTGAGCCCGTCGAGCTCCTCCTTGCGGAAGAACTGGACGATATTGGATTCGAGCTGCCCTCCCTCGGCACGCATCCAGGTCATCCCCTTGGCGCCGAACGACGGGGCGATTTCCTTGGCGTACTCGTTCTGCAGCACGTTCTTGGAAAGCTTTTCGGACTGCCGCTTGACGTTGATTCCCTTGATGCAGCCGTCGCGCTGGAGGATCTGCTTGAAGATCGAGTAATTGGTATCGGCAAATAGGTCGGTTACGTCGACGAACCGAAGGCCGAATCGCAGGTCCGGCCGATCGGAGCCGGTCGTGTCCATCGCCTCGGCCCAGGTCATTCGGGGAAACGGTCGGGAAAGGGAAATGCCGCCGATGGCAAACATCTTCACGGTCAGCTCTTCGATCAGGTCATAGATGAATTCCTCGTCGATGAACGAGGCCTCCAGGTCGAGCTGGGTGAATTCCGGCTGCCGGTTCGGGCGCAGGTCCTCGTCCCGGAAGCAGCGCGCCATCTGGAAATAACGCTCCATTCCGCCGATCATGAGCAGCTGCTTGAACAGCTGCGGCGACTGGGGCAGCGCGTAGAAATGCTTCGGGTGAACGCGGCTGGGGACCAGGTAATCGCGCGCCCCTTCGGGCGTGCTCGCCGTGAGCATCGGGGTCTCGATTTCAAGAAAGCCCTTTTCGTCAAGGCAATCCCGGACGCATTTGAAGATGCGGTGCCGCAGCATCAAATTGTCCCGCATCGAATGGCGGCGAATGTCCAGGTACCGGTACTGGAGCCGCAATTCCTCGGACACCTGGCCTGTGCACGCGGTTGATGCCGCACCCGCGACCATGGCCTTTTCCGAGACGGAAAACGGCAGGGCATCGGATTCGGACAGCACGGTCAGCTCCGTGACCAG
>JAHDSC010000109.1 GCA_018432925.1 Desulfobacterales bacterium | reverse complement strand
CAAACTCCTGTCTTCATTGTGGATCGGCTGTTTTCCTGTAGCAAGATCAATAATACTCAAACGTCGCATGCCGAGATTGATCTTGCCGTCGGTATAGTAGCCGTCATCATCGGGGCCACGATGAGTGATTGCATCGGTCATCCTCTTGAGAGATGCCTCGTCGCACTTTCCGGTAAATCCACAAATGCCGCACATTTTATTCCGCCGTTGAATAGTAGTCCGCCCTCGCCGATTGCCAGTCCCGACAATCCCGGCAATTCGGAGGCAGCTCATCAAAACGGGACAATTTATGAAGTTGTCTCAATTCACGCAAGGTTCCGTTCCAGACTTCACTAAGCGTCTGCCGGGTAATATCACCGGCTATAAACTTTGCATCAAGGTCAACCGCGCAAGTCACCACTTTTCCCGTATCCGTAATCGACATGGTCTGCATGGCCCAGTAGCATGGCCAGCGATCTTTATTATCCAGAATGAGGTTGGGCGCTTCAACCCGACCAGCCCAACTGACCATGGGCCGGATCTTCACTGTTGCGCCCTCATCGGTCCAAAACTTGACGAATTCCTCTTTTTCTGCCGAATTAATGTCCATCTCGACAAACTGAACAAATATCTCCGGCGTTGCCGCATTCAGACTCTCTTTCAGCCGGATCAGACCTCGCACATTATTGACCGTCTTTTCATAGTTCCCACCGACTCGAATCTTGCCATATGTTTCAGAATTGAAGGCATCAAGTCCGATGTAGATGGCATCCAATCCCGCTTCAATCAACCCCCTTGCCGCCTTTTCATCAAGGAGATTGGCATTGGAATTCAGGACGACATCCGTAAGCCCTTTCTGCTTCGCATACACGATCATGTCAAAGATTGATGGCTTTCTTCTTTTCAACAAAAGGGCTTCGCCAAAAAAAACCATCCAAACCCGGGCGTGCTTGTCCGTCTCCGAAATTTCATCGATAATCTTTGTAAAGAGCGGCCATGGCATAACGCCTTTTTTCCTGGTCATCTCGCGATGAACGCACATAGAGCAGCGCAGGTTGCAATAACTGACGGTGTCAATCAGTATCACCTTTGGAAATGTCCCTGCATCCTGGATCCTCCCAGCAGTCTCCTGTTGCCTTTTAAGCTTTTTTTGTAAACTCAATTCCATTCTTCCGCCATCCTTAAAATATTAATTCGTCCATTCAAGCACTGGCGCAAATAAGCCCAGACGTTTTTCCAGCCAAAGGGGAGACTCGCTCAGTCCTCCTTTAATTTCGAGAAATATTTTTGGATTATTCGTGCCTGGAAAAAAATAAAATTCTTTATTCAACAGTCCCCCGTGAATCTCGATCTTATAGACACCTTCGTTGAGCGTGTGTTTTGGAAGCCGACATTTTAGAGTGTTAATGCCAATTTTGACTTCCGGCCAAACATTCGGATGCCCGTCAAAAAACATGGAGCCGAAAAGAAACGTCTCCGTTTCTGTGAAGACCCCAATGCCAAAATAGAGCGCCGGGTCCATTTTTTTCACTTCACCGACAATATTAATCCAGATATCATGATCATTTCTAATCGGCATCTGACTGATTTCACGACCGTCTTTATCCGAGAAGAAAAATCTCAGTGGTTTGAAATAGTCGTTATCGAACTCACTCGTGCCTGGATTTTCCCAACAGCAGGAGAAGTTATTTGAGTCATTTACGAACACATAGTCTTTTATCACAGACAAAACGTTCTTGCTTCTACTGCTAATCCGGCCATCTATAAGCAAGATTGCCGATGAACACAGTTGCTCGACTGCTCCCATATTGTGGCTCACAAACAACACCGTTCTCCCTTGCCCCGAAACATCACTCATCTTCCCTATGCACTTCCGTTGAAACTTTATATCACCTACGGCAAGGACTTCGTCAACGATCAGTATCTCAGATTCCAAATGCGCTGCCACAGAAAAAGCAAGCCGTACATACATTCCTGATGAATATCTTTTCACAGGCGTGTCGATGAATTGCGAAACCTCGGCAAAAGCGACAATTTCGTCAAACTTGCGCTTTATTTCACCTCTGGTCATACCCAGAATGGTACCATTCAAAAAGATGTTCTCCCGCCCGGTCAGTTCCGGGTGGAAACCTGTACCTACCTCCAGCAGACTCGCTACGCGGCCTCTGATCATTACCCTCCCGGTCGCCGGCTCGGTGATACGACTTAAAACCTTCAACAGAGTACTCTTTCCGGCCCCATTGCGACCGATGATGCCCATAGCTTCGCCTTGTCGAATTTCAAAACTTACATTTTTTAGAGCCCAGAATTCTTCCATGCTATCGCCCTGAATAACGGGTTCCCCCTTTGCGAACCCTTTGGTTTTATGCCAAAGGCTTCGCATTCCCCGCATCAGTACTTCACGGAAATTTGTATTATATGCCCGTTCCGCTTGATGGCCGATAGTGTACTTCTTGCCTAAATTTTCAGCTTTGATGACGATGTCACTCATAAATGTTTTTCTAAATTAAGTCGGCAAAGGTTTTTTCCATCTTGCGAAAACGGTATACACCCAGCCAGAGAAAGCATGTAATAATAGCAAGACTAAGTATGAATCCGGGTACGTAAATGAGGCTCTCTCCACCCAGGATGCACCAGCGGAAGCCGTCGATCACCCCCACCATGGGATTGAGGCTGTAAAGCAGGCGCCACTTATCCGGAACGATCTGACTACTGAAGCCTACGGGAGATATATAAAGTCCGAATTGCACCACAAAGGGAATTATATAACGGAAGTCACGGTATTTTACGTTGAGGGCGGTTATCCAGAGGCCAGGCCCCAGGCTTGCCGTCAAAGCCAGAATGATGAAACAAGGCAGCAACAGGATGTGCCAAGTAGGTACAAACTGGTAATAGATCATCATGCCTATAAGAATGATAAAGCTAATGAAAAAATCGATGAAAGCGGTTACCACGCTGGCGGCAGGAATAATCATCCGTGGGAAATAGACTTTACCGATCAGATTGGAATTAATGATGAGGCTGTTGGAGGATTCAGAAAGTGCGTTGGAGAAAAGAGTCCAGGGAAGCAAGGCCGCAAAGACCAGCAGGGCATAAGGTGTCCCACCGTCGCTTGGCAGCTTTGCAAGTCGACCAAAAATGACAGTAAAAACAACCATTGTTAAAAAAGGCCGGATAACTGCCCACAAAACGCCGATAATAGTTTGTTTGTAGCGGACAGCAATATCCCGCAATGCAAGAACAAAAAACAGCTCCCGAAAGCGCCACAAATCCTCCCAGTAATGTCGCTCCATATGACCGGGTTCGTTCACCAAGTCATAATCGTTGCATTCTTTCATAATTCTGAATTCAGAAGCCTTTGATGAGAATATCCTTAAAACGCCCCAGCCTGATGACAAACGGGGGAAGCTGATAGGTCGATTAAATATCTCTCCCCTTATCAAAAAAAAATTGCTATATTTCTAACATCATAAATTTATTCAATTTTCTAAAGACCCTCTTTCTTATTTGACCATGATTTTTTATGAATGTTTTATGCGGTCAACACCCCGAGGCGTTGGCGATGGTAACTGCCGTCCTGGACATGGGCGCACCATTCACGATTATTCAGATACCATGCGACAGTCCTGCGTAATCCGCTTTCAAAATTTTCCGCCGGTTGCCAGCCGAGCATTCGCTGAATTTTCGAAGCATCAATGGCATAGCGAAAATCATGGCCCGGGCGGTCCTTAACGAACACGATCTGCTCTTGATAGGGTATCCCGTCAGCGCGAGGGCTCATTTCATCGAGAATCCCGCAAAGGGTTTGAACCACATCCAGATTGCTTTTTTCGTGGTTGCCGCCAATGTTGTAAGTCTCGCCCGGTCGCCCGCCGGCGAGCACCGTCAAAAGCGCCCGGCAATGATCTTCCACGTACAACCAGTCACGGATGTTCCGACCATCGCCGTAGACCGGCAATTTGTGACCTTCGAGGGCATTCAGGATCATCAGTGGAATGAGCTTTTCGGGAAACTGCCGCGGGCCGTAATTATTGGAACAGTTAGTAATTAGGGTAGGCAATCCATAGGTATGGTAATATGCCCGCACGAGGTGGTCCGAGGAGGCTTTCGACGCCGAATAGGGGGAACTAGGCTGATAGCGGGATTCTTCCGTGAAATAACCGTCTTTGCCCAGGGATCCGTACACTTCATCGGTTGAGACATGTAAAAACCGGAAGTCACGTTTTTTCTCATCTGATCGTGTGGTCCAATATGCCCGCGCAGTCTCCAGAAGCTGGAACGTACCCACCATATTGGTTTGAATGAATGCACCGGGGCCGTCGATCGAGCGATCCACATGTGATTCCGCGGCAAGATGCATGATTGCCCTAGGCCGGTATTTTTCAAAAAGGCTTTTCAGTAGTTCCCGTTTACAGATATCTCCTTTTACAAAGACATGCCTGGGATGGTTCTGAATTGGAAAGAGTGATTCCGGATTGCCCGCATAAGTCAGCTTGTCCAGATTGATCAGTGTGAAATCATGTTGCGCCAGACAGTGATGAACGAGATTGCTGCCGATGAAACCCGCGCCGCCTGTAATCAGGATGGTTGATGCCATTATTTCTCCTGTTTTTGACTTACCATTCAAAAACCTCCGCCTCTTTAAAGACGGCAGCAGTCGAATCTTTGGCTGACAGGATCGGCCCGGAATCAATCGGCCATTCTATATGCAGGTCAGCGTCATTCCAGATGATACTTCGTTCGAATTCAGGAGTGTAATAGTCGGTAGCCTTGTAAAGGATCTCGGCAAAATCCGACACAACCAAAAAGCCGTGAGCAAAGCCTTCGGGAATCCATAACTGACGTTTATTTTCAGCCGACAAAAAAAAACCTACCCATTTTCCGAAACTCGGGAAGTTTTTACGCAGGTCAACGGCAACGTCAAAGATTTCGCCCAGAATACAGCGTACGAGTTTTCCCTGGACATGTTTGATCTGATAATGCAGGCCGCGAAGAACCCCTTTTGCGGAACGGGAATGGTTGTCCTGGACAAAGGTCCTCTTCACCCCCGTTCCCTCCTGCCATGCTTTCTCGTTATAGCTCTCAAAAAAGAATCCGCGGTCATCACCAAAAAGCCTGGGCTCAATGATGAGAACATCCGGAATAACCGTTTGAATCACATTCATTTTTAAAAGCCGTCCTGTAGAATCATACACAGGTAATCGCGATAACTGGATGGGGGGGTTTCTTCGATAATTTTTTTCATATGGGATTGATCAATAAATCCCATGTTCAAAGCGACTTCTTCAAGGCAGGCAATCTTGAGTCCTTGGCGGGCTTCCAGGGTCCCGATGAAATTGCCGGCTTCAAGTAGGCTCATATGGGTTCCGGCATCGAACCATGCGATTCCTCTCCCCAGTTTTTCTACCATGAGATTACCGCTGCGGAGGTAGGAAAGATTTAGTTCGGTAATTTCCAGTTCACCTCTGCCGGATGGTTTCAGCACCCGGGTGCGTTCCACAACCGTCCCATCGTATAGGTACAGACCCGGAACGGCATATTGTGATTTCGGATTGACGGGCTTTTCTTCGATGCTCAACACTCTGCCGTTTTTGTCAAATTCCACAACCCCGTAACGCTTCGGGTCGGTTACCGGATAACCGAAAATCCAAGCGCCCATTTCAAATTCCCTTACAATCCGATCCAGTCCGATTTTCCCGTAGAAAATATTGTCGCCAAGGATCAGACAAACCGGTTCTCCACCGATGAACTCTTCTCCGATCAGAAAGGCCTGGGCAATCCCTTTGGGTTCGGGCTGGACGGCGTAATACAGGTTGGTTCCCCACCGCGAACCATCACCGAGCAGGTTCTGAAATCGCGGGGTATCGTTAGGGGTGGATATGATGAGAATATCCCTGATCCCTGCCATCATCAGGGTTGCAAGGGGGTAATAAATCATCGGCTTGTCATAAACCGGCTGAAGCTGCTTGCTGGCCGCTAAAGTCAATGGATATAACCGGGTTCCGACTCCTCCTGCCAAAACAATGCCTTTTTTCATTCCCTTCATTCCCAAAACGTTCTCCTTAAGGTCGATTAGTTTCCCCGCTCTTCAAAATAACGCACCAAGCTGTCTTTCCAGAAAGGGATAACGGCATCCGTGGCTTCAATATACTTTCTTTTCGAAAAAACAGAATAGGCAGGTCTTTCGGCTGGCAATGGGTATTCTACAGTCCGGATGGGCAAAATACGCTTTACCCTGAGACCTTTACTCCGCGTCTTTAACTGGGCCACAATTTCGACGGCAAATTCATGCCAGCTGCAAAAACCACTGTTTGAAAAATGGTAGAGACCGTAAAGGCCGTGATTGACAACTGGCGCTCGGTGTTCAGAAAACGCAAGCAACCTAAAAATTGCCTCCGCCAGATCACCAGTGTAAGACGGCGTGCCGATTTGGTCGTCAACGACCCGCAACTCCACTTTTTCCTTTGACATGCGGATGATGGTCTCAACAAAATTCTTCCCTCCCGGACCGTAAAGCCAACTGGTTCGAAAAATGAAAAATTTCTTCAGACCGCTCGCCAGAATCTTTTCTTCCCCTTTGAGTTTCGATCGGCCATATACCGATCTTGGATTGACCGGATCCTCTTCCGTATAAGGTTCCCTTTTCTCGCCATCGAATACATAGTCGGTGGAAATATGAACCAAAACGGCATCAATTTCCTTCGCTGCATGAGCAAGATAGCCGGGGCCTTCACCGTTGACTATCATTGCTGAATTTTCATCGGATTCACACCCATCGACATGGGTATAAGCCGCGCAATTGATAATCACTTCCGGTCGAAGGTCATAAAGCATTTGAAATACCTGCTCTTGATTCGTCAGGTCGAAGTTAGGGAGATCAAAAGGGATGATGCGGTATTCTTTCGGTGCAACGCGCTTAACCATTTGCGCGAGCATGCCGTTGGCACCGATGAGGGCAAGTTTCAGCATAATTGGAAAATTTTCATGTTTAAGATTTAAAGTTTTAAAACAGGTCACTTTCCGCCGGTCGGTATTCGGGCAAAATCTGCTTCAACTTTTCCTTGATTGGTTCCGTAGCCTGATTGCTTGCCAGATCCGCCAATTCAATGATTCGATGATTCAAAACCTGAAGATTGCATTCCGTCCCTTTTAGAACCATAATCTTGTGATGAGAAGTCGGCATGATGCCTTCCCCTTCGGTGATCAATTCCTCGTAAAGCTTTTCTCCTGGTCTCAGGCCGATGTATTTGATCTTGATGTCCACATCCGGCTCAAAGCCTGAAAGACGGATCAGATCCCGCGCCATATCGTCAATCCGGATGGGTGTGCCCATATCGAGCAGAAATATTTCACCGCCCTGCCCCATCGCACCGGATTGAAGAATCAGTTGACAGGCTTCGGGAACCGTCATGAAATAGCGTGTAATATCCGGATGTGTGACGGTGACCGGACCGCCCTTTTCAATCTGCTTCTTAAAAAGCGGAACCACGCTGCCGACGCTGCCCACGACATTTCCAAATCGAACCGTCATAAACCGGGTTTTTGAAAATCCGCATATGTTCTGATTTTGTATCAAAACTTCAACCACACGCTTGGAAGCACCCATAACATTGGCCGGACGAACGGCTTTATCCGTGGAAACAAAAACAAAACGTTCCACTTCAAATCGATTTGCGGCATCCACCAAATTATGAGTGCCAAGGATATTGTTTTCAATTGCTTTCCAGGGTTGCAATTCCAGCATCGGAACGTGTTTGTAGGCCGCGGCATGAAAAACGGTATGGGGCCGGAAGGTTTCAAAGGCTTTTTCAAGCTGGCATCGGTTCTGGATATCCGCCAGCAGCGGCACGATTTTTACATCCTCAAAAGCCTGTTTCAGTTCCAGTTCAATTTCATAAAGCGGGCTTTCCGCCCGTTCGTATAATAAGATTTTATCGGGACGGTAACGGCAGATTTGTCGGCAAAGTTCCGAACCGATCGATCCACCGGCGCCGGTGACCATTACGCGTTGTTCCTGCAAATAAGCACCGATTTTTTCCTCCTCCAGTTTGATGATCTCACGTCCCAGAAGATCCCGGAAGTCAACTTCCCTTATGGAATTTATCGTCACCCGCCCGTTGATCAGTTCGCCGTAACCCGGTATGGTCTTGAAGGTAATACCGCTTTCCTTGCAATAATCCACGATCCTTCGCATCTGTTGAGCGCTTGCGGAAGGAATCGCAATGAGCGCTTCGTCCGCTTGCACTTTCTTTGCGGCCTCTTTGATATCGCGGATACTGCTTAGCACCGGAACCCCATGGATCT
>JAHDSC010000181.1 GCA_018432925.1 Desulfobacterales bacterium | reverse complement strand
GGGTGTTGAAAAACTGCGCCTGAGGCCGCCATTCAGCGTTGCACGGCTCTCTCCAATGCTCACATATGCTTGAATATGCTGCGCTTGTCGCTTCGCCGCGCGCCTTGCCTGACGGCCTGATTCTTGTTTTTCAACACCCTGCTAATGATATCGGAACATATCGTCTATTCCAAAACATTTTCTTCAACGGAAATCTCGCTTTTGTTTCTTAATTGTGACAACCATTCATCAAACAACCGGGTCTTTTTTTTCAGAAGGAGCATTTCCCTGATTTTTGATTTTTCCCTTTCAAACCCTTCCGTATCGGCTTCTTTACGAGCGTTCAGGCTGATAATATAATAACCGTTATTCCCTTTTATGACATCTTCCGCCAGTTTTTTATCCGAAGACAGCATAAAGGCGGATCGGGTGATTTCCGGCTCATATCCGATTTCTGGGATCGTATCATTTCGTTTAAAATAGCCGGTCGTTTTTGGGGTTACCGGATAATTTCCTCCCGAGATACTGCCGTCCCCCGCCGCTTTTAAAAGAGACAACAGCTCGCTTGCATCCTTATTTGCCATTTCCTCCTGTTTTTCTTTTCTCAGATCCGCCCGGACCCTTTCTTCCACCTCCTTGAGTTCCGGAATTCTTTCCGGTTTTTTTTCAATCGGTTGAAGTATATAATAACCGTCTCCAAGGTCCAGAACATCACTGATTTCCATCAGTGGCATATCAAAAGCGATTGATGCGAATTTCTCTCGATCTTTTATGCCCTTTTCCGGTCCCTTGATCGTAAAAAAATCGGTTGTCTGCATTTTTAGCTTCCGAGATTCAGCTGCCTTCAGCAAATCTTCTCCATCAAAAGAGGCATTGTAAACCGCCTCTGCCGAATCATATGCAAGATTTCTTGCCTTTTCGTCCGTCAATTTTTTTTGAATTTCAGAATCGGCTTCCTCAAATGGAACACTCGATTCTTCATTGACTTTTTCAACCTTTATTATATGCCAACCGAAACGGGTGCGCACCGGATCGCTGATTTCACCGGCCTTCATCCCGAAAGCCTTTTCGGCAAAAGGCCGGACCATCGCATTTTTTCCGAATGTACCCAGATAACCTCCTTTATCTTTGCTCGGGCATTCGGAATACCGCAGAGCCAGGTCGGAGAAGTTTTGGCCCTCCTCAGCCATCTTGAGGATGTCAAGAGCCTTTTTATGCATTTTTTCAACCGCTTCGGGGACTGCATCCGGATCGACCTTTATCAGGATGTGCCTTGCTTCAACTGTTTTCTCTTTTTTGAATTCTTCCCGGTTCGCATCATAATAATCCCTGATCTCTTCCGGTGTGATTTCCACACCGGACCGATATAATTCCGGTTCAAAACGCAGATAGCGCACCTTGATTTGAGGGTCAATTTTATAAGACGCTTTCTTCTTATCAAAGAATCCTTTTACATCTTCATCGGCAAGTTCGATCTCTTTATATTTTTCGGGTTCAAATAAAACGTAATCGATATTCACCGAGGCATTGTTCCATTTAAACCATTCAAGGGCCTCGGGGTCTGAAACCTTGGCGCCGCCCGTAACAAACGCTCTGAGTTTGCTTGTCAGCATCGTCTGCCTGTGAATATGTTCGAACATTTCAGGCGTTAATCGGTTTCGATTCAATACATTTTCGTAAAGTCGAGGATTAAATACCCCTTCGACCTGAAAAACCTCCATTTCGCCGATTGCTTCCGTCAGTTCTTCATCGGAAACTCGAAAATTAAGTTTTTCTGCCTCCTGAACCAGAATCAACCGGTCAATCAGCTGATTTATTGCCTGTTTTTTAACCTGGAGCATCTCGATCATCCGATCGTTCAGGTTGTTCCCGTATCTCTGCCGAAGCTGTTCAATCATATGGCTGTAATTTTCTCTATATTCTTCCATGGTAATCGGCTGTCCGTTTACAAGGGCGGCTCTTCCTGTTCTCCGCGAACTATAACTGCCAACACCCCAGAATACAAATACAATG
>JAHDSC010000005.1 GCA_018432925.1 Desulfobacterales bacterium | reverse complement strand
GAGCGCGACCTATCGGGGAAGGGTCACGTGCTTCTCACGACACGGATCGGCCCGCTAGATATATTGGCTGTTATTGAGGGGGGAAAATCCTATAAGGAACTCCTGGATCACACCGTGGAAATTGATTTCAGAGGCCACAGCCTTCGAGTGCTGGACCTAAAAACGCTGATCGAACTCAAGAAAACTTCGACAGATCCCAAAGACAAGCAGCGGCTTCCCGTGCTTAAAGAAACTCTGCGGCAGTTGGAGGAGAAATATGGTCACGGGGAGGACAAGGAAGACAGCAACAACGAGTAATTGCCGAATCGGGTAGCCGGGGGTTTTCTCCCCCGGCCCACACACCACCTAGCATGCGGGTCCGCGATAGGCGGTTTCGCTGAAGTTACTGGGCCATAGGCGGGTAATCGATCTTCACCCACAGTTCTTTGACGGATACGAGACCCTGATCCTTCAAACATTGGTTGGTCATACCGGGAAAGGGCATCTTGAATAGTGAATATATTTTCATGAATTTATCCAAGAACCCTTTATTCATCTCCAATTCGGATTTCACCGATTGAACGATATGACTGATCGAAGAATAACTCACGCCGAAAAGCTCACCAATCTTCTCGTTTTCGATTTCCGGGACTTATTCGGAAACCCCGGCTGCGTGATGATAACGGTTTGCGTGGATCAATTGATAAAGAAATACGCCGAAAGCACTTCCAAGCAAATCCGCCATAAGATCCATCAGATCCGAGCTTCGCCTGGGAACGTAATACTGGTGAATTTCGTCCGTGATTCCGAAAATAAATGCGGAAAGAATGCTGATCGTCACCAGAAGGCCCGTGCGGTTTCTCATCGAAAGCGTCTTGTAAGCCCTTAAAAATAAAGCGCCTAAAAGGCCGTAACCGGCAAAATGCAGAAATTTGTCCATATAAGGCAGGTGAGGAAGACATTCCGGGGATGGTCTGGAGGACTGGATGATAATCAGCAGGCAGTAAATCAATACCGGAAACCAGTACCGCATGAAGTTTTTCAGTCTTTTTGACATGATTTCACTGTTGAATTTTTTACCATCCGGTCGTCGGGCGTCTTTTACCGAACAATGCTTCACAGGGGGCGTTTTTGGTTACATGCCGGTTCAACTTCCGGCACCATAACGACTGAAAGGTCCGGCAGCTCCCATCCAGCGCGTCCAGCTTCGCAAAATCGGCATGCTCGCACCGCAAATCGCACCACTGGATCCGGCAAGTGGTAACACCCGCGTTTTCATGGTTTGCCGGCGGAGCCTCGTTCTTCCGGGGTTTTTTCATAAACCATCCGGCGGTTGGTTCCTGAAAATATCCAGTTCGGGACTTCGCTCCCGCAGGTGCTTCTGAACCCGGTTTAAAAATTCCTCCCGCGATATGCCGAATTTCACGTTTCCGTCCAGCGTTCTTACCGAAAGCGTTCCGGATTCCTTTTCCTTTGCTCCGATGGTCAGAATCAGCGGAATCCGGTTTAACTGGGCGTCCCGAACTTTTTTATTCAGGCTTTCGGTCCGGCTGTCGACTTCGGCGCGAATCGCCGCTTTGTCAAGCGCTGTTTTCACTTCCATGGCAAAAGGTACCAGGTCGTCGTTAATGGGCAAGACGGCAATCTGAACCGGGGCGAGCCACAGCGGAAACCTTCCGGCAAAATGTTCGACGAGAATCCCTAAAAACCGCTCGATGGAACCGTAAATGACCCTGTGGATCATGATCGGACGGTGTTTTTCATTGTCGCTGCCGATGTAGGACAGATTGAATCTTTCCGGCAGAGCCATATCCAGTTGGACGGTCCCGCATTGCCATGTGCGGCCGAGCGCATCTTTTATATGAATATCGATCTTCGGCCCGTAAAAAGCGCCGTCGCCTTCATTGATCTTGTAATCCCTTCCGTATGTGTTCAAGGCCGATCGCAAACCTTCCGTTGCAAGCGCCCACTGTTGATCCGTCCCGATCGACTTCTCGGGGCGCGTGGAAAGTTCCAGGTGAAACCCGAGACCAAACGTGCTGTAAATACGATCCACGAGCCGGAGCACCCCTAAAATTTCGTTTTCGATCTGGTCGGGGGTCATGAAAATGTGGGCGTCGTCCTGATGAAACGCACGTACCCGGAAAAGGCCGCATAATACCCCGCTCAATTCGAGCCGATGAACCAGTCCGATTTCAGCGGCACGAAGCGGCAAGTCTTTGTATGAATGCGTTTTCATATCATAAAGAAGCATTCCGCCCGGACAGTTCATCGGTTTGACGGCATATTCCGTTTCATCGATCAGGGTGGTATACATGTTTTCCCGGTAATTGTCCCAGTGCCCGCTTTTTTCCCAGAGCTTGCGATTCAGCAGGATCGGCGTCTTTGTCTCCACATAGCCCGCGGCCCGGTGCTCGATCCTCCAGTAATGAATGAGTTCGTTCCATATCGTCATTCCCCTCGGATGAAAAAACGGCATCCCCGGCGCTTCATCATGGAAGCTGAAAAGATCCAGTTCCGCGCCGAGCTTCCGGTGGTCTCTTTTCCTGGCCTCCTCGAGAAGATGAAGATACGCTTTCAGTTCTTTTTTGTCGAAAAAGGCCGTACCGTAAATCCTCTGGAGTTGGGCCTTTTTCGGATCGGCGCGCCAATAGGCGCCGGATACTTTCATCAGTTTTATGGCTTTAATAAATCCCGTATGGGGGATATGGGGTCCCCGGCACAGATCCGTGAAACCTCCCTGTTTGTAAAGGGATATCGTTCCGTCCGCGAGTTCGGAAATCAATTCGAGTTTATACGGCTCGCCTTTGAAAAACTCCATTGCCTCGGATTTTGAAACCAGTCTTCGTTCGAAAGGGGTTTTCGAATCGATGATTTTCTTTAT